>JAAYSS010000134.1 GCA_012518275.1 Bacteroidales bacterium
ATATAAACGTAGAAACAAGACATACTCAATGGTCGATAAAATGTAAAAAGACGATTATCTATTGAATAACCGTCTTTATTTCATCGTGATTCGCCTGGGGATCGAACCCAGGACCACTCCCGATAAATCGGGATGCTCTACCTACTGAGCCGATCACTGCGTGAAATCAAATCTTCAATGTATTGACGAGATTTCATTTTCTTAATCGATAGCTCCCTGCTTAACGCTTGACTTCTGTCAGGAAAAACTTCCTTATAAACTAATCGCCAAGGAATACCTCTATCCGTGAATTTACCTTTGATACGGTTGTGCTCACTCAAACGACGTTCAATATCATTAGTACTCCCAACATAGTACATATCAGCAGAAGAAGAATAAAGGATATAAACGTAGAAACAAGACATACTCAATGGTCAATAAAATGTAAAAAAAGACGATTATCTATTGAATAACCGTCTTTATTTCATCGTGATTCGCCTGGGGATCGAACCCAGGACCCCATCCTTAAAAGGGATGTGCTCTACCTACTGAGCTAGCGAATCTTTTTTTATGTCAGATTCGAATAAGACTCGAAGCGGGACCCTCCCGATAAATCGAGATGCTCTACCCACTGAGCTAGTGAATCATTTTCAAAAGCGGTTGCAAAGATACAGCTTTTTTTTAATACTGCAAGCTATTTCCCCCTTTTTAGATAAGAAAACAGTTTTTTTGAAAAGAAAATGAGTGATTTCTTGTGTTTTTATATTGCAAAACATTAAATTATAGTATCTTTGCAAAGTAAAAGAAAGTTTTTAATAAAATAATAGTTGAGTTCAATAGGCTACATATTGCTTTCGCTGTTGGGCGTTGTTTTCTTTTCAGGGATGGAGACTGCATATCTTTCTGCAAATCGACTTCGGTTTGAATTGGCAAAGAAGGATAAGAGTTTGAATTCGTCGATTATTTCCATTTTTTACAACAACTCACAACAATTTGTTGCCACCATGTCGCTGGGAAAATACATCAGCATAGTGGTTTACGGCATGCTGATAATGAGTTTTATGAGTGAGCCTTTCAGTGCAATGGGAATAGGTATAGGTTTCAGCCTGCTTTTACAAATCGTCATTGCTGCAACTATCTTAATAATTGTTGGAGAGTTTCTCCCAAAAATAATTTTTAGACTCAACCCAAACTTGTGGATTCGGGCTTTCTCATGGCTTTTGCTCATATTTTACATTGTTCTCTATCCTGTGTCATGGATTACCTCATGGCTTTCATTAAGGGCATTCAAAGTACTAAGAACCGACATTCCTAAGTCGGTAGAAGAAAATATTTTTTCGAAAATTGACTTGAATTATCTCCTTTTAGAGAGTTTAGACTCTAAGGATGACATCAAAGAACTAAATAACGAAGTAAAGATTTTTAAGAAAGCACTTGATTTTTCCACCGTTAAACTCAGAGATTGCTACATACCTCGTACTGAGATGGTTGCTTTGGAATACGGTGTAGATGTAAATGCACTTAAGCAGACGTTTATAGAAACCGGACTTTCCAAAATACTGATTTATAAAGACAATATTGACAATATAGTGGGTTACATACATTCTTCTGAAATGTTTAAAGATCAGAAAAATTGGGTTAGACACATTAAGCCCATCCCGATAGTACCAGAAAACATGGCTGCACAAAAGCTGATGAAAACTTTCATGACACAAAAGAAAAGTATTGCCGTGGTGGTAGATGAATTTGGTGGTACAGCCGGGATAGTTACATTGGAAGATATTGTAGAACAAATATTTGGCGAAATTGAAGACGAGCATGACGTTCGTGACTACATGGCAGAACAAATCGGTGAGAATGAATATCTTTTATCAGGAAAGCTTGAAGTGGAAGAAGCAAATCGGCTATTCAACTTAAACATCCCAATGTCCGAAGCATATACTACAATAGCCGGATTTATACTGCAAGCTCATCAACGGTTTCCTAAGTTAAACGAAATAATCCGAATTGAACACTTTACCTTCAAAACTGTAAAAGTAACTAACAACCGAATTGAACTTGTAAAAATGCAGGTGAATTAATTCTTGAATAATTACAGAGTAAAAGGACATAAAATTGGGTATAAATAATTATTTACAACTAAAATGCATGCCGAATGCATTTTTTTTTGTAAGTTCGTGCCCTAAAATTTAAATAAAAATTAATCTCAAAAACTTATAACTTTTTTACATAAAATGGCAATTTTACAAAGCATAAGAAGCAAAGGAGTTTTATTGGCAATCGTGATAGGTGTAGCACTCTTGGCATTTATTATCGGCGACTTTTTAAATTCCGGATCAACACTTTTTCACCAAGCAAAACAAAATGTAGCCGAAATAAACGGTGAAAAAATAGACATTCGAACTTTCCAAGAAGCTGTTGACCAGCTGAATACGGTTGTTAAAATCGAATCAGGAAGAAGTGACATCAATGAAAATGAAATGGCTCAACTTCGTACACAAGTTTGGGAAAATATGATCAACGAACGTGTACTGGAAGCTGAAGCTGCTAAAATGGGACTTACTGTTAACACTGAAGAGCTAAAAGACAGATTGATTGGCAAGAACATTCATCCACTTATTCAACAACGTCCTATTTTCATGGACCCAAAGACCGGTCAGTTCAGCCGAGCTACACTACTTCAGTTTTACAACAATGTGTTTGATGATAACATACCACCAGAAGCACAAGAGCAGCTTCGCGAAGCAAAGTCATACTGGCTATTCTGGGAAAAAGCTGTAAAAAGCTCCATCCTCCAAGAGAAATACTTTGCATTACTTGGAAAATCAATAGGAACTAACAGCCTGGAAGCTAAATACAACTACGATGCACGAAAAATGACAGGCGATGTAAACTATGTAATACAACCTTACACATCTGTATCCGATTCAGCCGTAAAGGTTTCAGATGCAGAATTAAAAACACGCTACGAAAAAGTAAAAGAATTTTATAAGCAAGAAGCTAATCGTTCTATTTCCTATGTTGCATTTAATGTAGAGCCTCTTGAAGAAGATTTCAAAGAAGCACAAGAGTGGATGGACAAAGTAAGCGAAGAATTTAAAACCACAAATGATGTTGCTGGATTGGTAAATGCAGAATCTGACATTACGTATGATGAAAAGCGATCCTATTCAAAACAGACTGTCCCAGCAAACTTGAAAGAATTTGCTTTCAGTAATGGTACAGGTGCAATTTACGGCCCCGTATTCCAAGACAACACACACACTATGGCGAAAATCATGCAGTCCGGTATTATGGAATCAGACTCTGTAAAACTTCGTCATATTGTGCTTGAACCAGATAGCAATGCAAAAGCAGACAGCATCATCAATGCAATAAAAGGTGGTTTAAGTTTTGCTGATGCTGCTCGTGAAAATTCATTAGCACAACAAACAGCAGCTGCCGGAGGCGAAGTGGGTTGGATTACTCGCGACATGGTTGGTTCAGAAATTTCAGAGCCGGCATTTTCAAAAGGGATTAACGAAATCTTCAAGGTGAGCAACATGCAAGGAATCCAGATTTTCCAAGTAATGGAAAAAACACCGGCTCGCCCGAAAGTGAAATTGGCAATTTTGGAACGCAAAGTAACTCCAAGTAATCAATCTTATAGTCAACAATTTAATGAAGCAAAACAATTTGCCGCAGCCAGTACTGATCAAAAGAAATTTGAAGAATTAGCAAAAGAAAAAGGATATGTAGTACGCCCATCAGCAGGGTTAAATAAAAACTCGGATAATGTAGATATGATTCCGCAATCAAGACAAGTTGTGCGCTGGGCATTCGAAAACAATAAAGGAAAAGTTTCTGATGTATTCGACTGTGATAGAGACACTTATGTCGTTGCAGTTGTTACCGAAATAAACGAAAAAGGATTCCAAAGCTTGGAACAGCTGAAGCCACAACTGAGAGCTGAATTGGTAAAAGAGAAAAAAGCGGAAATCATCAAAAAACAACTAACTAATCTGTTGGCTTCCAATCCTACAATCGATGGACTGGCCACATCACTGGATTCAGAGGTAAAAACAGCTCCTGCGATAAACTTCGCATCATTCCAATTTGGTGATGCAGGCATGGAGCCGTATATTGTTGGTAAAGCAAGTATTACCGAGCCTGGAAAATTATCGGTTCCTCTAAAAGGAGAAACGGGTGTTTTCGTTATTGCACCTCAAGACAAACAGTCAGATTCTACACCATTTGACGCAAAATTAGAGGCTGAACAACTTGATTATCGCACCGCACAATCATTGCCTTATTTACTGATGCAAAAAATGAGAGACAAATACAAAATTGTGGACAACAGAGCAAATTTCTATTAAATCTAAAACTCATTTAATAATATGTAAAAACGGGATGAACTTGTATCATTCCGTTTTTATTTTACACTAGATGTTGTAATTTTGTGTGAAATTGTTTTTACCAATTGATTAGATTAATGTTTTTTCGAAAAATAAAAGTAATCGCTCTTGCCTTAACTCTGTTTTTACCGTTGTCGGTGTTTTCACAAGCACCTTTAATAAAAACTTTGGAGGATACGCTTACCGTTTTTGGGGAAAAATATGCTGATGTCGGTCAAGTTCGAATTACCAAAATCACACCGCTTTCAACAGCCAAACGTTTAACCATAACAACCAATCCTACATTGAGTTACCTCCCCTTACGTCCAAATAACGTCGATTCTATCTATAATTTGGTTAAAAGTTTGACTCGTTTTGATTATCCAAACTATACAATTTCTATCTTTTCTAACGGTCAAGAAATTTCAGAACTGATACCCGGATATTATCGGAAAAGCGGTCGTAGCCGTTTAGCTAGATTTTCGGTTGATCCACCACAACATCCGCTAGTAAAAAACACTTCATCACCCAATAAAGTTACTCATGGACTTCAGAATCGTCACTTGGCTGTGTGGCAGAGTCATGGACGTTATTACAACCAGATCCGTGAACGCTGGATGTGGCAACGACCAGTGATGTTTTCTACTGTTGAAGATTTATACACCCAGGCGTACGTGCTGCCGTTTTTGGTGCCGATGCTTGAAAATGCCGGAGCTAACGTTCTACTTCCCCGCGAACGCGACACACAGACCCATGAGGTGATTGTGGATAATGACAACAGCTCATCACATTCCGAATTTAACACCATTAATGGAAGCCAAAAATGGAGTAAAGGGGCACTTCCCGGATTCGGTGATATGAAAAGGAATTACCTACATAAGGAAAATCCTTTTCGTATGGGAACGTATATGCAGGTAATTTCCACCAAAGAGAATACCCGTAATGCTGTTGCACAATGGATACCCAACATACCGGAAACCGGAAAATATGCGGTATACGTTTCCTATAAATCACTTATGAATAGTGTGCGAGACGCTCAATACACAGTGCGACATGCAGGTGGTACTACTGAATTTTCTGTAAATCAAACCATGGGCGGAGGTACTTGGATTTACTTAGGACATTTTGATTTTGAAGAAGGAAAAGATGATAATCAAGGAGTTTTTCTGACTAATTTTAGTGCAGACAACAACAGAGTAATCACTGCCGATGCCGTAAAGATTGGGGGAGGAATGGGCAATATCAGTCGAAAACGCTCTGATCAAGTTATAAGAACCTATGTCGGAAGAGGGAGGAAGCGCAGACTTCGAACTTCTGTAAAAAAATTTACCAACTATTCTACCAGTCATTATCCCCGATTTACCGAGGGCGCTCGCTACTGGCTCCAATGGGCAGGCGTACCAGATACCATTTACAGTCGCACCGATGGCGCTAACGATTATTCGGACGATTTCCAATCGCGTGGTTTTTGGGTAAATTATTTGGCAGGCGGGTCGTCGGTATTGCCTTCCAAACCCGGCTTGAAAATCCCGATTGACATGGCGTTTGCATTTCATTCCGATGCCGGTCTAAGGGGAAACGACTCTATATTAGGCACATTAGCTATTTTTACCGTTAAAAACAAAGAGAAAAGCTCCATCTATGCTAACAACAAATCTCGCTGGAATGCGCGTGAAATGACTGATATTATTCAGACACAAATTACCGAAGACATAAAGCAGACATTCAATCCCGAATGGAAACGAAGGGGGCTTTGGAATCGAAATTATAGCGAATCAAGAGTACCGGAAGTTCCAACCATGTTATTGGAAATGCTTTCACACCAAAACTACGGCGATATGCGTTATGGGCATGATCCACGTTTTAGGTTTACCGTCAGCAGGGCAATCTATAAAGGAATGCTTCGGTATTTGGCTACCGCAAACAACTTTGAGTATGTAGTACAACCACTTCCGATCGAAAGTTTCAACACTCAATTTGTGTCTGATAATGAGGTAAAACTTTCTTGGCGACCTACCGACGATCCACTTGAACCAACCGCAAAACCTGATTCTTACATTGTTTACACTCGAATAGAAAATGGAGGATTTGATAACGGAGTTTTGGTTCATAAAAACTCATACACCCGAAAGATTGAAAAAGGGAAGATATACAGTTTTAAAATTGAGGCGGTAAACAAAGGAGGTAAGAGTTTCCCGTCGGAAATACTATCGGTTTACAAAGCACCAAACAGCAATCCCACTGTGCTGATTGTAAATGGATTCACGCGGATTTCAGGCCCTGAAGATTTTTCTATTGGTAATGAAGTGGCTGGTTTTAATGAAACTTACGATGCCGGTGTGCCCTACATTTCCGATATAAGTTACACTGGACGTCAAACAGAGTTTAGAAGGTACAAACCATATGTAAATGACGAAAATGTTGGTTTTGGAGCAAGTAATCAAGAGTTTGCAAGTAAAGAAATTGCGGGAAATACGTTTGATTATCCATTTATTCATGGGCGCGCCATAAAATCTGCCGGTCACTCTTTCGTTTCTACTAGCAAAAAGTCAGTGCTTAAATCGGAAGTAAAACTACATGATTATAAAATTGTTGACCTTATTTTAGGAAAGGAAAGACAACGCTCAGCTCTATTTGACACTACCAAAAAAGATTTCAAAACCTTTGAGCCTGCCATGCAAAAAGCAATCACTCAACTAACTGACTCAGGAGGCAATATCCTTATCAGTGGTTCTAACATGGTTTCTGACCTTGTTTTGGCAGATAGTAGCATGACTTCGGATAAAATGTTTATGAAAAAAACGCTGAAAATTAGATGGTTTGCAGACAAAATAAATAATCTGAGTCAAGTCGATTTTCATACTTCACCCATAAAGGAAATTCCAGATAATCTACAGGTTAAATTTTATACAAATCCTAACAAAAAATCGTATTTCGTAGAAGCTCCCGATGTGGTTATTCCGGCCGATATAAAAGCTGTTAAAGTCTGTGAATACGAGCAAAATCATTCAAGTGCAGGCATCGCCTATAAAGAAAACTATGGAGTTTGTGCTTTTGGATTTCCATTTGAAACCATTCAAAATGAGAATGATAGGAATAGGCTGATGCGGGGTGTTTTAACTTTTTTTACGAAAAACAATTAAAACTAATCGGCAAAAGAATGCTTGTTTTGACTCCCGATTGAAATTTTGAAATTTTGGTTCTCGGAAAATTATGCACCAAATCCTATTTATTCTCGATTTTTTTATATACTTTTATAATAATCAATTTACATCTTGAAATAATATCACTCATGAAACCAGATAAATTAAGAATTGGCATCACACACGGAGACATAAATGGAATAGGGTATGAAGTCATACTCAAATCGCTGACTGACAAAAGGATACTTAATATGTTTATCCCTATAATTTACGGTTCTTCAAAAATAGTAGGATATTATAAAAATCCTCTTGATCTGAGAGCTATCAATCCGAATGTTATTAATTCGGCGGAGCAAGCTGTCACAAGACGGATTAATCTAATCAACTGTGTAGATGACGACATAAAAGTTGAAATCGGACAGTCAACACCGGAAGCTGGACAAGCTGCATTAGCATCATTAGAACGAGCGACGGAAGATTTGAAAAAAGGCTCTATTCATGCCCTCGTTACTGCACCGATTAATAAAAACAACATCCAATCCGATACATTCAATTTTCCCGGGCATACGGAATACCTCGAAGAGAAATTTGGTGAAAATTCATCTGCACTCATGATGCTTGTTAGTGATAGAATCCGAATTGCCGTTGTCACAGGGCATGTTCCGATCAATAAAGTTTCGGAAAAAATTACAGAAGAGTTAATAGTAAATAAACTTACGATTTTGAACGAGTCTTTGAAAAAAGACTTCACGATAATCCGTCCACGTATTGCTGTACTGGGACTCAACCCACATGCAGGTGATGGCGGAATAATAGGTGACGAAGAGCAGAGAGTTATTCTGCCGGCACTACGTAAAGCTGAAGAAAAAGGAATTATGTGCTTTGGACCTTATCCTGCCGATGGTTTTTTTGGAGCAGAATCCTATAGAAAATTTGATGCGGTATTGGCTATGTACCACGATCAGGGCTTAATACCTTTCAAAACTATCTCAATGGAAACAGGTGTTAATTTTACTGCTGGTTTACCTATTATCCGTACTTCACCAGATCATGGTACTGCCTATGACTTGGCAGGAAAAAACCTAGCATCAGAAATTTCCTTTCAGCAAGCACTCTACCTCGCTTGCGATGTGTATAAAAACCGTCAACTAAACGAAGAAATTTCTGCAAATCCATTACCAATTACGGAAGACAAAAAAAATTAACAGAAGTGCATTATTGAATACTCACATCTATCTGGATTACCACAAAACAAAAAAGCATATTGAAAGGCTCAATATGCTTTTTTATTTTTCTTACACTAAAATTAATTAGAATGGCAAATCATCTTCATCTTCTAGTAGTGGCGGTACCGATTTTTCAGATTCTGAAACTTTTGTGTCAACATCACTTTCTGTTCTATCGGAACGTCTTCCTAAAAGCTCGATTTTATCTGCAACTATTTCAGTGGTATATCTTTTTATACCATCCTTTTCCCAGGAACGAGTTTGAATTTTACCTTCAACATACAGTTGCGAACCTTTTTTGATGTATTTTTCAGCCAGCTCAGCCAGTCCACGCCATGCCACGATATTGTGCCACTCAGTACGATCGGGTACTTGCGTACCATTCTGCATCGTAAAACCTCTCTCTGTGGTCGCTAATGAGAAATTAGCCACTGCCACATTTTTGTCCAAATAACGTACGTCAGGGTCTCTACCCACATTTCCTACTAAAATTGCTTTGTTGATAGACATAATAAAATACTTAAAATTAATTAATAATATAAAACAATTGCTTTACAAATATACGATGATTTTTCTATTTTTTTGTAGAATTAGACAATATTTTAAATTTTCAATACTATTTTTCATAAATCATTAATTTAGAAAAGAATAAGTTCACAAACAAGAAAAGCCCAAAATTCCACAACTTCTTTTTCAAAAATATTTTTAACCTTTCAATTTTAAGAATCAAAAAGGACTGCCTCATATTTTGATACATTTTTCGAGTTCATGTAGATAAAGCTCAATTTTAAAAAATACTTTCATAAGAAAACAAAAGAATGTCAAGTTTTTTAGATTAAATATTAGTTTTTTGAAATTGAATAAATTAAGTTGCGAGAAAAAATCAGTACCTTTGTGGTTTTATTGGAGATTCAGACTAAAAGAACCAAGAATTTTAGACTTCTTTAAATCTCGAATTCAAGTTTCTAATATTTTTATCAATTCTTTGAGTCTAAAACTCTAACATCTAAAAACTCTTCAACAAAATGAATATTTCTTACAATTGGCTGAAAAATTACATTGATATTAATGTATCACCCGAAAAATTAGCACAAATTCTAACATCTATCGGTCTCGAAGTGGCTGCAGTAGAAAAAATCCAAACCGTAAAAGGCGGTATGGAAGGGCTTGTTATTGGGGAAGTTTTAACTTGTGCCAAACACGAAAACTCTGATCACCTAAGCATAACTACAGTAGATGTTGGCACAGGAGAAAATCTGCAAATTGTTTGCGGCGCGCCTAACGTAGCTGCCGGACAGAAAGTTGTAGTTGCAACTATCGGAACCGTACTTTATTCCGGTGATGAAAGTTTTACCATCAAAAAAACAAAGTTACGCGGGGTGGAGTCACACGGAATGATTTGCGCTGAAGATGAAATCGGCATCGGAACAAGCCACGAAGGTATTATCGTACTACCGAATGACGTGCAAGTAGGAATGCCAGCAAAAAATTACTATGAAATCAAAGACGATGTGCAAATTGAGATAGAGATTACCCCCAACCGTGCCGATGCGATTTCGCATTTTGGCGTGGCACGTGATCTGGCCGCCTATTTTGCTCTACACGACGAAAGTGTAAAACTTAAAAAACCTGCCGTTGATGCGTTCAAAGTTGACAACACCAATCTTTCTATTCCTATTAAAGTTGAAAATGAAAATGCCTGCCCGCGCTATTCTGCAGTTACAATCTCAGGCGTTACCGTTCAGGAATCACCAAAATGGCTGAAAGAACACTTGCTGAACATCGGGCAACGCCCTATTAATAATATCGTAGATATTACCAATTTCGTTTTACATGAATTAGGTCAACCGCTTCACGCTTTTGATGCCGACAAAATTACAAGTGGCGAAGTGCGCGTGAAAACCCTGCCGGAAGGCACACTATTCACTACACTGGATGAAGTAGAGCGGAAACTTAATCAGGACGATTTGATGATTTGCAACGGCGATGAACCGATATGCATCGGGGGAGTTTTTGGCGGATTGACATCGGGTGTTACCGAAAGCACAAAAAATGTATTCCTTGAAAGCGCTTACTTTAACCCAGTAAGCATTCGGAAAACGGCTCGCCGACATGGATTGAACACGGATGCTTCTTTCCGTTTCGAGCGCGGATGCGACCCGGAAATAACAATTTATGCACTGAAACGTGCTGCCTTGCTGATAAAAGAAGTGGCAGGCGGTACTATTTCCAGCGAAATTGTCGATGAATATCCAAAGCCGATTTCACCCTTTGCTGTAACATTGAACAAAAAGAAAATCAATACGCTGATTGGCAAAGAAATACATAGAGATATAATTGTGAAAATTCTCGACGGATTAGAAATGGAAATCGTGTCGGAAAACGACGAACAATTTGAACTGAAAGTTCCCACATATCGTGTGGACGTGCGGCGCGATGTTGATGTGATTGAAGATATTTTGCGGATTTATGGATACAATAACGTAGAAATCGGCGAGAATCTTGTTTCAACTTTGAGCTTTGAGAAAAAGCCGAATAGCCACAGATTGCAATTACTTATTTCTGAGCAACTTACCGCTCAAGGCTTTAACGAAGTGATGAATAATTCGCTAACAAAAGTAAGCTATTACACTACTTTGACTTCCTACCCTGATGCAAACAGCGTACGTATTATGAATCCACTAAGCAACGACTTAGGGGTAATGCGACAGACTTTACTCTTCGGCGGAATGGAGAACATCGCCCGAAATATCAACCACCGCAATACCAATTTAAGACTTTACGAGTTCGGGAACTGCTACAAATACACAGCTGAAAACAAGAAAAAAGGTGAAAATCTGGCAGCATTCAGCGAAAATTATCATCTGGGACTTTGGCTCACCGGAAATAAATTTGAAGGTTCATGGAGTAGCGACACTCAGAAATCGAGCGTGTACGAACTGAAAGCCTACGTACAAAATATTTTGATTCGTTTGGGTTTCAATTTGCAAAAACTGAGAATGGAAGAATTTGAAAGCGATATCTACTCGGAAGCAATGAGCATCAAAACTGCCAATAAAAAGCTGTTAGCCACATTTGGAATTGTGAGTGATGCCGTAAAAAAACAGACCGATGTAGATGCAGAAGTTTATTTTGCTGATATAAATTGGATAAATATCCTTTCCACGCTTGATACCGATACGGTAAAATACACCGAATTGCCAAAATTCCCCGAAGTTTATCGTGATTTAGCTTTCTTATTGGACAAAAACATCAAATTTGCTGAAATAGAAAAGATTGCATTCGAAAGCGAACGAAAATTACTTAAAGACGTAACCCTATTTGATGTTTACGAAGGTAAAAACCTGGAAGTCGGCAAAAAGTCGTACGCCGTAAGCTTTACGCTTCAAGACAAAAGCAAAACGCTTACAGACAGGGTAATTGATAACGTGATGCAAAAAATTCAGAAAAATATTGAGAAGAAGTTAGGCGCAAAACTAAGAGAATAGCTTCAAAACCATCTCTAATTAAAACAAAAAAAGAGTTGCGAATCGTAACTCTTTTTTTTGCTCTTCCTCTTGGACTTGAACCAAGGACCCTCTGATTAACAGTCAGATGCTCTAACCAACTGAGCTAAGGAAGAATTTCCATACATTTTTCAGAAATGAGAATGCAAAAATAATAGATTATTTTGAGATATACAATATCTTTGCAAAATATTTTACAAAAATTATATTTTAATCTGGTTTTCATGTCTGTTTTCATCATCAATTACGAAAAAATGACAAAATCCCGGACGATTTAAACGCGATAAAAGGTGAAATGCAATTGATTCAAAACAATCGGTCTGAGCAAATCAAGTCATACATCACAACTTCAAAATCCACAATGGCAACAGGCGGTTCTGCATCAAATACCATCAACGCTCTTGCAAAACTCAGCGTAAAAAGTGGTTTCATAGGAAGGTGGGCAACGATGAAATTGGACGTTTTTTCTCTCAAAGTGGCCTTGAGAATGGCGTTACCCCACATATGCAAATCAGCGAAACACCTTCCGGACATTAGTTCTTGTGCAAAACGGACACTTTGCAGTTATCTCGGTACTTCAGACAAACTCAATGTAAACACACTTAGATTATTTTATGAAAGAAAAATCGGAAAACTTTAGAATCTACCTGTACATCATAATTTCGATACTGTGCTGGTCTTTTTCTTTTATTTGGACCAAAATAGCGCTGGAAAGTTTTCCGCCGTTAACATTGATAAGTCTTCGGCTCGTTCTTGCCTCAGTACTTCTTTTTGGGTTTTTGAAACTGACCGATCGCATTCAGAAGTTGGATAAAACGGATTTAAAACTCTTTTTTGCACTGGCTTTTTTCGAACCGTATCTCTATTTCGTTGGAGAAACCTACGGACTCACAATGGTTAAACCGACGCTGGCGTCAGTAATCGTTTCCACTATTCCAGTCTTTGCCCCTTTCTTTGCTTTCGTTTTTATAAAAGAGCGGTTCACAATCATCAATATGCTCGGAATCAGTATTTCCATTTTTGGCGTATATCTAATTGTAAATCAATCTAATGATAACAAAACGACTTCCGCATTCGGAATAGCCCTCGTATTTTTAGCTGTTCTTTCTGCCGTCGCCTACGGACTGATTTTGCGGAAAATCCCAAAGAAATATACAGCCACAAACATCATTTTCTACCAAAGCTTAATTGGGTTAATTTTCTTTATCCCCACGGCATTAATCGTAGATTTAAAGCAATTACCTCACATCATCATTTATCCAAAAGCTGTTGGCGCTATTCTCATGCTTACTATTTTTGCATCGGTCATTGCATTTATCCTGTTTGCCGACGTAGTGCGAAAAATTGGCATCACCAAATCGCAGGTTTTCATCAACTTAATTCCTGTTTTTACTGCTCTTTTTTCCTGGATTTTGTTCAAAGAAATGCTTAACTCATTGCAATGGATTGGAATTTTTATTGTAATTTTGGGGGTATTTGTAAGCCAAAGTAAGAAAAAACAATGCCTACTGTAGAAAACTGATTTTTCTTTCGTCGGCTTTATCGTTCAATTATTAGGAAAATCCTGTTCAAAAAACTTAAGCAACACAACACATGAAACCATACTACCCGTTTTATTTTATCTACATGTGGCTGATTGCAATGCCGTTATTCTTAATTTCGACCGTACTTACTGCTATCTTTACCATTATTTTATCGCCCATTTTGCCGAACAGCAAAATTTCTTACTTACCGGCAATAATGTGGGGACGATTTTGTTGCTATATATTTTTGGTCAATGTGAGAGTTAGCGGTTTAGAAAATATCGACAAAAATAAATCGTACGTTTTCACAGCTAACCACCAAAGCATGTTTGACATTTTGGTCGTGTACGGTTGGCTTCCGATTATATTTAAATGGGTAATGAAGAGCGATTTACGAAAAGTTCCTTTCATTGGTTCGGCTTGTGCATCTGCAGGACATATTTTTATTAATCGCACCAATCCCCTACTTGCTAAAAAAAGCCTTGAAATAGCCGGAGAACAACTGCAAAATGGTAATTCGGTAGTAATTTTTCCCGAAGGGACACGAACACGAACCGGTAAGCTCGGTAAGTTCAAACGTGGCGCTTTTCTGCTTGCTTTAGAACTAAACCTTCCAATCGTTCCCATCACGCTTCAAGGCAGTTTTGAACGACTTAAAATACGTTCGCTGAAAGTTTATCCCGGCACTATCACCATGACTATCCATCCACCGATAGACGTAACAGCATACAATAAGGACGATTCATCTACTTTATCGAACCACACGCGTGAAATTATCAGTAGCGTACTTTAATTCTTTTTCTGAAACATCTCTGTCATACATCCGACTTTTAATCAATAAATTTTCACGTTAAACTGTTATTTAAAGTTAAATAATTTATTTTTACAGTACTATGTATTGCATAGTATTGTTGTTTTACATACTTTTGTGTTGTACAAGGAACTATATTATTTTACTAACTCATTAAATTTTTAGAATTATGGCAAGTAAATACGACGAATTAGAAAAGTTAAGAGCGCTTCATGCGCAAGGCACTCTCACGGATTCCGAATTCAAGGGAGAAAAAGAAAAACTGCTATATGGAAACGCGAAAAAGAAATCAATTGTGGAAAAACTGGATGACAACCACAGCTATAACACCTTGATGCACCTATCTCAGTTTTCAAATTACCTATTTCCACTCTTGGGAATCATCGTACCGATCGTGATGTGGGTTACTCGGAAAGATGAGAGCAAAAGTGTGGATACGAACGGAAAAATCATCCTCAACTGGAATATCAGTGTGTTTATTTATGCAATTATTTCGGTGCTCTTGCTGGTGATTGCTGCACTCATTTTTGGTGGAACAATGGCACTTTCGGGCATTGCATTTGAAAACTTCTTAGAAGAAAGCCCGTGGATGATAATTCAATTTCTCGGGACACTGGGCGTTATTTTACTGCCACTAATTATCATCGGTATTCTCGATTTTATTTTTACAATTATCGGTGCCGTAAAAGCAAGCAATAATGAAGTGTGGAACTATCCGCTAAGCATCCGATTCTTCAAGACACCACCTTCTACTCATAAAATAAAAAAAGCTGATTAATAAAATATTATCAGAGAAACCAAATTTCAATGCTTATTTTTTATAAAAAAGAATTTTTAAAATATGAATGTAGAAAATATTAAATCACAAATGCGGAAAGGATTCCTTGAATACTGTACCCTCTTAATTCTCAAAAAGAAATCGGCTTACGCCTCCGACATTATTTCAGAATTGAAAGATGCAAAGCTGATTGTGGTGGAAGGTACTATGTATCCACTTCTTACTCGACTAAAAAACAGTGGACTGCTTGATTATCGGTGGGAAGAGTCGACACAAGGTCCTCCCAGAAAATATTATGAAGTTACTCCGAAAGGCGAACGGTTTTTGAAAGAACTGGACAACGTCTGGATGGAACTGAACGATGTGGTAAACAGCCTAAAAAAAACAGATACCGATCTGTAATACTATTTTTCATTAGATAAAACTGATAACAATTCGTAAAAACTAACACTCGCCTATCCAAAAGGTAAAAGAAAACATAAAAATCATTATGAAAAAGACTTTAACAATCAACTTAAACAACATCGTTTTTCACATTGACGAAGACGCGTACGAACTTTTGCAAACGTACCTGATTGATGTAGGGCACCATTTCAAATCAGAAAGTGAAAAAGTGGATATCATGAACGATATTGAAGCACGTATTGCTGAACTTTTTTATGAGAAAATGGACAAGCAAAAAAACGTGATTACCATTGATGACGTGGACACCGTGATTTCCATAATGGGAAAACCGAGCCAATTTGTTGACGATGACGAAACCAACTCAGCAGATGATGCTCAATCAGCACGCAAAGAGCAATCCAAATCACGCAAGCAGAAAAAATACTACCGCGATATCGACAACCGCTTACTGGGTGGTGTGGCATCAGGTTTGGCAGTCTATCTCAACTGGGACACGGCGCTTGTACGAATCATTTTTGTTTTACTGGCGTTTCTCACTTCGGGCACGTTTATATTGATTTATCTGCTGATGTGGATAATCGTCCCAAAAGCACAAACGACTGCACAAAAGCTTGAAATGAGAGGTGAAGACGTTAATATTGAGACGATTAAAAACAAAATGGTGGACACAAAAGATGATCACGGAAGCGAACAATTCAAAGCTGAAACCAACGAAACCAGGACACGAGTTTGGGAAGTTATCCGAGCTTTATTAAAAATTGGTCTCATCTTTATTGGTGCAATTATCAGCATTGTCGGTGTAATTTTAATTGCATCGCTAATTTTCGGACTCATCATACTATTGCTTGAACCAGAAGCCATCACAAACCTTTTCCCTGAGTTTTTCAGCGCATTTGGACTGAGTTCACCCGATAAAATCATCTTGCTGATTATTTCGCTCTTGCTCATCATCGGTGCCCCAATCTTTGCATTAATCAATTGGAGCATGAACGCCATTTCCAAAAAGGAAAAAGAACGCCCTTATTCGGGATTAATCATTGCTCTAATCCTTTGGTTAGCAGGAATTTTTATGTTCATTGGAACAGGAACCGATACACTAAAAAAATTGAAACAAAACAATATCATTACTCATGATTGGGAATTCAACCAAGATGCAGTTCAAAAAAATCAGACCTATACCACCGAAAGCAGAACAGTAGCTGATTTTACATCCATTGAAGCAAACGGATGGATAACAATTGAACTCACTCAACAACCCGAGCAGTCAGTCTCAGTGAAAACGCTAAGCGAATACCTTCCAAACGTGAAAACCGAAGTAATGAACGGCATTCTAAAAATTTACTCAGAAGATAAACTGATTAAGCCTAAAATCACAGTTCGTATAGGTGTGGACAGCATTTCCAATTTGGAAGCAAATGGAGCTTCAGAAATAGAGTTTATGAACTCATTCAATGTTAAAAATCTAAATATTCGCTTGCAAGGAGCCAGCAAATCTGACATAAAACTAAATTCGGCACAAAAATTGGATGTAAAACTTTTAGGCGCCAGCAAATTTGAAGCGTCAGGCATAGCCGATTCTCTTTTTATCGAAGGACTTGGAGCTTCGAAGATTGATGCAGACGACTTGTTTTCTAAGTTCGTCAAAATAGACGCATCGGGTGCAAGTAAAGCCAAAGTGAACGCATCCGAAGAATTTATCGGAGAAGCTAATGCCGCCAGTAAAATTTCTGTGTCCGGAAATCCGGTTAAAAGAAGCAATTCAACCAGCGGCGGTTCTTTTATCGATTACGAATAAAAACCAAAAAAAATGAAAAAAAAATCAATTCTAATTTTAGTTGCTTTTCTGTGTGTGTTACCCTTGTTTCCACAGAAATCGTCAGAAACAAACTTCGAGCTTATCACCGAAAATCGAAACCTTCCGGCATTCGACGCCATTCAAGTTACTGGTAGATTCAAAATTGTTTTAACTCAAGGTAAGACACAGCACGTAAGTGTAATGGCACCTGATAAATTTTTAGAAACCGTGGAAACTAAAGTGGAAAACGGAATCCTTTACATCAACATGGTGGATTTGAAAAATGAAACGGGAATTTTAGAAAACTTAAAGACAAAATACAACGATTACCTGATTCGCCAACCCATTGAAATACGAATTGATGCAGTAAATTTGAAAAACATATCGGCAAAAGGCGCTTCGAGAATCGAGAGCCAAGGAACGCTGAGTGCTAAAAAGTTTACAGTAGAACTGTACGGCGCATCCAAAGCTGAGTTGAATATTAATGTATCTGCTGTTGATGTATTTTTGGCTGAAGCCGCCAAGACAGACATAAAAGGCGTAACAAATCAACTGCTCGTAAAAGCAAGCGGAGCTTGTGCTTTTCACGGTTCGCAACTGTTTGCTAAAGATGCGAAAGTGGATTTAAACGGTGCATCTCGTGCCGAAGTTCACACCACGGAAAGCCTTGACGCCAACCTGAGCGGTGCAACGAAGTTAGTTTGCAGCGGAAGTCCAAGAAATATCAAACAATACGCATCAAGGGGTTCAAGCATAACTGTGAAGTAACAGAATTGACTTTTAAATTATTTGATAAAATAAAAATGCCGAACTTTTACTTTTATGTTCGGCATTTTTGCTCTGACAAATGTATCAATAAAAGAAATCAAATTTATATTCGCTTTTATTACCTGCCCCATCCACAGCGGCAAACGTAAAATGGTGTTTCTGGCCCCTACTAAGTCTCGAATTATCAAAATAATACGTGTAGTAATCAGACTTCATGTCGTGCTTAAACAGAATGAATTTTCCATTTATCTCACCCCTGAAATCACTAATTCCACTTTTTGAATCTGTTAGTTTAATTGAAATCCTTCTCTTTGATACCCATTGAGCCGGTGCATTCGCAATAATTACCGGGGGAACGGTATCAATATCTACCGCGTACCTTTCACCCAGTTCATTGATGGGAACTTCCACACCGCCGTTTCTGTACGTTCCGCCCAACCACCTTTCATTTCCGTTTCGGCCAATTTTAATCACCCCTAATTTTGTAGTATCCGGCAAGTTTTCGGTTTTTAATTTTATCCAAATTTTACCGTTTTTATGCAGGGGAACAGGTGTGTTGTTTACACGATGAATATCCGATAAATATTTGGCTGATGCTGTTTTAGAATGTCGATAGCAAAAATCAGAATACAAATTTCCCAACGGAATACTCAGCGAAAAATCATTGTCGAAAAACCAGTTGCTAATGTTCCAAGCCATAAAATTCGTACATTTCACAGGCTCGGGAATAGCTTGTTTTTTTCCAATTACATTAAATGAGTAGGTCGTCTTATTGCCAAAAAAATCAATCAACTCATATTTCATATGGTATGTTTTCTCTTTATTAATCGTAATATAACCGTCATAAAGTTTGTCATACAAAGGTAATGTATTTCCCGGCTCAACAAATGATTTCATAAAGAACGATTTCCGATTCCGCCAATCTTCGAAATCAATAAACGAGTTAAGCATCCGAGTTTTATCAAATGAAAACCGATTCATCGTGCTACTAAAAACCAAATTTTCATCTACAAAAAGCTTTATATGTTTTACCCCGTAAATATTGCTCGTTCTATTCATCAAATCGTAAGCTTTCACTCCTACCCCAATAACCCCCCATGCATTAACAGCATTGATTCTTATTGGTACTCCTGATTTTGTTTTCCCTACATTAAAACGAAGCGGATTTGTACGCCCATTAACAACACCTTTTCCCGGTTGCGGATAAAACGCTATTCCACGAATATCCGGTCTGCGAGTATCATGAAATGTCCCCTTCAAAAATTCAAAAACATTGAGCGGATCTTGTGTTTTTTGATCTCTAATCTCAAAATGAAGACGCGGACCGCCAGAACCGCCCGTGTTTCCACTCAGTGCAATTTGCTCACCCTGCTTTATCGGAATTTCATTAGGCTCCAAATAGTAATCAATCCGATACGATTCTTTTTCGTACTGTTTTTCAACAATATAATCTTGTATCTTTTTCGAATAGCTGTTCAGGTGCCCGTATACGCTCGTATGCCCCGCAGGGTGGTCAATATATAGTGCAAGTCCATAACCGCCGGGTGATATTTTGATGCGCGACACGTAGCCGTCGCCAATTGAATAAACTGGTTTATTCACTGATTGCTGAGTTCGGTAATCTATTCCACTATGAAAATGATTGTTGCGCAATTCTCCGAAATTAGAACTCAGTGAAATGGGAATTTGAAGCGGGGATGTGTAATTTTGAGAAAAAAGGGATGAAAAACTAAATAACGATATTAAAATTGTAACAATAAATTTTCTGAATACTCTCATTTTTTGAAATATGTTTTTAATGTGTTAACAACAAAAGCAACCTAATTGTTGAAAAGAAGCAGAAACCTTGCCAAAATTATGTAATATAAAACGTATCTTTGCACATTAAAGAATAAATTTTGTAGTAGTCTAAAGTCTATCATCTAAAAATGGCTTACATAAAATCAGTTCGCGGTTTTACACCGCAAATAGGAAAAGATTGTTTTTTAGCGGAAAATGCCACGATAATCGGCGATATAATAATGGGCGATGGCTGTAGCGTTTGGTTTAATGCCGTATTACGTGGCGATGTAAATTCTATCCGAATCGGGAATCACGTCAATATTCAAGATGGCTCAGTGTTGCATACACTTTACCAAAAATCGGTCGTGGAAATCGGTGATTATGTTTCCATAGGGCATAATGTGGTGGTTCATGGAGCTAAAATTGATAATTATGCGCTGATTGGGATGGGCGCTACCCTACTTGATCATGCGGAAGTCGGTGAAGGCGCCATCGTTGCGGCCGGTTCGGTGGTACTCAGCAACACGAAAATCCCACCTTACACGCTCTGGGCGGGCGTACCGGCTAAGTTCGTGAAAAATGTGGAACCCGAGCAAACCAACGAGATAAATCGGAAAATTGCGCATAATTATGCAATGTATGCAAGTTGGTACATACAGCCTGATTCTACAGATCAAATTTAACAGTTTTGAAATATTTATATTTGTGTTTTTTTATATCTTTGATTTTTTAATCAAAATGTAACAAAATATGCTGATTGCAGACTTATTAAAGCAGGAATTTCGCAAAAATTTTCGTTCGCAGACATTTTATCGAAGCTTGGCAGTAAAACTCTTTACAGGTTTCATGGCGATCTATTTTGCCGTTCTTTTCCTAATGATAGGATTTTTTCTCGGCGAAATACTCGAAGAAGTACACGAAACCCTAGATCCGGTTCAACTTATCAATGGTGCTTCAATTTATATCGTTTTGGGCGCACTGATTTTCCGTTTTTTTATGCAGCAACTCCAAACTATCAACCTGCAATCGTATCAAGCACTTCCTATCAGGCGTTCCACGTTGGTCAATTTTATGCTGTTAAAACCTATTTTTAGCATTTCAAATTACCTAACCCTGCTGATTATCATTCCATTTGCCATTCGGACTATATCCGCTTGGGAATCGGGATTTGTGGCATTTCAATTCGTGTTGAACTGCATCTTGATTATTTGGGCTAACACCTGGCTGGCTTCTTACCTGAAAAGAAAATTTAGTCATAATCTTAAAGCCCTAATTGTTATTCTCGTGATTGTTGCAGGCTTTGTAGCCTTAGAATATTTCAAAATATTTTCATTATTTGACTTTTCAATGAAAATATTTAATTTTTTGACAATCAAACCTTTTGGTTGGTTAGTAACGCTTATTTTTGCCGCGATAGTTTACGGAATCAACCTGCTTTTTTTCAATAGGAATTATTATCCTGAAAAATTCAATGAAAAACTTAATAAAGGCGAAAACAAAGTAGTTGGCGGATTCTCTTTCTTGGAGAAATACGGTACAATCGGCGAACTCATTCGACTTCAAATCCGACTGATATTCAGACATAAACGTACAAAAACATTAATTTATTTGAGCGTATTTTTTATGCTCTACGGCTTACTGTTTTACCTAAGCGACTTGTATGCGGACAGTACTACTTGGCTGGTTTTCTGCGGATTAATCATCACAGGAATGGCTTCCATTACTTACGGACAATGGGTTATTAGTTGGGAAAGTAATTATTTTGATGCAATTTTGACAAAAAATATCCCATCTGACATTTACATTAAAGCGAATTTTTACATCCTAATTGCTTTTAACATTTTATCGTACCTAATTTCGATGCCGTATTTTCTGATAGGTACAAAAATTATTTATCTCCACACTGCCATGTTCTTGTACAACACCGGCATCAACGTGTTTTTATTAGTTTTCACGGCATCATTCAACACGAAAAGAGTGGACTTGATGACAAAAAGTTCATTCAATTACCAAGGAACTACCTATAAAAGTTTCCTAATAATTCTTCCAATCATGTTTATTCCAATACTCTTAGCCGGAGTGCTAAATATTTTTACTACATATAACGTTATCATGTTGATATTTGGAGTGCTCGGCTTGCTCGGAATGTTGCTTCTACCCGTTCAAATGAAATTAAGCACACAACACTACAACAAACGGAAATATGCTATGGCAGAAGGTTTTAGAGAGAAAGAATAATGGATTTGAAATTCGCATACACGAGACATAACATCAAGCGTACACACCAAGAATCAAACTAAAAAACAATGATACAATTAACAAATCTTTCAAAAAAATACAACGACAATGTCGTGTTAGATATCGACTCGTTGACAATTTCAGACGGTGAAAGTTTCGGATTGGTAGGCAATAACGGCGCCGGAAAAACGACTATGTTCCGATTAATACTCGATTTAATCGAAGCGACAACCGGCAAAGTAACCATTGATGGACAGCCTGTTGCACGACGTGATGAATGGAAAACTTTTGTCGGTTCATTTCTGGATGAAGGATTCCTAATTGACTACCTTACACCGGATGAATATTTCGCTTTCGTGGGAAAACTTTACGGGAAATCGGAAGGTGACATTACTGCATTTACCGACAAAATGGCTGATTTTTTCAACGGAGAAGTTGCCGGAAACAAAAAACTGATTCGAGAGCTATCCAAGGGGAACCAAAAGAAAACCGGCATCGCCGCCGCCCTGCTTTGTGACCCGAAAATTCTTATTCTTGACGAACCATTTACTGCACTTGACCCCTCATCGCAAATCCGTCTGAAACGTCTACTTAACGAATTGCAAGAAACCCAAGAGATGACGATGCTGATTTCCAGCCATGACCTGAATCACGTTACCGAAGTGTGCAAACGCACTGTTGTGCTCGAAAAAGGAAAAATTGTTAGAGATATTGCTACAAGTTCTGATACACTGAAAGAGTTGGAAAATTATTTTGCAGTTTAAGCCCCTGCCAGGCAATTAAGCGCTGACATATTAAGACGACAAAAGCCAAGAATTTCCTTGGCTTTTGATGTTTTTTAAGTGTTACTGTTTTACTACAAATTATTGATTATAAACTAATTTCTTCTTCCCATAAATATCATCAGATAATAAAACAACGCAGCCATAGAGCCCAGCGCCGCTACAACGTAAGTATATGCTGCCGCTTTTAAGGCTTCTTCTGCCGGACGCTGCGTTTGATAATTAGTAACTCCTGCATTGCTAAGCCACGCCAAAGCACGTTTGCTCGCATTAATTTCAACGGGCAACGTTACAAAGCTAAAGAGCGTGGTAATGGCAAACAGAACAATTCCAAACAACAAAAGTCCGGGAAATATATGCAATACGGCAATCCCCGCCAAGAGAACCCATTGCACCCATTTTGAAGCAAAACTTACCATGGGAACTAATTTTGAGCGCATCTGCAACCATGAATAGCTTGTTGCATGCTGGACAGCGTGTCCACACTCGTGAGCAGCTACGGCAGCTGCCGCTACGCTGTTGGTGGCATACACAGGTTCGCTCAAATTCACGGTTTTATTTATCGGATTGTAATGGTCGGTCAATTGCCCCGACGTGGAAGTAACCTGCACGTCATTGACGCCGTTATCGCGAAGCATTTTGGTTGCCACATCGGCACCAGTCATTCCGTTCGGCATCGAGATTTGAGAAAATCTCTTAAACTTTCGTTTCAAGTTTGATTGAACTATCCAACTTAGAAAAGCTACAACTCCAAATAGAATGTAAGGTAATATCGAAACTTTTTCCATAATTTGAAAAATTTATTTTACTAAAAACAACAAATTATAAGCCAAAATTCTTTAGCAGTAAGACTAATTAATAAACAGAGAAGGTTATGGTTTTGTTTAACGGCAAAATTATCTCCTTATTTCCCGTACATTTTTTCATAATATTTTTCATATTCACCGCTGGTTACATTGTCAAGCCAATCCTGATTTTCCAAGTACCATTTCACAGTCTTCTCAATTCCTTCTTCAAATTGCAACGAAGGTTCCCAGCCCAGTTCGTTTTTCAATTTACGACTGTCGATGGCATAACGCAAATCGTGTCCGGCACGGTCAGTTACGAAAGTTATTAAGTCTAGCGAATGCCCTTCGGGGTTACCAAGCAGTTTATCGACTGTTTTTATCATCACTTTAATCAAATCGATGTTTTTCCATTCGTTAAACCCGCCAATATTGTAGGTGTCACCTGCTTTTCCCTTATGAAAAACAACATCAATGGCACGGGCATGATCAATCACGTAAAGCCAATCACGCACATTTTCGCCTTTCCCGTAAACAGGAAGTGGTTTCCGATGACGTATATTGTTGATAAACAACGGAATTAACTTTTCAGGAAATTGGTACGGACCGTAATTATTAGAACAATTAGAAATTATTACATTTAACCCGTACGTGTCGTGAAATGCACGTACGAAGTGATCAGATGCCGCTTTGCTTGCTGAATAGGGCGAATGCGGATCGTAACTGGTGGTTTCTGTAAAAAGCGTGTCGTCAAAATCCAACGCACCATACACTTCATCGGTAGAAACGTGATAGAAACGATGTGAAGAGTAATCATCTTGCCACATTTCTTTGGCTGCCTGCAACAAGCTAAGTGTACCCATCACGTTAGTCTGCGCAAACGTGAACGGGTCTTTGATGCTTCGATCTACGTGGCTTTCTGCTGCCAAATGAATCACATCGGTTACGGCATACAATTTGAAAATTTCAAGTATTTTTTCAAAATCACAAATATCTGCTTTTACAAAAACGTAATTCGGCTCGTCTTCAACATCCTTCAAATTCGCCAAATTGCCTGCATAAGTCAATTTATCCAGGTTAATAACCCTATATTCCGGGTATTTTTTCACAAATAACCGCACAACGTGATTTCCAATAAATCCGGCTCCGCCGGTGATAAGAATTGTTTTTTTGTAGTTCATTATTATTTCACAATTTTAACAAATTAATAAATCATCGACTTAACGATTCAACATTTATCCACGCATTTTCTCAACGAATCTTTCCAATACGGAATTTTTATGCCAAACGTTTCTTTGATTTTTGTTTTATCTAAAACCGAAAAATTCGGGCGTGTAACTTTGCTTGGAAATTCCGACGAGTGACAAGGCTGAATATCACAATCGTTACCGAATAAATTACGTATTTCAATGGCAAAATCATACCAAGAACAAACTCCTTCGTTGGAAAAATGATAAATGCCGATATTATCTTGATATTTTTCGGTTTCTATTATTTCCAAAATAGCTTTTGCTAAATCGCCTGCGTAGGTCGGCGTACCCACCTGGTCAAAAACCACTTTCAAACTCTCTTTTTCAGCCGTCAGCCGCCGCATTGTCTTCACAAAGTTATTACCAAAAGATGAATAAAGCCAAGACGTCCTAATAATTAAATGCTCACATTCTGAACAAATTACAGCTTTTTCACCATTTAACTTTGTATGTCCATAAACACCCAATGGCGCCGTTGAATCAGTTTCCACGTAAGGAAAATTTTTCGTGCCGTCAAATACGTAGTCGGTAGAAATATGTACAAGAAATAGTTTTCTTTGAGTACAAAGATTGGCTAAATTTTTAACAGCTAAATGATTAATTTTATCAGCCATTTCAAAATCATCTTCAGCTTTGTCCACGTTGGTGTATGCGGCGCAATTAATGATTATATCAATCTGATTTTCAGAAATAAATCTCTCAATTGCCGATTTATCCGTAATATCCAGTTCTGCCACATCGGTAAAGAAAAAACGATGATTCGACTTCTCAGAAAGTTGGCGAATTTCACTTCCGAGCTGCCCGTTTGAACCCGTAATTAATATATTTTCACTCATACAAGTTTATTGAAAAGTCAAATAACGCATCAGAATCAGCCAATAACGGATTTATTTTATCTTTTTCGGACAACAAAATATCTTTTTCTGATATTTTCCAATCTATCCCTAATGCGGGATCATTCCAAGCTATGCCTGCTTCCGACTTCGGTGCATAATAATTATCACATTTATACTGAAAAAGTACGGTTTCACTCAACACCACAAATCCGTGCGCAAATCCTCTCGATATAAAGAGTTGACGCTTGTTTTCATCGCTCAACTCCACTGCCACGTGCTTTCCAAAAGTAGGCGAACCTTTACGGATATCCACTGCCACATCAAGCACACGACCCTGCACCACGCGGACTAATTTTGACTGTGCATGTGGCGTTTTCTGGAAGTGAAGTCCACGTAACACACCGTATTTAGACTTGGATTCGTTGTCTTGCACGAAAATAGTTTTGCATACTTTTTCTTCAAATTCTCGCTGTGAAAACGACTCGAAAAAGTAACCTCGATGATCACCAAAAACGGTAGGCTCTATGATTTTAACGCCTTCTATCGCTGTATCTATAACTTTCATACCTAAAATTTATCCAGTAAGCGCATCAAATATTGTCCGTACTCGTTTTTAATCATCGATTGGGCTATTTGTTCCAAACGTTCGTCTGAAATCCAGCCGTTTCTCCAGCCGATTTCTTCCAAGCAGGAAATTTTCAATCCTTGCCGTTTTTCAAGCACTTCGATAAAAGTGGACGCCTCGGAAAGTGAATCAAACGTGCCAGTATCCAGCCAAGCGAAGCCTCGCCCGAAAAGCTGAACTTTCAACTGGTCATCCTCCAAAAAACGTTGGTTTACAGTCGTAATTTCCAGCTCTCCCCGTGCCGATGGCTTTATTGTTTTTGCCACATCCACCACCTTATTTGGATAGAAGTATAACCCGACAACAGCGTAATTTGATTTTGGCTCTTTTGGTTTTTCTTCAATGCTGATGACTTTTCCATCCGCATCAAACTCCGCCACTCCGTACCGTTCAGGGTCTTTTACCCAGTAACCGAAAACGGTTGCATTGTTGTTTTCTTCGGCTTCTTTTACGGCACTTCTAAGCATTCTTGGGAAACCGTGACCGTAAAAAATATTATCCCCAAGAACAAGGCAAGCCGAGTCTTCTCCGATAAATTCTTCTCCGATGATAAATGCTTGTGCCAAGCCATCGGGACTGGGTTGCTCTGCATATTCAAAATTTACCCCATAATCTGAGCCGTCGCCAAGCAAGCGCCGAAATCCCGGTAAATCAGCAGGTGTAGAAATAATCAAAATATCCCGAATCCCCGCAAGCATAAGTGCTGAAATAGGATAATACACCATCGGCTTATCAAAAATAGGAATTAATTGTTTCGAAACACCTTTGGTTATCGGATAAAGGCGAGTGCCGGAACCACCGGCAAGAACTATTCCTTTCATAAAAATTAATATTATTTTTTCGAGATTTTACACATGAGAAACAAATTCATCTTTAATTTTAACCCATTTCTCATCTTATCACAACAAAATTACTATTTAAAAGTCGAATTAAAAAGAATGCCGTCTTTGAACCTACAAAAGACCTATTAAAAAATTTTCCCCTAAAACTTTTTAAGGATTAGATTGCAGAGCTTTAACAATATCTGATTCAATATCAGCAGGCTTAACTGTTGGGGAATAGCGTTTTAATGGTGTCCCATCTTTTGAAATTAGAAATTTCGTGAAATTCCATTTAATTTTTTTACTTAATGTACCCGGTAATTCCTTTTTCAAATATACAAAAAGCGGATGAGCTGTTTTTCGGTTTACATCAATCTTTGCAAACATGGGAAATGTTACCCCGTAATTTGTTTGACAAAATTCTAAAATTTCTTCGTTAGTTCCGGGATCCTGTTTAGCAAATTGATTACAAGGGAATCCCAACACTACAAAACCTTGATCTTTGTACTTTTTATAAAGATCTTCTAACCCTTGAAACTGGGGTGTAAATCCACATTTACTGGCGGTATTTACCACCAAAACTACTTTTCCTTTATAGGAATCCATTTTAATTTCTTCGCCTTTTGAGTTTTCAGCTTTGAAATCATAAAATTTTTGTTTGCTCATCTTATTTTTTGTTGAATTGCACGAAAATAAAACTATAAATAGCGTCATAATCACAAAAGCAATTTGTTTCATAATTCATGCATTTAGAATTCAAATTCTAAACAAATAACATCATATTGCACTGATAATAAGAGACAAATATCCCATCAAACACAAAAAGAGTTATTTTCCAGTTTGCAACGCCAAACGAATGTCATCTTCAAATTCATTCGGCTCCACTTTTGGGGCGTACCTACCAATGGTTTTACCGTCTTTCCCGATAAGAAACTTGGTGAAATTCCAGCTAATATCAGCCGCTTCTGTCTCGGGTACACTATTTTTCAAATAGGGGTACAAGGGATATTCGGTTTCTCCATTTACATCAATCTTTTCAAACATAGGAAAAGTAACTCCATAGTTTATTTGGCAGAACTCCAAAATTTCTTCATTGGTTCCGGGCTCTTGATAACCAAACTGATTACTTGGAAATCCAAGAATTACAAAACCTGCTTCTTGATATTTTTTGTACAAATCTTCTAAGGCGGCAAACTGATAGGTGTAACAACATTTACTCGCAGTATTTACCACCAGCACTACTTTCCCTTGAAAGTCGCTCATTTTCACCTCATCGCCACCAATAAACAACGCCTTATAATCAAATCATAAAAAGACCGCTCCCTTTCTTGTTCTTATCAAAGGTACAGCTACTTAGAAGTACAACTGCAAAAGCAGCTAATAAAGTTGTTTTTTTCATAAATCTGATTTTTTATGGTTGTTTTTTGTCATCACTCACATATTTCAGTTCGTGTCCTAGTTTCTCTTTTTTAGTTTTCATGTAAAGCAGGTTGTATTTATTCGGTTCAACTTCAAGCGGTACATTTTCCACCACAGAAAGCCCGAAGGACTCTAATCCAATCCGTTTTTTCGGGTTATTAGTCATTAATCTTAACTTAGTAACTCTCAGTTCTCTTAAAATCTGTGCACCGATTCCATAGTCGCGTTCATCAGCATTGAATCCAAGATGAAGGTTAGCCTCAACCGTATCGAGTCCTTCTTCTTGCAGTTTGTATGCTTTTATTTTATTCATTAAACCAATACCTCGTCCTTCCTGACTCATATACACCAGCACACCTTTCCCTTCTTTCTCAATCATTTGGAGAGCCAATTGCAATTGCTCGCCACATTCACAGCGCATAGAACCAAATATATCACCTGTAACACAAGACGAATGCACACGCACCAAAATAGGCTCATCTACTTCCCATTTTCCTTTAATAAGTGCTATATGTTCTGCTCCATTGGATATTTGACGGAAAGGAAGTAGCTTAAAATGACCGTATTGGGTTGGCATATCAACTTCCACTCCCTTATGGATTAACGATTCGGTTTTAATTCTATAAGCAATTAAATCTTCGATAGAAATAATTTTCAGGTTAAACTTATCGGCTATCTGAAAAAGCTGCGGTAATCGTGCCATTGTCCCGTCCTCATTCATAATTTCGATAAGTGCACCTACCGGATACAGGCCAGCCATACGCGCCAAATCTACTGCCGCTTCGGTATGTCCGGCACGACGCAAAACACCTTTTGAACGAGCACGAAGTGGACAAATGTGTCCCGGACGTCCAAAGGTTTCAGGTGTGGAATTTGGGTCGGCAAGCGCCCGAAATGTAGCAGCACGATCAGCAGCAGAAACACCTGTAGTGCAGCCTTCTAATTTATCTACAGTTATTGTAAAGGGTGTAGCATGAATGGATGTATTTACATCAACTTGCATCTCCAATTCCAATTCCTCGCATCGCTCTTCGGTAAGTGGAGCACATAGCACTCCTCTGCCATGCTTCAACATGAAATTGACCATCTCGGGTGTTATTTTTTCTGCAGCACAAATAAAATCACCTTCGTTTTCACGGTCTTCATCGTCCACCACAATAACAAAACGTCCTGCTTTTATTTCTTCAACGGCTTCTTTGATACTATCCAATTTTCTTTCCATAACTTCCTCGGCGTACCGCCTTTTTTATTTAATTATACCTTTTCGGTAAGTATTTTTTCTTTTGTGATACTAAAAATTTCTTTGCATTATCCAACAGTTTGGCATAAGATTCCACACGGAAGAAACTTGCATCAGTTACGGCTTTCCAAGTTAAGAAAAGCCCCAACGGAAATAGTACAGCTGAACTAAGCCACATACCTTGATACACCTGCCAAAATCCTTCGCGTGCCATTTTGTAACCTGTGGTATCAATAATGTAATAAATAACGAACAACACGACCGAAATCACCACAGGAAATCCTAATCCGCCCTTCCGCACAATGGCTCCAAGTGGGGCACCGATAAAGAAAAATATCAGGCAAGCGAAGGAAAGTGTAAATTTCCTATGCCACTCTATTTGATGTCGGCGCATGTAGTATGTCGGCTCTTCCAGCATAACTTTGTTGTAGTCAATCTTGTCTTTCATCATTCGTGCATTCTGGTAAGAAATACTCAGCGCCTCTTGCATTTCGATTTGCGAAAGAGATAGGAATAAAGAATCAGCATGATGCTCCCTTGCATCAGCCGGAATTACTTTCGCTTTTGCTATGCTGTCAGTTGTTTCTTTCAATTGGGTGTTTCTAAGATCATCAAAGTGAGTTGCTACCATTTCTCTTGCCTGATCATTTCCTCTCATTTTAACCACTTTTTGCACCGAATCAATGGTCTGTGTCAGTTGTACTACATTTTTACTCACGTGCTGATCTTTCAATATTGACTCGTCATAACGGTTAAATTCAGTATTAAAATCAATCAGTATCTCTTTTGTTAAAAATTCCTCCCTACGGTAAGGGATATTATCCGAATTGTATCTATTCCCATGCTGACGAATATTTTCAAAACTTTCTCCTTGATAAAGCGATAGTTTTAGGTATTTATTATCTGCCGTAAATTCTACTTTCCCCGAGTCGGCAAGCATCACCGTAGCATTGTCAAAACCGTTCGAAAAATCGTATATCATCAAATCTTTGAGCAATCCTTTGTTCGGATCTTTATCTCGCACGTAAAGGTTGTAACCACTTATACCACTGTAAAATTGCCCTTCAGGAATTTCAAATTCAGGAGACTTCTGCCTAAGCGAGAATATCAATGTCCAAAGCTTGGTTTGAGCTACAGGTAACACATTGTTTGAAAAAAAGAAAGCTCCTACTACAATAATAGCAATAAATACTATCAACCCGCGCATTATCCGAAATAGTGATATGCCGGCTGATTTCATGGCTGTAAGTTCTAAGTTTTCTCCAAAATTACCGAAATTCATCAGCGCAGCCAGCAATATAGCAAGTGGAAGCGCCATGGGCACCGTCTGCAACGTTGCATACCAAAAAAACTCAGCAAGTACACCCCATCCTACTCCTTTTCCAATCAAATCAGGCATCTGCTTCCAAAAAAACTGCATTAGCAGAATTAGGATGCAAATGAAAAATGTCATGAAAAAATAGGTCAGAAAAGACTTGACAACATATAGGTCTAATTTCTTAATTTTTAGCATCTGCTACAAATGAGTATAATGGAACAAAATTACTCAAAATTTGAGACTTATGATAAAATTTACAAGGAAATTATAAATCCTTAAACAAACAGGTTTTCGTTTTTGAATTTTCTGATAAAGAGAATCAATGTCAAAGTTGTAACCACCACCGAAAGTGAATCTGACAACGGCATAGCGCCCCAAACTCCTTCCAATCCGTATATCGGAGGTAACAATAATAAACTTGGGATTAAAAACAAAACTTGCCGCGTAAGGCTAAGCAACATTGAAATTTTTGCCTTCCCGATAGATTGGAAAAAGTTGGTAAATACAATCTGAGAGCCTACCAGCGGAAACACAATAACAGATATTCTTAATGCTCTTGCTGCTAATATTCTCAGTTCCACATCAGTAGTAAACATTCCTGCCAATGTGTAAGGAAAAAATGTTCCCAGAATAAACCCAAAGGTCGAAACAATGGTAGCAACTATTGCTGTTTTTTTCAACGCTTCAAACATACGGGTATAATTTCGTGCTCCGAAGTTAAATCCCCAAATCGGTTGTGAACCTTGATTCAAGCCCACAATGAACATGATAATTATCGTAGTAACTCCATTTTGTATCCCCAAAGCTCCTACTGCTAAGTCGCCACCATACTCAATAAGAGCCTGATTCATAATCACAACTGTAATGCTGGCAGCCATCATCATGCTAAATGGTGACATACCAATACTGATAATGGAACGAACAACATGTTTGTCGAGCTTCAGGTTTTTACGGTGTATTTGAAGGTTTGATTTTTGACTAAAAAAGTGAGACATCACCCACACCATACCAACAAAAAAAGCTATGTTCGTAGCATGGGCAGCCCCACCTATCCCCATATCAAACACAAAAATAAAAATCGGAGCCAATCCAATATTTACTATTGCGCTGATTATCATCGTAATCATAGCTTTTCGGGGATAACCGGATGCACGCATTATACTGTTAAATCCGAAAAGTAATGCAGAAAGCACCGTCCCAGGGATTATGATAACCATAAATTCTCGAGCGTATTTCAACGTATTTGCACTACCGCCGAGAAGCACCAATATTTTATTCAAAAAGACAAGCGAGAAAACACTTATAACCGCTGACACCAACAACGTTAACGTCAACGCATTGCCTAAAACTTTCTCAGCTTTTTCTTTGTCACCCTCACCCAAACGGATCGATATGCGTGCCGAAGAACCGGCACCGATAAGCATACCAAACGCCGACAAAAAATTCATAAAAGGAAATGTAAGCGCCAATCCCGAAATAGCCAATGGTCCCACTCCCAACCCGATATACATCCTGTCGATGATATTGTACAACGATGAAACCATTGTACCAATAATGGCAGGAACAGAGTATGTCCAAAGCAATTTTCCAATACTTTCTGTTCCTAAATTCGTATCTATTTTTTGTATATCGGGCATTATATATTAAAGTAGTAAAGCCATCCTTGATGCCTGTCAAACTTCAAAAATTTCACAAAAAAACGGTTCTACATACGTAAAACCGCTATCCTATCCTAAATGTTTAGTGTTTTCTAAAACTCGTACTCAAAAGCCACATGCCAACCCCTAAGCCTTTTCGGACGCTCTTTGTTAGTTCCAATACTATTCAGCCCCCAGTCATAACCACTTCTTAAACGTAAACTCTTCCATTGGATACCACCTCCTGTGCCAAGTTGGAATGTAAATCGCTTTAGATCTGAGTCATAGAGATTATAAATTCCGGGAGTCGGCAGATAATTCGGTTGTTGCTCATCCGCTTTTCTTGTCCGAATCGTATTTTTTCTCTCTTCGCTTAATGCAAGCCCAATATTAAAGTTTGGTCCTGCGTAAGCAAACAGTTTCATCCCCCAAAAAATAGGCAGTGTGTATGTTATGCGCACAGGAATATCCAGCAAATGTCCTGAATAATCAGCAAAAGCAGTATCACCACGTTGATAGTACTGTTCACGTTTTCCGATAGCGAAAGAATACTTCAATCCGGTTTCTACTCCAAACCCACTTTTAAGCGGGATTTCCACATTGCCACCTGCACGAATAATGTGGTAAGGCGAAGTAACTATGTAGTCTCCATAACGATAAGTCTGCCCATAACCAAGTTCGGCTCTGTATTTTACGGCAGGTTTTGCAACTGAGTCTGTTGTGCTCTGCGCATTTACTCCTATAAATGTCAACACAAAAAATGCAAGTACAACTATCTTAAACTTCATGTCTTGTTTTTATTTCGAAAAAATGTTCTGAAAAACTTGTACAAAAATAGCAAAAATACCCTAATCCAATTACTTCAAAACTATTATTAACATTGGGATGATGCCATATTCAACTAAAAAGTATATCCCAGCGAAACCTTAATGTCGTTTGCTCTTAATGTAGCATCATCCAGTTTCGTTCGATTCAAAATACCCCAATCATATCCCGCTCGAAGTAAAACACCATAACACTGCACACCCAAACCGGCACCCATTTGTAAGTCCATTGCCCTGTAATCACTTGGAGCTTTGTAGATATTTGATTGAGAGTCTTCCTTATTAAGTTTGTTTGAAACATAATATTCAGTTGAAGTCACTTTATTTATCGAATAGTTTAGATTCGGTCCGGCAAACATAAAAAAACTAAATTCATCAGCCAATGTCACAGAATACATTAAGCGCAAAGGTAAGTCAATCGCAGAATAGATAGTTTTAGATTGTTCCCAAACCCCAAATACATTTTTCAATGCCGCCCTATCATTTTGAATACCTCTAAAATAATTATACAAAATACCGGTTTGAATACTTGCTTGCTCACCAACATTAAACACCACAATCGGACCGGCATGAAATCCATTCAAATTATATTCATTTATCATTGGTGACTTCTCGATTCTGCTATCTTTAAGTCGAGGCATGGTGTGCCCATATCCCGCCATAATCCCAAATTCTACTTTTTTGTCTTGGGCCTGTACTGTAAAAGCGAAAAATAAAACCAATAAAACCGATATCGAAATTCTGATAATCTTCATATATTTTTTGTTAATTTTGAGTGCAAAGATACGTAAATCATCGCGTAATTTGAAATCAAATTCAACTATTTTAAGAACTTGGTACAAGATTTTTTTGATTTGTTTTCACCGACTTTATTTCACTTTGGCATTATTTTAAAAAAACGAAAAGCGACCAGATAAATATATCCAGCCGCTTTTCTGTTACTATAATTGGTTAGCTAAATACTTAGAAAGTATAGGCTAAACCTACTTTCATGTCGTTATTTTTCCAAACACCGCCTTCGCTTTTGTCTTTGTCCAACAGTCCAAAGTCATAACTGAAACGAAGTGAAATACCATTATATTGAACTCCTGCACCTGCTCCAAGTTGAAGATCGAATGGAGCAAACATTTTTTCGTCCTGTAAATCTACCCATGTATAAATACTCTCATTTTTCTGACCCGGCAACTTAAATCGTGTGTCGCCAACATCAATAAGTTCAGCTGCAGCATAATTAAAATTTGGTCCTGCAAATACGAAAGCACTGAATCCACTTGCAAACGGAAATGCAGCTTTTACTCTTACCGGCAAATCTAATGAGTGTGAAGTAACTTTAATATCTTTTGTTAAAATATTTTTACTGGCTGTAAGGTAATTATAAAAAAGTCCGTATTGAAGACTTATGGGACCCTGAATGTGTAAATCAGCTACAGGACCTACATGAAAGCCTTGCAGAGAAATATTTTCGTCACCTAACACAATACTCAATGGTGATTTTTCATAACTACGGGATTGAACCCCGTATCCAGCTTGAATACCCACTTGTGCATTTACAAAGCTCATTGATAAAATAACAGCAACAGCTGCTAATACGATTTTCTTTAGTGATTTCATAAATTTTCAATATTAATTAATTATTAAATGTATTATTATCAACATTACATTTATAACACGCTCAAAGGTTGTGCCAAAATGAAAAACAATTAACGTTTTTTACTTTGATTTTGCCCTTCTTGCCATAATAAAAAAAGAAACAACCGAATATCACATACTCGGTTGCCTCAATACTAAGAAAAATACTCTATTATTTAGAAGTTATAGAATAATCCGACTTTAAGACCGTTTACTTTGTAATCAAGAAGATCAGATTTGTACATATCAAGCAAACCAAAGTCATAACTTGCTTTTACGCCCATATTGTTAAATTGCAAGCCAGCACCTAAACCAAGTTGAAGGTTGAAGCGAGATAGATCTTTATCCTCATAAATATCTTTACCACTTCCAGACAATTTGTCTGACTTTTTTCCATCTACATAAGTTGCAACAGATGTTTTCCCTGCTAAACCTAAGTTAAAATTAGGACCTGCAAAAACAAAGGCACTTAAACCTGATGATAGTGGGAAAGTACCAGCAACACGTACAGGAATATCAATTTGGTGATTTGTATTAGTTGTAGTAACCCAGCTATTCAACACTTTGTCAGTAGAACTACTAGCTACATAAAGATTGTAAAGCAATCCATACTGCAAACTGATTGGGCCTTGAAGACTCATATTGTAAATTGGACCTACATGAAAGCCATTCGATGCTTTTGAGTTGTCGACAGTTGACTTCATCATGCTGTATCCAGCTTGAACACCTACTTGTGCATTAGCAAAAGTAATTGATAGAACAGCAGCTAAAACTACTAATGAGATTTTTTTAATTGATTTCATTTTTTCAAAATTTAGTTAATAATAGATTTTAATTTCAATAAATATGTTATAACGTTATGGTAAAAACAAACTCTGTGCCAAAGGATTTAAGAAAAACATATTTTTTAAAATACGTAGAGCCAACAATAACGCAGCTGCCTACTACCCTTTAATACTCTTCTCTGTGGAGCTGGAGGGAGTCGAACCCTCGTCCAAACAAGGAAACCATATGCTTTCTACATGTTTATCTCCGCTTTGATTTTCGAGCAAAAGCAAGACCGAAGCCACCAACTTTTGCCTTATCTTCTAAATTTTCATCCTGAATGCGAAGCCAAACAGAACTATCTCCGATTTATCAGCACCTCTGGATCCTTTGCCTCGGAGCTACGGCTCAGGAGAGATGTCTTGTCTTGGTACCTTGTACCGAGATTAAGCTTAACCTACTGTGATTCAATTAAGCAGCAAGAGCGTAATTATTTTCGCCAGTTATTGTATTGAAATCCGAGATTTACGAGCCGGCATTCCAACGCTCGACATGCTTACATACCTTTTCTACTCGCTGTCAAAACCAAACAGCCCCTTTAATTAATCAATAGCTATGACTGCAAAATTCATTCCAAATGCTTTCATTCTCAAAAATCGCCAAAACACAAAACAACAAACTAAACACTACTTCGCGTAGCTAACAGCTCTTGTCTCCCTAATTACGGTAATTTTAACCTGACCCGGATATGTCATTTCGTCTTGAATCTTTTTGGCAATATCAAATGACAAAAGTTCAGTTTCTTTATCATCCAATTTGTCTGCTCCAACAATCACACGCAATTCTCGTCCTGCCTGAATGGCATACGTTTTTATTACGCCCGGATAGGATAGAGCCAAGTTTTCAAGGTCCTTTAAACGCTTTATATAAGCTTCTACAATCTCACGGCGTGCACCGGGACGAGCACCAGAAATCGCGTCGCAAACTTGCACAATTGGCGCCAACATAGTTTCCATTTCCACTTCATCATGATGTGCACCTATAGCATTGGCAATATCTGGTTTTTCTTTGTATTTCTGAGCCAAGCGCATTCCAAGCAGTGCGTGTGGCAATTCCGGTTCATCATCAGGCACTTTTCCAATATCGTGAAGCAATCCAGCACGTTTTGCTCGTTTCGGATTAAGCCCAAGCTCAGATGCCATCGTAGCGCAGAGATTGGCTACTTCACGCGAGTGTTGCAATAAGTTTTGCCCGTAAGATGAGCGATATTTCATTTTTCCTACCAAACGAACCAACTCCGGATGCAGTCCATGAATACCAAGGTCTATGGCAGTACGTTTACCTGTTTCTACGATTTCATCTTCTACCTGCTTACGAACTCTATTCACTACTTCTTCAATTCGTGCCGGGTGAATACGCCCATCAGTAACCAACTGGTGTAGCGACAGACGAGCTATTTCTCGCCTTACCGGATCAAAACCTGAAAGAACGATAGCTTCCGGCGTGTCGTCAACTATAATTTCTACTTCTGTGGCTGCTTCTAATGCACGAATATTCCTTCCTTCACGGCCAATGATGCGTCCTTTAACCTCGTCTGAGTCAATGTGGAAAATAGTAACCGAATTCTCAATGGCTGTTTCAGTAGCTACACGCTGTATTGTATTGATTACAATCCGTTTAGCTTCTTTATTAGCCGTCATCTTAGCTTCGTCCATTATCTCGTTAATGTAAGAAAGGGCGCTTGTTTTAGCTTCATCTTTCAAGTTTTCCACTAATCTTTCCTTTGCCTCCTCGGCTGAAAGTCCGGAAATTGTTTCAAGCTGCTCCACAGCTTGTCTGGTGAGCTGCTCCATTTCTCGTTTTTTATTTTCCAGCACATTCACCTGTTGATTTAGATTTTCACGAATGGCATCGGCTTCTTTTGTTTTACGTTGTAAATCACCTTGGCGCTGATTAAGCTGCATCTCACGCTGTTGTAATTTCACTTCTGATGCCTGTACTTTTGCATTACGTTGTTGTACTTGTTGTTCGTGTTCAGCTTTTAGAGCAATAAATCGTTCTTTGGCTTCTATTTCTTTGTTTTTTTTCAGCAATTCAGCTTCTGCCTCCATCTCACGTCTGGCTTTTTTATTAAGGACACCCAACATCATGTATCCGACAAAAAAGCCCACAGCAAGGCTTACAATTGCTATTATTACATAGTTTATCATATTTTCTTGATTTTTATATATTAAATTTTTTAAAAAAATCGCATCAATTGCAGACTGATTCCATTTTCACGGAAACAACTGTACAATTAATGCGAAAAAAATAAATGCAACTCTTGAAAAAGTGGTTATTTTTCCGTAACCAATTCTTTCAATTCATTATTGAGTTCTTTAATTTTTTCAGCCAACGGCTCAATGTTTTCATTCATTGCCTGCTTAGATGCAATAACTGCCACTTGATACGCAACGATGGTGAGTATCTCCTCCATGCTTCGTTGGCTGAATTGTCTTCTGTATTGTTCGAGATATCTATTTACAAGCTTCTCGGCATTTCTATATATTTCCTCATCTTCTCGGCGTATTTTCAAAGGCATTCTTACTCCGTTAAGTAAGATGTTTATGATAAATTTCTCCCTATTCATACGCTTATTCGTTGAGTAACACCAAACATTTATCTATTTCCTGCACAATTTTAATCAGGTGCTTTCGAGAAAATTCACGGTTTTCGGCTGAGCCGCTAAGACCGCCTGCTGTTTGTAAAAGATGATATTCGTTTCTCAAATCCAAAATCTCCTTGTGAGCCTTCATCAGATCTTCTTGCTTACGCTCAATATTCGCTTTTAAGATCACATTTTCCTCTTTCAAAGCCTTGCGTTCAGCAATCAATTTTCTGACATTCTCTTCAAACTCTGAGATTAGATTTTGATAACGGTTTTCCATCCTTTTACAAAAAAATCTTTACAAAATTAAGATTTTGATTTGAATAAAAAAACTATTTAAATACTTTTCACAGATATTTCTTGCAAATCACTATGTATCAGCCAGAATCTGCTTTGATTTTTCAAGTGCCTCATGAATATCTGAGCAGATATGATCTTCACCTATCAAATCAGCTACTCCCGATTTTTCCAACACAGTTTTTACTGAAGCATTCACGCCAGAAAGAATAATCTCTGTCTTATCCTTATGTGACATTACAATCAGGTTTTTCAAGTTGTTAGCACCTGTAGAATCCATAAAGGGAACTTTACGCATACGAATAATTCGAATTCTCGGCGAACCACCTATTTGCTTGATGGTTTCTTCAAATTTATTGGCTACTCCAAAAAAGAACGGACCTTCAATTTCATAAATCGAAACATCTTTAGGAATAAGCAACTTTTCATCTTCCAGCCCATAATCAGAATCAGTATCGGAAGGTGTTACTAATTTATTTTCAAGTAATGAAACCGTAGAAACTGCCGAGACGCGACGAATAAACAACAAAACTGCCAATAGTAAACCTACCTGAATTGCAATCGTCAGATCAAAAATCACTGTTAGTAAAAAAGTAGTAAGTAAAACTACCGCGTCAGAGCGTTGGTTTCTCATCAGTGACTTGAACGTGCGCCATTCACTCATATTATATGCTACGATGACGAGTACACCTGCTAGGCAAGCCATCGGAATATGCTTGGTTAAATCTCCCAAGAAAAGAAGAATAAGAAGCAAAACTATCGCGTGGATAATACCTGCAATCGGCGTCTTTCCTCCATTATTGATGTTGGTCATAGTGCGGGCAATAGCCCCGGTAGCAGGAATACCGCCAAAAATTGGTGTTACGATATTGGCAATCCCCTGTGCAATAAGCTCAGTGTTGGAATTGTGTTTACTACCAATAACCCCATCGGCAACAGTAGCTGAAAGTAGCGATTCAATAGCACATAGCATAGCAATAGAAAAAGCTACGGGTAAAAGCCGTCTGACAGTATCGAAGTCTATTTGATAAGTAGTTACTTGCGGAAGTGACGCATTGATAGTAAATCGGTCACCAATGGTCTCTATATCTTGGATGCCAAAATTATTTTTCATAAAATAAACCAACACTGTCATTAAAATAATAGCTACCAATGAGCCGGGAATTTTACTTGAAATTTTTGGCGTTACCGCAATTATCAAGATAGACAGTATGCCAATAAGTGCCGACCACCAATTAATAGTATCAATACTCTGAGCATACGCAATCCATTTGTGGATAAAATCTGCTGGGACATTTGCCATTTCCAATCCAAAGAGGTCTTTTATCTGTGTGGCAAAAATAGTAAGTGCAATCCCGCTCGTAAATCCTACCACAACCGGGTAAGGAATAAATTTGATTATCGCTCCCAGTCTCAAAAGCCCCATTCCCACGAGCATAACACCGGCAATCATCGTGGCAATGGCAAGTCCTGTAACGCCGTACTGCTGTACGATACCGTAAACAATAACGATAAATGCTCCGGTGGGTCCACCGATTTGCACGCGACTACCACCTAAAAGAGAAATTATAAAACCTGCTATGATTGCCGTGAACAACCCTTTTTCCGGCGTAACTCCTGATGCAATTCCAAAAGCAATAGCCAAAGGCAACGCCACAATACCCACGATAACTCCCGCCATCAAATCGGCATAAAACTTTTCTTTTGAGTAGTTTTTAAGGGTAAAAATAATTTTTGGATCAAATACTTTCAATTTTTTATTACTAATTTTGAAGGATAAATGAAAAATACAATTTTTGCTGATGCAAAGAACTACACATGATGCAACATTCTCATGGAATAGTCAGCGATAAAGATGTGTTACATAGGAGATTTAAGATTCCATCTTGAAGATAGAATATGTTTACCTCAGAAGCTTAAACGCCTACCTGCAGAGGTTCATGCACCTGCCTCGGAGATTTGGCAAAGCAGCTTGGAAGTTCGACATTGTACCCGAGAGGGTTCAGCATTTCAGTTCGAAGGCTGGCTGTCGGCTCTTGGAGGTCCAACAGAAAAGCAATAAATAAAACTTTTTACCTTAAAAATGGTTTTAATAGATACTAAGAACGTACAAAAACCGAGTGCAAAGATAGCTATTTTTGTTATTTTTCTAAAATAATTGCTATTTACAAAAACACTACAACTCACATATAAACCATCTATAATCTCATTCAATTATGTGGAAAACAAACCCTTATAACTACTCACGTCGTCCGACAAGCGAAGTATTAATCGGCACCCTAAAAATGGGTGGTAGTAATCCTATCCGGCTTCAATCTATGGCAAATACCAACACAAACGACATAGAAAATTCTATAACACAATGTCAGCGCATTGTAGAAGCCGGAGCCGATCTTGTTCGCCTTACAACACAAGGAATGAAAGAAGTGGACAGCCTGCGAATTATTCGTGACAATGTTCATAATAAAGGTTTCAACATTCCTTTTGTAGCCGACGTACATTTTAACGCATACGTGGCAAACTATGCAGCTCAACATCTTGAAAAAGTTCGGATTAACCCAGGAAATTACGTTAGCAGCATCAAAACTACCAGTCCGAACAAATATACCGACGAAGAATACGAAGAAGAATTTAAGAAAATTGAAAGTCGTTTTGTCGAATTTTTGAAAATATGCAAAATCCACAATACTGCCGTCAGAATTGGTGTAAATCACGGTTCGCTCAGTGAGCGGATGCTGCTTAAATGGGGGAATACTGCACGTGGAATGGTGGAATCGTGCCTTGAATTTTTGAAAATCTGCAAAGCACAAGATTTTTCCAATTTGGTTATCTCGATGAAAGCATCCAACACAGTGCAAATGATTCAAGCCGTGAGGTTGCTCGTAGAGCGAATGGAAAAAGAAGACTATCACTTTCCTATTCATTTAGGTGTAACCGAAGCCGGCGACGGTGAGGATGGACGCATCAAATCTGCCGTCGGTATCGGCGGACTATTAGCCGAGGGAATTGGAGATACCATTCGTGTTTCGCTGAGTGAAGAGCCTGAAGCGGAAATACCGGTAGCTACACTTCTTCGCGACTATATTACTGCTCGTTCCAAAAATAAAAAAACAATTCAACTTAAATCAGAAAATCCAGTAACAATTAAGCCGTTTACAAGAAGAAGTACGTTTCAAGTAAAAAATTTTGGCGGCGAAAATCTACCGCAAGTTATCGCCAAACCGTGCAACCACCCAACCCTAAAAGCTGATTATTTACTCAAAAACAATTCAATCATTAATTCAAAAGGTAAAAAACACCCGATTTACTTGTTCGATAATCTTCCAAAACAAAATAATCAGGAAATTTTATTTTTACGTACCCATTATGATGAATTAAACTCTGAACTAATAGCCTTGCTTAAGAAAAACTCAAATATCGTACTCCTAATTGATGCAAATGCAGAAAATCCCGTAGGAGAGCACCGTGCATTTATCCATACACTCATGGCAGAAAAGGTAAAAAATCCTGTTGTTGTGGTTGGAAAATACAATGAAAATGATTTGGAAGCATTACAAATAAAAGCTTCTGCCGATTTAGGTATAATTTTTGTTGATGGATTGGCCGATGCTATCATGATTGAAAACGAAGGAACCATCAGCAACGAAGATATTCTTTCCACTTCATTCGGTATTTTACAAGGTGCACGGGCTCGAATAAGTAAAACTGAATTTATTTCCTGTCCCGGATGTGGTAGAACTCATTTTAATCTTCAAAAAGTAATAGCAAGAGTTAAAGCAAAGACTTCGCACCTTACCGGACTGAAAATTGGCATTATGGGTTGCATTGTAAACGGACCCGGCGAAATGGCTGATGCAGACTACGGCTACGTGGGCGGAGGAAGAGGCACCGTGATGCTTTACAAGAAGCAGGAATGCATCAAGAAAGGAGTACCTGAGGAAAAAGCTGTGGATGAGCTTATTGAACTTATCAAGAAATATGGGGACTGGAAAGAGCCTTCTTTTTGAACAAAGATTCAAACAAATTGTTTAATTTAAATTGACAAAATCAAATATTATAATTATTTCAATTATTAACTAAAAAACAAGAAAATGAAAAAGTTATTTTTTATTGCAATTTTTGCAGTAGGCATTTCTGCCTTTGCATCAGCTCAGGTTAATGACAAAGCTATTGGTATCCGCACCGGATGGGGCACAGAATTTTCTTACCAACATCCATTCAGCAGTGCAAACCGTTTAGAAGTTGACTTAGGTCTTTACGGATGGAAACACAGTGAATTTGCATTAAGCGGTATTTATCAATGGCTGTTTGGAGCACAAGGCGGTTTCAACGTATTTGCCGGTTTTGGCCCTCAAGTAGGTTCTTGGTATTGGGGAAAAGAAGATAAAAACACTATTGGTGTAGGCGTAGCCGGTCAATTAGGGGTGGAGTATAATTTTGATTTCCCTCTACAATTATCATTAGACTGGCGTCCAAGCTGGGTTATTATCCCCACTGATAGAGGCTTCGGTTACGAAGGAGTAGCGCTTGGTATCCGCTACAGGTTCTAAAAACACAAGGGAGTCTGAAGCCCGAAGCTTAAAGACTCTCATATAATAAATAACAAACAAAAACGAGAAGCCGCGGCTTCTCGTTTTTTATCTATGCAAGTGAAAGAATAATATTTTATTCTTCCGTTTTTGGCTCCTCATTGCCAACCGAAGCATCTTCGATTGGTTTTTCATCATCATCGTCATCGTCAAATCTGTCTTTCACATTTTTGAAAGTAGTTTTCATCTGTTTCCAGATAGCCACAGCACCATCTTTCAAGTCATCCCAAGCATCATCTGCAGAATCACCCAATTCTTTAAGTTTTGCTTTTCCCTCAGCAATTTTTGGCTCAAGGTCTTTGATTGCATCGTTATATTTTCCTTTTGCATCAGCTGATGCATCTTTTGCTTTCAGCTTCAAACTATCTAATTTGGCTTCCAGTTCATTGAGCTGAGCATCTAATTTTTCTTGAAATTCTGATTTTTTTTCTTCCATAATTTGTTTTTTTAAAGGGTTAAACGAAAACAAAGTTAGTAAAGTTTTTGATTTATCAGTTGTTCGTATATGTTTTTTATATAAAAAATTCAACTATTCGCTCCTATACTTAAATTCGGCAATAAGAAAAACAAGCAGCTGATGCTTTCAACTGCTTGTTTACCATTTATTTACTTTTATCAGTGCCTTACGATTACAGGAGTGGAATAAACACCTTCATTGAACCTTATTTTCAATAAATACGTTCCGACTGGAATATCATCCACAAGCAAATAATCGTATTCGCTTGAACGAATTAATTTTCCATTCAATGCGTAAAGTTGCATTTCTTCCACAATCTGATGCGGGCCTTTTGACACTCGAATAATATCTTTAGCCGGGTTCGGATAAATTGTCACATCTTCCAGTTTATGGGATATGACTGACGTAATCGGCTCTCCGTAAAGGAGTAAGTTATCTATGAAAATACTACCCGACTCTGAAAGAGGAGCAGACCGCTGAACAAGTTTGTAACCCGTTAATCTATAAGTAGTCTTTGGTAATAAAACACTTAAATCTGCTTCTGCAAATTTCCACCCTCCATAATGAATGCTATCCAACAGAACCTCTTTTGTATCTGTTTCTGATTCAAACAGAAGATACATCTCATTGCCTGACATGTCACCGTAGATATGAAGACCAACCGTAGAGTCATTGGTGGCTTCAAAGACTGAATCAACAATTTTATAAACAACACTGCCACCTTCTGATGAACTAAAAGTATATTTCAGGTTATTGCTATAAGAACCAAATAGTTTCTTAGCAGAAGATCTGGTTACGGAAGCTTTGGTTACATTAACGCTCTGAGCTTCATCATATGAGAGCTTATCGCTTGTTTCATACGTTTCAACTACTGTTTTATCCGTTATCCTTTCATCGGAAGCAGTGAAGGAGAACAGCAATGTATCTGTTAAGAAAACTCCATCAATGTCTTTTATTCCTTTCGCTATGCTGACATAGTACTGTTTGCCGGGTACTAAATCCTCTCCCAACATAAACGAAGTTGAACCCATAGGAGCAGGTACTTTGTTATGCAACAAGGATCTCCTATTTTTCTTTAACATATTACCGTCCATGTCATAAACTTGAACTCCATCTATCAGTTCAGCTGTCATCAATTCTTTATCGAAAACGAATGTAAATGTCGGCTTTTTATAATCAACATTTGTTTCATTATCAAGCGGATAAGAAGCCAATAAACGAAGTCGGTTTCTATCGGTTGTTTTGAATTGGAACGTAAAATCTTCTTCCATTGACAAGCCGTCGAAATGCTTCAATGTTTTGTCTAATACAACCGTATAAACCGTAGATATATCGAGAGGCTCGTTTGGTATAAACTCCATCACGAAGTTTGATTCCTTAAATTCAAACTTCCCTTCTACTGCCGGTGAAATTGAGAATGCTTGCTTTGCACTTTCAGCATCAACATCCCAGTTGAACTTGAACTTAATTGTAGAACTTGCAAGCATAACCGTGTCCGAAGTTAGCGCATGTGGAGAATACTCTACTACCTCAGGCGGAGTATTACGAATTAAATTTATCCGAGTATCATCATAACTGATGGTATTAGCTTCAACTGTCATCTTAAAAGTTCGGCTATGATATCCTTTAGCCGATACTTCCAAGGTGTATTCACCGGGTTCTAGATTTTTAAACACATATATCCCATTGTTCAAAGTATCGGTTGTGTAGGTCAAGTCTTTTTCAATCAGCTTAACAGTTGCACCATTTATAGGCTTAAACAAATCATGTGAATTAGATATTTTTTTATACGGTGCCGGATTTTCGATAAATTTATCTCTCACAGAACCAGCAATAATACCGTGTGGAATAGTTTCCGACTTAAAATAATCAGCTATTGATTTAAAGAAATTCCAAGCTTCCAAATATTTATAATCCATATTCATAAGACGATAAGTTTCTGGGATATAATCGTGCATGGATCCTTCTGAAAGTACAGTCGGCACAGTAACTCCTCTGAGCACTCCGTAACCGTTGGGCCATCCGAACCACTGGGATGCAGCGGTTTTATCTCCACGTAATGTATAAGGGTGCGCCCATGGAGTAAGCTTATTCATGTATAAATTCTTAGCTATCACTTCGCTTATCGCACGGCTTTTACGCTCCACCTCCGGAGACGGCTGTGTCGGATAAATCTTAGTATCATTAAGATCTCTGCCGGCATAAAGCATTAAAATATGATTTGCTAAACCACCAGCATTGCTATGAATAGATAGTAGAAGATCCGCATTGAATTCATTTCCTGAACGTACAATTTGCGAAAGTGGCAAATCATCTTCTGTAGTATTAGTAACCCTCGAAATAGCTGTGGAAGCACCATGCGAATCGAGCATTTCTTTCAAATACAATCCTTTATGTAAGTTGCTGCTAGACTCCCAAAATCCGTTCGGATCTCCTGATTTAAATGGGGGTATCACCACATTTCTATCATTAGCATCATATCCACCATGCCCCGGATTGATGTAAATTCTAACTCCAGACAAATCTTGTGCTATCAAATTTAAAGAAAACACAAGCAACAATATAGGCAATAATATTTTTTTCATTTTATAAAATGTTTAGTTGATGGTTAGTTCAGAAACAACTAATTTTCCATCCATTGTGTTATAAAGAATTTTTCCGGCTTTTGAAGATGCTGATGGATACATAGCAATATGCTCATCACTGCTTATCTGTTTTTTCACTTTTCCATCCAGCGAAATCAGAATTACGGAAGATGATGTGATAACATGCCCATCATCTTTGTCTTGCATCCCCACTACCATTTCATCGTTATACCAAACAGGCGCATTCAAATATCCCAATTTAGCAATCACTTTTCCTTTTAAGTCACATACAAACGTTCCTTTCCCGACAGCTGTAAACAAAATTTTGGAATTATCCGGCGAAAGAGAGGCCCAAATATAATTTATATTTTCACCTTCAATCGGCTTCAACTCTGTCCGTTTACCGTTAGAATAAACATAAATTTTTAAGTTTTCAGAGCTTACATACACGGGAATAGCTGCTTTAGTACGTCCAAATGTAGTTTTATAAAGACGATTATTCGCTTGTACAATAGCTCCGTTGTGATAGCTACGAGCTGTTCGTAAGTTTCGTTGAGGTTTTATCATTCTGGCCTGTCTTCCTGTTCTCAAATCGTAACTTTCTAGTGCGTCAAATCTTCTTCCACGCTCGTAACTTGTATTTCGGAAGAAAACTTTTGAATTATCGTTGCTGAAAACAGGGTCATAACCCGAATTTTGAACACTTGATATGTTTTTTTCTTCTTTCGTCTCAAAATCATAGAGATACAATCCATTGTACCCTTCAGTTGAATACAACAACATTGTTCCATCCTCACTTAATACCGGATAGAAAGCTGTTTTAGTACTGTTTATAGGTAATTCATACTGAGATTTTACTTGAATATTCTGTGCTTGCGCAACAAGGCCAATGGCCAACAAGAGTGTGATAAATTTTAGTTTCATAACAATTTTATTTTACAATTAATTTTACTGTTTGACTTTGATTATCTGCTTTCAGTTCCAAAAGATAAGTTCCACTTGTCACTTTTATAGGCAACTGCACAGCATTTGAATTTATTTTCTCAAAACTTTCAGCATATATCTGCTTACCGGTTAAATCGTACAAAAGAATTTTCAAATCCTTATATTTATTAGTAGCTTCATTTAGTTGAATAGTCAACAAATTATTTTTAGACATCGGATTTGGATAAACTTTAAATAGATTGGTTTTTAGTGTCGGAAGATAGTTTACTTCACAATCTTTATAGCAAAGTGTGATTTCTTTTATTGCCAATGTATAAGGTTTTGCTGCCACCATATCGGATGCATCTAAATAGAATTTAACATTGTCAAATTTTATCGGATAGATTGCTCTGTCGTTGACATCAAAATATTGGTCAATCGGGATATCTAATGAGAAATCAGCATTCTGTTTGAATGCTGTCAAATCTAATATCACTTTATTATCCAAATTATCTCTAAGGGTAAAGATAGCTTTTGAAATACCCATATCACCAATATTCATAACCAGTTTTACCGTATCCGGCAAACCATAAAATGTTTTTTCATTGGTAAGGGTAATGAATGGAGCACGCCCAATTGAGTAAACAAAGTTAACTGCCGAACCTGTATCCCATTCTTGAGGCAGATTCTCCGTATTAAGCTTTGCCCCCAAGAAAGATGATGCAGTAAGTTTCCAATCGGAGGTTATCAGGCTGTCGCCTATAATTTGAGGTGCAGGCGGGTTTTGTACAATAATTTTTATATCATCCGAGATATCATTTATCGTTCCGATTACTACAGTAGAACCGTTTTTAACTCCTTTTACCACTCCGCTTTCCACCGAAGCAATTGATTCGTCATCTGCTATCCAGTCAAACGCAACCGGTGAAATCAAACTTTCGCCGGCACTCGTGGAAGCTATAATTTCCACAAGATAATCGCGTCTATTATCGACCAGCACTGAATCCAAACGCGTTCTCATGCCAGAAACCGGCAACAAGATTACATCCATTTTTGCTATAGCGGTACCGTTGTAAGTTGCTGTAATCTGTCCGGACTCAGTCCCGTTCGCAATAAACTTGTTGCCTACTATCTCTCCCAATGATTTTGGACAAGTCAGCACAACACCCTGTAAATCATCATCAAGAAGTTTTCCATATTGATTATAGGCATAAAACTGAGGAATGTGTTCACCGTATCTCGGAAGTTGAAGCTTTGGTTTATGAGGTTTTATATAGTTCACCTCTGCATCTTCCGGTGCTGTTGAAATAACTAAAACTCCATTACCTACAGCACGTTCAGTTACCCCCGAAGGAGAATTTACTATCTTCTGATTATTAACAAACATGACCGAAGAACCTCCGCCGTCTAAGTTTACGGCATTCCAGGCACCAACGGCTTTAAATAATTCACCGAAAGGGAGTAAATCGAGTCCGGCAGAAGCTCCTGAACGTCCGTCTGCCACCACCATAAACACCCTTGTGCTGTCTTGTGAAAAACCCATTCCTGTCCGCGGATGTTTGCCCGAAGCCGCTGTTTTTGCTTCATGCTGTGGTTGACCGTATTTAAGGACAATACAATCACTTCCCCCTACTTGTTCTTTAAAGTCCAAAAGTTCATTAGGTGTAGTTCTTAGCTGTGTTCGAAAAGCCATGGTTACTTCCGAACCCACAGTGAGGCCTTTTAGAAACGCGGATGCTCCATCGCGTCCATGGAGTACAGCTTTCCCCGCAGGAATAGGAGTTGCACCGGTATTATCTTTCACACTTTCTACAATACACGTTATTGTATCATTTGCGCCAACTTGTAGCCTGCCGCCATCTTTCGGACGAATTACAACTTTCGTACCTTCGGGAATTGCACTTGTATATGTTCCGAACTTATCGGTATAAAGCGTCAGAAAATCAGTAGCGTTAGGTTCCCACTCTAATCTGAGCATATTGACAGTGTGAATTCGGGTTTTGTCCTCTCCACTAATAAGGTCTGCCCTGAAATTTATCCTATCAACATACGGTTTTTTATTTTTTCCTAAAATAAATGACGCACGCCCCGTTGGGTTGGCTATCATTTCGCCATTCAGAAACTGTCCACTCCGAGGGATTCCATTTTCAATCACATCTTGATAGAAGTAAAAATCACCGTTTGTACCTCCCACCACTTCATGTCCCGGTCTATCTTTACGCCGTGCCATACTTGTGGGACGCTCTTGTGCAACTGCTTTATCGCCGGCTTTTACCGTTTCAATCATATTATATGGATTCTTCAAATCCACTTCCATTACTTGAAAATTAAGCGGATATTCCGGTAAGCGATAAGAAGAATGATACACTCCCGGACCTATTTGCATCTGGTATAGAAGCGTATCTACGGTGTAATTCTTCCCGTCTATCGTTATTCCTTGTGAATATACCGATGCAAAGAAAAATATAAAGAACGAAACAAAAATAATCTTTTTCATAACAGCTATACTAATGACCCCATCATACGAAAATTAAACAACACAAATTCACCACTTTATCAGTCATCATCAAGGTTATCGTACCACTATTTTCAGAGTTTGATTTCTATTACCGTTAGTTAGTTGCATTAAATAAGTACCGGTTTCAACACCTGATAACGAAAATGAGAAAGTGTTACTTTGAATATTTGCAAGTTTCAGAGTCTTGATTTGTTTCCCGCTTAAATCAAATAAGCGTAAATGCACATCATCTCCTAAGTTAGTTTCCGGTAAACGTATAATTAATTCATTACCCTTACCGACGGGATTGGGATAAACTCCAAAAAGAGCGGAGTTTTTATGACGTATTCCACTAATCTCAATATCCTTGTAAGCCAGTGCAATCTCTTTAATGCCTAAAGAATAGCTCTTACCTACCGTCATTTCGTCTGTGTTGAGGTAAAATTTCACATTGTCAAAAGAAATGGGATAAATGGCTCTGTCATTAACATTAAACAACTGATCAACAGGTATATTCAATGTAATGTCTTGATTCTTTTCAAAATCATTAAATTCTATCGAGGAAGATTCTGATAAATTATTTTTGAATGTAAATATCGCTCTAGAAAGAGCAACATCTCCCACATTCATGGTTACCTTAATAGTATCCGGAAGCCCGTAAAACTCTTTTTTATGGGTAAGGTTCATGAAAGGTGCACGTCCTATATTATATACAAAATTAATTGCTGAACCTGTATTCCAATGCGCCGGAAGATTATCGGTATTCAAATTAGCTTTTAAGAATCTTGAGGCATTCAATTTCCATTCATCATTTTTGAGGCTATCCCCTATAATAACAGCTGCTGAAGGAATTTCCACATTAATAGTAATTTGATCTGAGACATCATTAATTTTTCCGGTTAAAACAGTTGAACCATTTTTCAATGCTTTTACCACCCCATTTTCCACAGTACAAATTTCAGAATTTTCAACCTCCCAAGTAAAAGCAGAAGGAGCGATTAGCGCATCACCAGCAGATGTAGTGGCTAATACTTCAATCGGATAATCACGTCTGTTATCTGTCAATATAGAATCAAGTCGAATTTTTATCCCGGAAACAGGTAAAAAATCGATATTAATCTTAGTTGCCACACTTCCGTTGTATGTAGCCGTTATTTGTCCGGATGTATTACCGGTTGCAATAAATTTATTTCCTTCTATCTTCCCAAGCGAAGCTGGACATGTAAGAACAACATCTTGTAAATCAGAACTTAAAAGCACTCCATATTGATTATAAGCATAAAATTTTGGAGAATATTCACCCAAATATGGCAACTGATAAGTTGATTCATGAGGTTTTATGATTGCTACATTATTATCTGTCGGTGCGGTAGAAACCACAAAAATACTGTTTGATGTTGCACGCTCTCCACCCGGGTCGCTATTTTTATTTACAGGTCCGTCATACTCAGCGATGTACATGCAACTGGATCCTCCACCGTCCATATTGAATGCTGTATAAGCACCTGCACTCTTCATCAATTCTGCAAGATCCCTGGTGCTAACTCCCGCCGAAACTCCCCTACCATCCACAACACAAAAAATCAAAGAATCTCTATTCTGAGTATAACCCAATCCGGTACGAGGATGACGGTCTGCCCAAACTCCTTCGGTAGCAACAACACCATCTTTTAGCATAATAGTACGGCCATCTCCACCGGTCATTACTTGAAAGTTAGACGTATTGTTATTATTTATAGATATACCTAAATTAAATTCTATTTCATCATTCTCTTTTAATTTGTTCAAATTCGCTTGTGCTATCCCATGTCCTGACAATACGGCTTTCCCTTTAGGTATAGCCATACTTCCCACTCCTTTTTCCACTTTTAATACTCGGGCCCTCAAGGTCTTATTTGTTCCCCAGGTGTAACCATCAAGAAGTTCGATAAGCGCTTCTGTGCCATACTTATTGGTTCGTGTGTACTTTCCGTTATACTGATTGTACAACAACAGTTGATCTTCGCCCCTTAAGTGATTCAAACTATTTATCACCCATTCTTCATCGTTAAATTTCAATAAACCGGAATAAGAAGCTAAACCAATTTCAGGTCTTTTCATATCATCTAACAGAAATACCTTTCGATTGCTTTTAGGAATTTTAGTTATTTCACCGCCAATCATATGCCCCCCACCGGGATAGCCAACATAACCAGTTGTGCTATAAAAATCGCCGTTAGTTCCTGCAAAATATTGAGCCCCTTCTCTGGATTTTCTTTTGGCCACCGCAGATGGTCTCTCTCCGGTGTAAATTGAATCATGCCCCAAAGCGGTATGAATCTGGATGTGTTGATTTTTCAGATCCGTTTTCAGAAAATAAACATCTAATCGGTTATTCCCCATTAATCGCAAAGAGACATAGTGAGTACCTGGTCCTACTTGATGATTTTCAAGCGTATCAACAGTGTAACTTACTCCACTTAACATAAGGTTTTGTGCAGAGAGAATAGTTAGAAAAGAAAGAAGAAAAATAAAGGAAAGTATTAGTTTTTTCATTTTATTGAATTTTTTAATAGAAAAATAGATGAACTGAAGTTTTACAAGTTCTAACGGATTAGAATGTTCGTTCTCTAAATAAACAAAAAAGGCGGCGGAAATACCACCGCCTTTTTATCAAAGGATTTATAATAATAACAGTTATTATTTTACAAGAACTTTATGAACAGCTGTTTCGCCTTGAAGTGTGGTAGCTTTTACGATATAGATACCTCTTTCAGCAACATTCAAAGATGCTGCTCTCTCAGCTTGAGCTATTAACTGGCCTGTAACTGTATAAACCGATACTGATGCAACTTCTTCACTGAGCAATAATGTTTTACCATCCACTCTAACGTTTACAGCATCATTATTATACGTATTTCGAACGCTAGTTGCATTTGTAGAGAATTCGTACACTCCATAGCCGTTTTCACCTGTATACAGATACAGCGTAGCTATACCAGCTTCTTCATCTACCTCTACACTTGGAACCGCCGTACGATAACTATTAGTTTCTGCACCCATACCGTCTGCCGGGAATGTCCACATTGGCTGTATGCCTGAGAACGCTTTCACCCCGTCTTCCCATTTGTATAGGCGGAAAGTGGAAGGAGGAACACCCACAGTGTTTGTTCCGGCAATCAAGAAGAAGTACTCACCACCCAATTCAAATTCAATTAGGCCGTTATGTCCTTTATTAATCTTCCATTCTTCTCCGGGTTTGGTAGTTGTATCAACCTCTGCAGCCGGATTTTCGTAAAATCCATCAATTACATTTCCGTCCATATCTATCAATGTAGGTAAAGTTTCGTTACCGTCTAAATAGAAATAGTTGAAATCCAACGGAAATACTTGAGGAGCTGTTCCCGGATTTTCTAAATTTGTCAGGTAAGTACCTTCCACACTAACGTCTATTTCAATCATTTCAGCTTTACCGGCCACACCATCTTCAATAGTCCATTTATATACCTCCATAGCATTAGCATTAGAAGCTAAAATAATAGCATCGCCATCCACATCACCGTATACACCAAATGCATCAAAACGGACAGCAGATTCAACAAAATCAGGATTTTCCATTAACATTTCTTCCAATACAAGCTTTCCTTCTCCGGTTGCTAAATCAACTTTCCAAATTTGGAACATTTCTTTAACTGATGTAGCACAGTTACCTAAAAGCACATTTCCTGCATTATCTAATTTAATGTCGTTAAATGGAAGTGTTCCTGCTTGTTTTACCTCACCATCAGCATCTTTATAAGTAAACACATCTTCAGCTAATTTAATCGGCTCTAATCTCTTACCGGTAGCTCCATCCAATACTACAAGTTGTTTGTTATCTCTATCTACAAAATACATCTTTCCACCTTTAGCAAGCATACCGCGAACAAAATCCTTTTTTCCAATCGGGTTTGCTCCCAAGTTATCTAAGTGAGCAGAAACCAACCATTTGCTAGTCAAGGAATATTTATCCTCTAGTACCGGATATTTATACGAATCTGGGCGTGGAACAGGTGACAATTTGATGTTTTCAATTGAAGTATTCAGAATAACATCTGTATCAAAATCAACTACACCTTTGAAGTTTATTTTAGTTCCTGCAGGATATGCAGCCTGATCTAATTTCAGTGCTAATTTTATAGTATTACCGCCATCGTCAGCCAGAACAGCTGTGCCATCAGCATTGTAAGACTGAACTGTAAGTCCTAATGCCTGTACCCACTGATACATATAAGTAGAATAATTTTTTTCTGCATCGGCTTTCAATCCGTCTAAATCAATTTTCTGTACTTCTGGTGCTGTTCCTGTTGTCTTTCCCGTAACTGCAACATCAACCAATTTCTTTTGGGTTCCGTTAGCTGCTGTTTTTGCTTTAACAACAATTTCTTCACCTAGTGCAACATCAGGTGTAGCGGCAAACGTAAGTAACATTCCGCCGGAAGCATCTTGTATGTACACATTATTACCATCAATCAACGTTACCGTACCTGTTGCTTTGGTTTCAACACCGGCATCTAACTCCCACACTTCAGCAATAGTAGGAACATATTCTGTCCATTTTGCATAAAATGTTTTGTCGCCTGTTTCTCCCACAGCAATAGACGTTACTCTATCACTTGAGAAATCAGCAGTAGTGTACCATCCGTCAAATGAAGCTTCGGCCTTATAAGGCGTAGGAAGAATAATTTCCGCAGTTCCGTCATAAGTTGCCGGTCCGGCAAATCCGTGTCCCCATGTGGGCATAAATGCAGCCGGTGCTCCTAGCACTGTAAAGTTCGGAGCTTCATTCCAACCACCTGCAGCAAATTGACTATTTGTAAAAAAGCCATCTACAGCTCCACACCAATAAGTATCATTACCACCTTGCAACGATTCTAATGATTTATGCTCCGCATCAGCTGCAACCTTAAGGATATATTCTTTCAACCAAGCCCATTTCGGTCCAATTTCTGCATCTTCAAACAATTTGTACATATCTGGATATGTAGTTGCCTGAATATCTCCAGGTTTTGTGTCAGCTCCCCAGCTTGTTGATTTCCCAAATACTTTGTTGTAATCTGCTGAGAAGTCAGCAAGCATATCCGCCTTGCTTGTCCATCCATAATCGTTCGTCACCCCTCCGTTAAGTTCGTAGGTGATGTTTCCGCCTGCTGCGTAGCTCATAATTGCTACTGCACAAGCCATAATTAACAATGTAAGTTTTTTCATACGATAATTTTTTAAAAGTTAGTAGTATTATTTATTATTTGTATTTTTTTCAAGTCAGCACACAATCAAATCACGTACTGACAGTTGTGTTTTTTAAGTAAATCGGCATCATAGCCATCGCTTACTGAGAATTGCTTAATTTCTTTTCATAAATTTCACCATTCGGCTGTTATTACCATCATCTATCCTTAGAACATAAACCCCCACCGAATAGTTTTGTAAATTAATTGTAAAATTGTAGTTATTACCTTTCAAAGCGTTAAATGTTGTATTGGTTTTCAGTGCTCCTGTAATGCTATAAACTTTTGCAGTAATAGGAGTATCACTTGACACATCGCTTAACTGAACGTGTAATTTATTCTCTTGGTCTAAGTACGCAGTTATCTGATTGTTTTCGAATACGCTTGGATTATTAGAAACTCTGTCAAATGTTTCGTTACGATAACGGTCAAGTACTGACACGGTAATTTTGTGTGTTTTCAGCGAAACGTCTGTAGGCAGCGTAAACTGCTTACTGTACGACACGCCTAACAAATAATCAGATGTTTCAAATAATTCTTGTCCTCCGTTTACAGAATTAGGCACCGCGTAAATTGCATATTTCACATCATCCCGATTGTGTGACCAAGTCAAAGAAGTACCACTAACAGCTATATTGCTAGTAGGGTTTTGGGTGGGAGCTTCTTTCCAGTCGACAGCCGGCTGGATAGCCGGACGCGAGAACACCTCTCTCTTCAAATAATCCACAAAACCAGCTACAAGCACATCTTTTGTACGATAAAACACACTTCCGGGCGCATTATTTAGGTCGCTTATACGATTGAGGTTTACTTGGTCTCCTATTTCAGAGAACCCAAAATTAGCTGCAGTTGGCGCTCTATAGCTCGAGTTAACAACATCTCTGTCGGACATTGTACGCAGCTCTAAAGCCGACTTTTCTATTCCTGAGAGGCCTAATTCTGAAACCTCTTCACCCCATATTCTGAATGTTTTCTCCTTTTCTGGAGTATCGGGAGTACTCATCATTGGTGCAGAAACAGAGGGTGCCTCAAAAATGGTCATTTTATAAACGGGGTGACTGGAATAAAAATATTTACCAAATTTATTAGCAACCTTACTCCACCATGGAACCAACTGATCATATGGCGGATTTCCAGAAATAGGCCAATAAATCTGTGGAGAAATATAATCGAGTGAGCCTTGATTCAACCATGCAAGAGGATCCGAATAAATTCCATCGTACTGCCAGTCAAATCCAACCGGACAACGTGTTACTCCGTATTTTCTAGCTACAGCATGATCTGTTGCTGCGACCCCGGCAGGACTCACTCCAAAAGTAATCCATGGTTTTTTGATTTGAATCCTATCATACACCGCTTTGACCATCCGATTACAGTTTTCCCGTCTCCAATCGGCACGTGAAAGCTTATTCGGATTATATAGGTCATACTGTAGCTGGTCATGAGCATCGGAAGTCTTTCCATTTACATAGAAATAATCATCAAACACAATTCCGTCAACATCATAATTTGTAATTACTTCCTCTACGATATCAGCAATACGATTTATTACTTCAGGTATGCCCGGGTTAAGAATTATCTTATTTTCCCCATAGTCAAGCAGCCATTCCGGCTTTGAATTGATGTAGTCTGTCGACAGATTTCCACATGTTCCAGCAGAAACACAATAACGATATGGATTAATCCACGCGTGCAGTTCAAGTCCTCGCTTGTGCGATTCTTCTACTGCAAAAGCCAACGGGTCCCATCCCGGATCAGCTCCTCGTTCTGAAGAGATATATTGACTCCAATTTTCATACGATGAGGGATACATAGCATCACACATACTTCTGATTTGGAAGAAAACAGTGTTCATATTGGCCGCTTTTGTCTTATCAAGTATATTTATCAGTTCAGCTTTCTGCTTATTAATAGCAGTTTGACGCTGATCTGCTGTTCCATTTGCGGGCACGGTAACCGAGGGCCAGTCAATCCGCCATACCGTTGTAAGCCAGTTCGCTCTCATCTCACGCTTAGGTGGATTCTGCGCATATGCTGTTTGATAAATTAACAGCCCAACCCCAACTAGTATAACTGTAAAAAAATTTTTCTTGTACATTTCACAATAAAAGTAAGTTAAGTGTTGCATCCAACCTATTTTGTTTCCATGTGTACCAAGGCGTTATGTCGTCGACTCATTTGATTACTTAATATCTTTTTACAAATTTCACCACTCGAATACAATTTCCTACTTCGACCTTCAGCATATAAACTCCTTTCGGATAATTTTGCATATTAATGGTAAAATAATTATTCAAACCATGCAAAGCATCAAATGTTGTATTAGTTACCGATGTTCCTGCAATGTTATATATTTTAGCAATCACGTTGTCTCCTGACACATCGTCACTCAGACGAATGTGCAGTTGGCTTTCCTTATCTAAAAAGACAGCTAGCTGATTGTCATCCAACACATTCTTCACATCAGTCGAAGCTTTCATAATTACCGTTACATAAGGCGAAGGTTCGGTAGTGCCCGTGCCATTCAATGCTTTTAACCGCACGTAGTATGTACCTTCATCAAGATCTGTAAACTCAGTAGATGATGTAAATGCATCCGTACGTTGCACTGTTGAACCTCTAGGTGGGAATGAAGTGTACTTAGATAATTCCACCCAAAAACCTTTTGAATTTTGATTTGCCCACTCTACTTTCAAGCTTGTACCAGTAATTTCAGCTCCATCAACAGGAGAAATGATAGTTGGAATCGGAATTTCAAGTTCCTTGGTTTTAAAAGAAATGGCTTCCGATATTGCCCCCTTGCCTCCATCATCAACTACCACCCTTGCATAATACGTTGTTTCACTAATTAAAACTTTATCTGGTATTGTAAATGTTGTTCCATTCACAGTTTGTGAAAACACTTCATCAGATGATGAGAATAGCGGAGATTTAGATATTTCGAGCGTATATTGTGCAGTTGGACTAAGACTCATCCACTCAAAAGTGGGTGTAAGTGAAAGGTCTACTGCACCATGTTGAGGTGAAAGCATTTTAAAATTAGTCCCTTTGAAACTAAACACTTCCGAATAAATATCGGGAGCATTTGCTTTCTTTGTTTTAACGCGCCAATAGTAAGTTTTATCCTCTAAAATATTGGTTTGCAACCCTGAGAAAAATTGGTTATCAACAACTTCTCTTGCACAAATCAAGTTATTAAATTGCGCATCTTCTGCTACTTCCCACACGTAAGAATCCGCGTCAGGCACAGCATTCCACCTGAACATGGTGGGGATAATCGGAATTGAATTGTTAGCTGGATAAGTAAGCTGAGCCGCTTCAGGAGTTGCAGCCTTCTCTCCAAGTACTCTTGGTGCTGATTCATTGCGATAACGGTCAAGTACCGACACAGCAATTTTATGTGTAAGCGACGAAACCCCGTCAGGAAGTATAAACTCCTTGCTGTAAGAAACTCCTATCAAATAAGCCGATGAGGCATAAAGATTTTGCCCTTTGCTCTCAGCCACAGGCACTGCATAAATGGCATATTTCACATCATCCCGATCATGTGTCCAAGACAAAATTTTATTACTTACAAACACGTTGTTAACTAAGTTTAGAGTCGGGGCTTTTTTCCAATGAATAGCAGGCTGAATAGCAGGACGTGTAAAAACTTGAGTCTTCAAATAATCTACAAAACTAGCTCCAACTGCCTTTTTCGTTGCAAAGAAGACACTTCCCGGCGCACCGTTCAAATCATTTGTACGATTCGCGTCTACTTGAACTCCTAATTCAGGAAAGGTAAAATTTGCTGCGCTGGGCGTTCTCTGAATCGGAGTGGGAATAGAAGACTCTGACAAGGATTGTTCTAGTGCAACTTTTTCTATTCCAGAAATACCTACTTCTGAAATCTCCTCACCTTGTATTCTATATGCTTTGCTCTCACTTGGAACAAGTTTCGGAGCTTGCATCAATTTTGGAACTTGACCCGCCCCAGTCATACTGGTAAGCGAGTGGCTGGAATAAAAATGTTTACTAAACTTATTGGCAACCATACTCCACCAAGCAGCCAGCTTATCGTATGACGTTGAACTGGTGGTGGTCCAATAAATCTGAGGAGAAATATAATCAATAGTACCTTCTTGTAACCAAGCCAAAGGTTCTGAGTAGATTCCACTATATTGCCAATCAGTACCCACTGGAGCTGGGGGCACTCCGTATTTGGCTGCCACAGAAGAATTAGATGCTGCTACTCCGGCAGGGCTCACACCGAATGTAACCCACGGTTTTATCGACTGAATCCGATCGTACACCGTTTTAATCATTCGGTTACAGTTCTCACGTCTCCAATCGCCCCGTGAAAGTCCTTTCGGATTATATAAGTCGTATTGCAACTGATCATGAGAATTGGCAGTACCTCCACCTCCATAAAAATAATCGTCAAACACGATTCCGTCAACATCATAGTTAGTAACCACCTCAGCCACTATGTCAGCAATTCGTTGTGTAACTTCCGGAATACCCGGATTAAGAATTTTTGTGTAACTATCGTAGGTAATCAGCCATTCCGGATTTGTATTGACATAGTCCGTCGGCAGATTTCCATGTGTAGGTCCTGACGAAGAGTAACGATACGGATTAATCCAAGCATGTAGTTCCATACCTCGCTTATGAGATTCTTCTATAGCAAAAGCCAATGGATCCCAACCCGGATCAGCTCCTCGTTCTGAAGAGATAAAACTACTCCAGTTTTCATAAGATGAGCGATACATGGCATCACTCATGCTCCTGATTTGGAAGAAAACAGTATTCATATTTGCTGTTTTCATCTTATCAAAGATATTTATCAGCTCAGTTTTTTGCTTCTTGATGGCTTCCTGTCGCTGACTTTCCGTGCCATGAGCCGGTACGGTAACTGATGGCCAATCAATCCGCCATACTGTTGTAAGCCAGTTCGCACGCATCTCGCGCTTAGGCGGATATTGCGCAAAAGCTATCTGAAAGGCAAATAGCCCAACTAATATACCAAAAAACAATTTCTTCATAATTAAAGGGACAAGGTAAACCTTTGTCTTTAATTTTTAGGTTAAAATAATTTTGATTTTACATTATTTACTGCAACTCCATATACATCAACACCTTCAATCACATGTTCTATTTTACCGGTGGTTGCATTGTATCTCATTAATCCCGATTTCACATCCGGGTCATCCGAGCGTAATCCAAAGTAAACATCACCCGTGGCTTCATCTAATGTCAATTGACAAATTCCGATAAACTCTCCGGTTGAACCTTCTCCTCTTCCAGCTTCAGTTATTGGAGTAACTGATTTTCCTGATGCTGTTTTTAGCTGATAAGGCAATAAGTCACCTTTTGAAACAACACCTTTAAGTTGATTGGGCGTGCAACGGTATAATCCTTCAAACCCTGTGTCCAAAATCGTAAAGTAGACTACCTGATTTTTACTATCCCATACAATCGACTTGGGAGAAGTGCCACCCAATACATGTCCATCTGCCGGTAAATTTTCACTATCGCCTGAAAGAGTAGTTGATTTGAGTATATCAGCATCTTTAAATCGGAATATACCTGTTCCGTTATACGTTTTCAACCAATACCACACATCGTCTATTTTGGTAAAACAAGCATTGATAGCTCCCCACGAGATGCCATTATTGTAATAATTTAAGGCTTGATTTTGGAAAACGAACGGGAAATCAGAACGGGAAAACACACGGTTCCTTTCACCTAGTGGAATGCTGCTAACTCCGGTATTACGATCAGAGAAATACAATGTGTTGCCATCAATGAAGCCATAAAATGGGTCATCAAATGCTGTACCAGTATTTGTCAGCATAGTTTCAAATTTAGCACCGTCTTTAGACATTACCGTAATACGACCATCACCTAAGTTACCGTCAACATCATTCACCCATGTAAACTGCTGTCCTGCGTCTAAGATATAAAGTGACGGATCTTTGAACAAGATATTAAACGGATGCTTACCTGATGAAATTTCCATATCGAATGGATTAATTTTCATTCCGTCCGGTTTGTTATTTACCAATTTCAAAGCCATGATATTGCCACCTTTTACGGCATAATACAAGGTTGGCACTTCTTCGTTGTATCCCACTTGTACGTTTACCTTTCCTTCTTGCAACGGGCGACCTGCCAATTTCACTTGCAAACGTACTGCTTGTGAACCCACATGGCTGAATTTCATTTTTCCGGGATTTTTCTCGGTCGAAGTCAGCATCGGTTCCCCAGCTTCGTTTGTGGTTCCTTCAGGAAATATCCACAGATATTCTTCCGACAAGCCTTCCGGATTAGGTAACTCCATAGATATCGATACAGGTGTTGCAAGTACTTCGCAGATACCGTCTTCAATCGGGTCAACGGACATTATCGGCACAATATCACGCACCATAATGGGTTGAGTTTTATGATGGGTTCCATCTATTGTCAGTTTTACCTGATAAGTTCCCGGCACACTGTACCTATGAGTTGCAACATTTCCACTTTCGGTAGCGGTTCCATCACCAAAATCCCATACTGCATCTCCGCTCATACCTGAAAGACTTGTAAACTCAATGGTAGCACCGACATAATAATCAAGCTGATAACTATCATCTATTACTTTATATGCAAAATCAACTGCTGGTGATGGAAGTGTTTCTACTTCAGGTACATTATCAACACAACCATTAACAAAAAGGCTGATCATCAACAAAATAAAGCTGTATGTGTAAAATTTAAATGTTCTCATACGAAAATTATTTTTTATATTAGTGAGTTTGTAACAAATCATTCCATCTACAGATTTTAGAATTAATGACTGTTTCATAACTAAGTTTTTTAATTTATTTCTATTTCTTTCGATGGCGTTGCCAAACCATAAACACCTCGAACATCATAGACTCGTATAACTGCGTTAATTTTATTCGTTTTTTTATATTCCACCTCGTAATCACCGGTTGTTGGATTTTCAATTAACTTACTAAAATCAATTGTGTTATAGAGTTTTATAAGGTCTTCAGGCACAGGTGTTGTTTCATCAGCTTGTTTTGGGAAGTGAAATACCCATGTATCCGAATTCTCATCGTGTGTAGAGTCCGTATATTGTATAAAATCATCCAACAGGCCCATTCCCAGATACATTTTTTTGAAATCTGCGAATTTCATCAACGTAAATAAACTGTCTTTGAAGTGTTGCATAAAGCCTTGACCAAAATATTCTTCCATTTTATTGGGATCAAATTCTTTGGGTTTTGTCCAAGAAAATGGGGCCAAAGTACCACTTACCGGGAACTCACCATCTAGTTTATAGGCTCTGAGTGTATCGTTCCAAACTGCTTGAGAATGCGGATAACTTTGAATAAATTGTGAAATTCTTTTTTCCTCTGATTGTTCAGATTTTATGGTATATGTGAATGAAGTAACCCACGGACAAGTAACGGATTTACTCTCGGTTTCCACCAAATTATACCATACTTCAGCTCTATCTATATCGGAAACAGTAGAGTAGTATTGTAGTTCAAACGGCATCTTACTGCCGGCTTTCATAGCAGAGCTTTCTACTTCCCAATAAGCTTGTGGTCCTACATCTCCTGTAAATACTTGTTCGTCAATAAAGTCATGTTTTTCACATGAATATGTCAACGTAATCAGGACACTTATAATAGTCAATCGGACTGTGTTTTTTAGAATATGTTTCATGATAAAATATATTTCGTAATCTTTTATTCTTTGTTTGTTCCTTTAATA
>JAAYSS010000135.1 GCA_012518275.1 Bacteroidales bacterium
ATTTTTATCTCGTGGTGATGAATTTTGGCTGATTTTTGTCCGGCAATATCAGTCCAAATTTTGGTCATCTCAAAAGGTACGCTGTCATTTGTCGTAAGTGATTTTGCTCTCATCGGCGCAACGGCGTGAGTGTGCCCGTCAAAATTGGCATGAATGCTTATTTTATACGACGCAAGGGCTTCGTTATCGGCAAGATCCATATCCAAATGAATGCCTGCTTCATCGCCGATAAGAAGGACAGCGTGTTGTTCAGGAGAATTTAGCGTTATTACTGGTTTTTCTACGTCCACTTCATTGGTTTTACAAGCTGAAAAAATAGCGGTTACTGCTATCAAAATTGCGCTTATTGCTACTAAATTAATTTTTTTCATTTTGTTTCTTCTAAATTATTAATAAAATAAGAGTTAATTATTGATGCTTAAAAAGGCAGTTTCAAAAAAAGCTGAATATTTCTTCCGGGTTCCGGTGCATTCAATTTTCTATAATAACTTAAATGGTTTAAGTAGGCGGTATTGAAAATATTATATACCTGTAATTCGCTTATTAATAGCTGTTTACCTGCCTTCCAATTAAGTGATGCTGTAAGGTTAAAAAGGGTAGCACCGGGTGTCTTGATTTCATTGTTTGTGATTCTGTTTTGTGCAAATATTTGTTGAATTTCAGCATTAACAGAATAATGAGTTACTATTTTGCCTGCATTTGCTGAGAATATCATATTAGTCGTCCATCGTGTGGGTGGTGAGAAGGGCAGGGCGTATCCCGAATTCAAGTTCAACGTAAAAATATGCTCTAAATTGATGGATAATTTCAAGAATTCTGCCATCTGATAATTGGTTTCAATTTCACCACCCCACATTAAAGCTTTGGATTGAGCATACTCGTATTGCTGACCGGCGTGTGGAAGTAGAGACCATTGCCCCGTTGGGTTTAGAAATATATAATTTGAAAAATAATTGACAAAGGGATTTATTCCAATGTACCACTTATTATGTTTATACGAATATTCTGTGTCAAGCTGTAATCCCGTTTCAGGTTTCAGTTTTTCACTTCCACGTTCGTGCCTAAATGCGCCATGATGTACGCCGTTTGAAGCCAACTCATTCGGGGTAGGGAAGCGAAAGCTTCTGCCTAAATTCATTTTGATTTGATGCATTGGATTAGGGCGAAGAATGGTACCGACCGCTCCGGAAAAATTCGTAAAATACAGTTTTAACGCTTTGGCGCGTTGTGCATAAAATTTCGCGGTAGATTCATCGTAGCCCGATGTTTTGAAATAATCTTCCAAAATTGTGTCGTAAAAGCCCTGTGTATCAATTTTCCCAAAATCGAATCTCAATCCGCCTGTCATCGTCCATTTTTCATTAACCTTGTAATTGGTTGCTCCGAAAATCCCGTTTGTAAACCGCTTAAATTCAGGCATAAGAAATGAATATCCGCCAATTTTATTGATTTGATATTCTGTTGAAAAACCGAACGTTTTTCCCCATTTTTCGTTGTCAATATTGTGAAAGCGGACATTGCCGGAAATCGTTTTCAGATTGAAAGCCAGCTCTTTGTTTGGCTCTTTTTGCGGAACGGCTTGATTGGGAAAATGGGTGTGAAACAACGCCATTTCGTAACGTTGATTATTTTGAAACCCAAAATCAGCGTGCACTTTCCAAAGGG
>JAAYSS010000136.1 GCA_012518275.1 Bacteroidales bacterium
GAATTAACCATATCAGAAAGGGGTTCTTTTTTCATCACCCAATGGGTGAAAAATGAATCAAACAAATAGTTGTTAGGACAACGTTAGTTACCATTATTAGAAAAAGTGTGAATTATTCAGGCCTTATGAACTTTAATAAGTTTACCAATTCAATACGTAAAAAGAAAGAAAAACATCTAAAGTTTGAAGATCGAGTAAAAATTGAAAACCTAATCAAAGCTAATCGTATATTACCAAAAAATAAACAAATAACGAGAAAAGAAATGGCTGAGATTATAGGTTGTGGTGTTTCTAGTCTATATCGAGAGTTACGCCGTGGGAAAGTGATTTTGAAAGACTCGGCATGGAAAGATTATCAGTCTTATTCAGCGAATGTTGCTCAAGAAGATTATGACCTTCAAGCAACGAATAAGGGTCCTGAGTTAAAGATTCGAGATGATCATAAGTTCGTAGAGTATATTGAATCTAAAATACTAGAAGAAAAGTGGTCTCCAGATGCCATTATTATGGACTTAGAAAAGAATGGTAATCCTTTTGATACAGAAATCAGTACTCGAACTCTTTATTACTATATCGAGAATAATATGTTCTTAAATGTAGAAATAACTGATTTACCACGACGTGGTGAAATAAAAAAAAGAAAGAAAAGAAAGGTTAAGCCTCGACAGAAAGTGCCTTTCGGGAAAGATATTACACATCGTCCTAAAGAAGCCGAAGAACGACTAGAGACAGGTCATTGGGAGATGGACACTGTAGAGTCAGGAAAGAAGTTAGGCACTGCCTGCCTCCTTACCCTAGTTGAACGAAAACATAGATCAACACTTATCTTTAAATTGAGGGCTCAGACTCAAAAAGAAGTGCACAGAGTATTGGATAATTTAGAGAAACAGCTAGGAACCGAAGATTTTTCAAATACATTTAAAACAATTACTGTGGATAATGGGACAGAATTTCTAGATTCAGAAACATTAGAAAAATCCATTAAAGAGAGTTCTAAGCCGCGAACAAATATTTACTATTGTCATCCATATGCTTCTTATGAAAGAGGAAGTAACGAACAGATGCACACATTGATTCGTCGATTCATTCCGAAAGGAAGTGCCATCAGTAAATATTCGAAGGAACGTGTATACGAAATTCAAAACTGGATAAATAACTATCCTAGAAGAATACTAAAAGCAAATACTTCGATGCAGTTGTTAACTAGAGAATATATTCCAAGTGTTCAACAGATTTTTCAAGAATCTGCCTAAAAATGTTGTACAGGAAAAAGACTCTCACTTTAAGTTGCATTTAACAATGAGGGAATAACTGCACGAAAAAATTGACAATGACAAATCATTATGAAATAATATACCGAAGGTGCGGTGGAGCATTTAAAGACACTTGATTTTGATCCTTTGTTTGTTTAACTTTATAAAATGACAAATTGTGGATGGGGCTACTCTTTGTTCGCTGTTCACTTTTTTTATTTTAAAATCGAACGGCAGATGGTAATTTTTAACTTTATTTGTTCGGAACATAATTTAATGATTTGACAACTGTAAAATGTTTTTATGCAATGC
>JAAYSS010000137.1 GCA_012518275.1 Bacteroidales bacterium
AAGGTTTTTATCATTCACAGCCAAGTGCCCGTCAAAGCCCGTCCCGTCATAATTTCCATCCAAATTGATATTTCGGTAAATGTATTTGTTCAGAAATATTTCAGGGACAGTACCCTTAACTGTACCTTGCAGACTTCGGTTATGTAGTTTTGAGCCTTTTGTGTTGATTTTGAAAGCTGTTTTCCCCAACGCTTTGTTTGCCAAAAGGGTTCCCAACTGAAAACTTTTCGATTCTGCCGTACCGTTGTAGCGTACATCACGCATATTGTTTTCAAACTGAAGTAGAATATCAGTTTTCAGCGTTCCCACATCGGTTGTAATGTTTCCAAAAGCTACCAAATTACTAAAAAACCCGGTGATATTACCGTTGTATTTTATCGTTCCGAGCCTTGTAAGCTCCTTGGGTAGTATAAATGGTTTTTGGGTAATTTTTGAGATAAAGTCCTGAGTTTCCCCCTTATTTGCCCTAAAATCTTTTACATCGGCATAAATAAATGTTTCGTTGATATTCGGGATTCCATTCAAATCAATATTTGCTTTCAAGTTTATCGAATTGCGATACTTCACTTCTAAATCTTTCAAGCGAAAACTTGAAATTCGTCCATTAAGCCTTCCCTGCAAGCTAACAGGATCTTTCAAGTTTGAAAAATTCGGTACAAATGGCGACAGGTCGTTCAAAGCTATTTTAGAAGGCTTTATCACAGCATTCCAGCGAACGGAATTCAAAATATCTTTCAAACCTGAAATGCTATCATATTCCATTTTTACCGAATCCATTTCCAGCTGCGAGTTAGGTAATTTTATACTTAGATTCGGAAATCTAAATCCGGTTCTGTAACCATAAATTTTCGTTTTAAGATTTTCCAGCGTCAATCCTGAACGCTCCTTTGCACTCAACGAATGAATGGTGGCTGCAAGTGAATCACCTTTGAGTAGGTCAACCGCAATCTTCGCATTAATATCCTTGAAAGCCAGCCGACTCCCGTTAAAACGCTCGTTATTAGCCATGTCGGGATGTTGAAGATTGTAAAGTTTGAAAGAAGAGTTGGTAATTTTGATGTCTTTGAAATTAAACTCGACAGGCGACGACTCTTTTCCTTTTTGTTCTTTTTTAGGTTTTCTGAACGCTTCAAGCACAAAATCCAAATTGCTCACACCGACAGAATCGACAATAAGATTTCCTTCTAAACCGTCAAGTTCAATCTGGTTAAAAACAAACTTTCCTTTGAAAAAATTCCAAAAATCAAAATCTGCATATGTTTTATGCACGTAAAGAAGAGTGTCTTTATTCAAATCTTGGACAAATAAATCTTCAAATTGAAAAGTATTGAAAGGCTTGTAGCGCACATTCCCGATAGAAACTTCAGTATCTAATTTTTTAGACAGGCTTTTTGCCGCTTCATCAGCAATGATATTTTGTGCCTTATTGCTGTGCAACAACGCAAACAAAACCACCACCAATGCTATAAGTACCAGCAGTGTAATGACTACTATATTTCGTAACTTTTTAATTTCTTTAGGTATTAGAATACAAAAGTAACTATTTTTTCGCTAATTAGGTATGGGAAACCAAGCATTAGTTTGTACTTTTGTAGAGTTTTTAAGATTAAGTACAAAAATTAAACCACTCCAGAGCATTAACCCGTTTTTCAAACAATTGCTCTTTTTCAACGTTTAATTACTAAATATATGGAAAAAAACATTACTATCCTTGGAATAGAATCGTCTTGTGACGACACATCTGCTGCAGTGTTACGCAATCGTGTGGTACTTTCTAACATCATCGCCAGCCAAAAAGTTCACGAAAGATATGGCGGCGTAGTGCCGGAATTAGCTTCGCGTGCTCACCAGCAAAACATTATCCCCGTAGTACATGAAGCACTGAAGGAAGCAGACATCGACAAGAGCGAACTGACTGCCATTGCGTTTACGCGAGGGCCCGGATTACTTGGCTCGTTGCTCGTGGGAACATCGTTTGCTAAAGGATTTTCGCAAGCGCTCAACATTCCTTTGGTAGAAGTGAACCACCTGCAAGCACACGTTTTAGCACATTTTATCAGCCAAGGAAAAGAGAATGAAAAAACTCCGAAGTTTCCGTTTCTATGCCTACTCGTTTCAGGCGGAAATTC
>JAAYSS010000021.1 GCA_012518275.1 Bacteroidales bacterium
CAAGTCATTTTATTGGTGGAAAGTAAGGAAAATGAGATTAGTGATTATTTTTCAAAATCAACTTTTTCAATTTTTCCCATTAGGTTAACAATGTGGTTTTTTCTCCGCTGGATGTAGTTGGAAGGTTTAGCCGGATTGAAGCGGCGGGGGTTAGGCAAACACACAGCTATCAATGCCGCTTGCGATTTGGTAAGTTTTGAAGCCGACTTATTGAAGTAAATTTCTGAAGCAGCTTGTACACCGTAGATTCCATCACCGGTTTCGATTACGTTCAGATACACTTCCATAATCCTCTCTTTCGACCAAAAAAATTCAATCAAAACCGTAAAGTACGCTTCCAACCCTTTTCGTACCCACGACCTGTCGGGCCACAAAAAAACATTCTTGGCAGTCTGCTGCGAAATGGTGCTGCCACCACGTATGCGTTTCCCTTTTTTGTTTTGTTTGTACGCTTTTTCTATATCTTTGAACGAGAATCCGTTGTGGTGCATAAATAGATTATCTTCCGAAGCAACAACAGCCTGAATCATATGAGGTGAAATTTTATCAATTGACACCCAGTCTTTCTTTATCTTCGGCGCCTTACCGTCAGCAACAGCTTCTACCGAGCGGATAACCATCAACGGGGTTACCAGCACAGGTACAAAACGAGTCAAAATCACCCAACTGACTGTGATGATAAAAAACCACAATATAAGCTTCAGCACAAAACGCTTTAACTTTTTCATAAAGGTATTGCCCGAATGTTTTCTTGATTTAACCTGCCTCATTGCTTACTGCTCTCGCTTTACACGCCATCTTACTCGCCACCGTCCATTCTTGTAATCGTGAGTTAGAATTTCAAATCGTCCTACCTCTGACGTATTTTCTACGTGCTGACCGATGCAAGCACATATATCATAATCCCCTACAAGGATAATCCGTAATGTATCTGAGACATCGTCAGGTAATTTGGATAAATCAACAATTCCGCTTGCTTCTTCTTGACTCATAAACTTTTCTTGCACCGGCAGATTTAATTGAATTACTTCATTTACACGCTGTTCTATCTCCTGAACTTGCTTTTCAGTAGGGGCTTGTGTCAGTTCATAATCACATTTTGACTTCTTTCGTTCGATATGTGCATTCCGCGAACGCCCACACCCAAACATCCGTACCATGGTTTGATTGAGTATGTGTTCTGCAGTATGCATGGGAGCATAATAATTTTTCTTTGCTTCGTTTAGTTCCATAATTTAATCTTTTACTATACTGTTGGAATTACAAAACTCTGTCAAAGTTAAAATTCGACAGAGTTAATTCATAAGTTTCCGACACCAAAGCCATTAAAATATTACTGTTTTTTGAGTACAAATGCTGTACAAGCCGGGATGTAAAGCTTTAACCACTCTTTGCCATAGGTGCCGTCATTGGCGGGCTGACTATAATGGATAACACTTTCATCAACTAAATCGTTTCCTTCAAATGCCGGATTATCCGTATTTAAAATAATTTTGTAACTTCCGCTATCCACCAATATGCCGTAATCTGTATACGACTTTGCGAGGTTGAAATTGAATACAAAAATCAAGCCGTCGCGCTGGTAGGCAAGAACTTGGTCACCTTCATTGTCCCAAATTTTATCGTTTGATGTTTCGCTGAAATTAGGGACGGAGTTAATCAGCTCCATCATGGCTTTATCAAATTTGCCAAGTCCATGATAAAGGTAGTTCGGATTATCCACCAAATCCCATTGACGACGAGCATATTTATACGACCAACCGTTACCTTCACGTGGAAAATCGACCCACTCGGGGTGCCCGAACTCATTCCCCATAAAATTAAGGTAGGCGCCATTCATAGTGGTTGCCGTAATCAGGCGTATCAATTTATGCATTGCAACGCCCATGGAAACCAGCAAAGTTTCATCTCCTCGCTTCATGTGCCAATACATATCAGCGTCTATTAGCCTAAAAATGATTGTTTTATCTCCAACGAGCGCTTGATCGTGGCTTTCGGCATAGCTTACTGTCTTTTCGTCGGCGCGGCGGTTGGTCAGTTCCCAGTAAATGTGTCCTACTTTCCAGTGTTCCATTCGAACTTCTTTGATGTATTTTATCCAAAAGTCGGGAATTCCCATTGCCATACGAAAATCAAATCCGATTCCACCATCCTC
>JAAYSS010000022.1 GCA_012518275.1 Bacteroidales bacterium
ATATGATAAGTACTACGTCAAATTCTCATTCTGGGAAGCAGAAACAAGGTAGAATTCTCGCCCTTGATATTCTTCGCGGGATTACCATTGCCGGAATGATTTTGGTCAACAATCCCGGTTCGTGGAGTAAGGTGTATGCACCGCTTGGTCACGCAGAATGGAATGGGCTGACACCGACTGACTTAGTGTTCCCGTTTTTTATGTTTATCATGGGTATTTCCACGTTTATCTCTCTTCGGAAATACAATTTTAAGGCGAATAAGGCATCCATTCGAAAAATCGTAAAACGGACTGTTTTGCTTTATCTGGTGGGCTTGGGGATTGCTTGGTTTTCACTAACCATGCGAAATTTCAATAGCGCAGCGTTGACCGAGTTGCCTTTCTTGCAGCGATTAGGACAATCGATGTGGAATTTTGATCGGATACGAATTCTCGGCGTAATTCCCCGACTTGCCATCTGTTATGGTGTTGCTTCAATTGTTGCTTTGACAATGAAACATAAATATATACCGCATTTGATTGCAGCGCTTTTGATTGGTTACTTTATCTTGCTTCTGGTTGGAAATGGTTTTGCATACGACCGTACGAACATACTTTCTATCGTAGATTACAAAATTTTGGGCGAAGCTCATATGTACATCGACAACGGAATTGAACCGGAAGGAATTTTAAGCACAATACCGGCTATTGCGCACGTGCTGATTGGTTTTCTGGTAGGAAAAGTGATGTTTGAGCGGGAAGAAATTCATTCGAAAATTGAATGGTTGTTTATCATCGGTACGATTTTGACTTTTGCAGGGTTTTTATTCAACTATGCTTGCCCGATTAACAAAAAAATATGGTCGCCTTCGTTTGTATTGGTTACCTGTGGATTAGGTGCAAGCATGCTGGCTTTGCTGATTTGGATTATTGATGTGAAAGGCAAAAAAAGATGGAGCCGATTCTTTGAAGCATTTGGTATAAATCCGCTCTTTATGTATGTGTTAGGTGCTGTATTGGCGATAATTGCCGGAAATATAATACTTTATCCCGGCGGAGAGAAAACGAGTTTGAAAGGTTTTATTTACGGGAATTTACTTCAACCCGTTTTTGGAGATTATCCCGGGTCGTTAGTTTACGCCCTACTTTTTGTCGGCTTCAATTGGATTTTCGGATACTATTTATATAAGAAAAAAATATTTATAAAATTATAAAACATTAAAGTTATGATACTAATTGCAGACAGTGGCTCCACCAAAACAGATTGGAGCGTAGTGAACAATGGAAAATTGGTAAAGCGGGTGCTTACCAAAGGGATTAATCCGTTCTTTCAGACGGAAGAAGAAATCAGTAATGAAATAGAAACAACACTTATTCTACAGCTTGATACTCAGGATTTTGATGCTGTTTATTTTTACGGAGCTGGTTGTACTTTTGATAAAGTTGAAATCGTTAAACACGCCATTCAAAAAAATATTAAGGTTAAGAATACCGTGGAAGTTAGCACCGATATGCTTGCTGCAGCTCGTGGGCTTTGTGGATATTCACCCGGTATTGCGTGCATCATGGGAACCGGTTCTAATTCATGTTATTATGATGGTAAAAACATTGTAGATAACGTTTCTCCACTTGGATTTATTTTGGGTGATGAAGGAAGTGGTGCTGTTTTGGGGAAATTGCTTGTGAGCGATTTGCTGAAAAATCAGCTGACACCGGGATTAAAAGAAAAATTCTTGTCTAAATTCAATTTAACCGTCGGTGAAATTATCGATCGCGTGTACCGTAAACCTTTCCCAAACCGTTTTTTAGCTACTTTTTCACCTTTTATTTCTGAAAATCTGGATGATCCAAGTATTCATGCGTTGGTGCTTAGAAGCTTCAAGGCGTTCTTGAAACGAAATGTAATGCAGTACAAGGATTACGATAAATTGCCTATTCATTTCATTGGTTCGGTGGCATTTCATTATAAAGAATTGCTGAAAGAAGCTATAGAAAGTATGGATATGAATCTTGGAAAAATCATCAAAAGCCCGATGGAAGGCTTGATAAAGTATCATAGCGTGGCGGATATTATTTTGTAATTAAGAAGAATGAAATCCGAAACTGATAGTAGTGTAACAAGTAAAATAGTTTATAGGTCGTAAAAGTAATTGATAATTTAGAATAATGGAATTTATAAAAATATCGGAACAGTCATCGCTTTACGATGATTTGGAGAAAAAATCGGTTCGAGAAATTTTGGAGGATATAAATACCGAAGACCAAAAAATTGCTTTGGCTGTTCAAAAAAACATCCCAAAAATTGAAAGATTAGTAGAACAAATTATCCCACGAATGAAAAAAGGTGGACGTATTTTTTATATGGGAGCCGGTACAAGTGGACGAATGGGAGTGCTTGACGCATCAGAGATTCCACCTACTTTCGGCATGCCGCCAACACTTGTTATTGGATTGATAGCAGGCGGTGACACTGCTCTCCGTAATCCTGTAGAAAAAGCAGAAGATGATATGACTATCGGTTGGCAGGAATTACAGGAACACAATATTGACAAGAATGACACGGTGGTTGGTATTGCTGCTTCAGGAACAACGCCTTACGTAATCGGGGCACTTCGCGAAGCTAGTAAAAATGGTATTCTGACTGCCTGCATCACAAGTAATCCCGGCTCGCCGATGGCGGAAGAAGTAGATATTGCTATTGAAACCATCGTGGGCCCGGAATATGTAACCGGTAGTTCGCGGATGAAATCAGGAACGGCTCAAAAAATGGTTCTCAACATGATTACCACGTCGGTAATGATCAAATTAGGTCGTGTCAAAGGGAATAAAATGGTCAATATGCAATTAAGTAATAAAAAACTGATTGACCGTGGAACTCGTATGATTGTAGAAGAAATAGGATTAACCTATTCCAAAGCGAAAGCGTTACTTCTGATGCACGGCTCCGTGAAAAAAGCGGTGGATGCATACAACGAAGACTCTATGCAATCTACGTAAGAAAAATTTTCAACATTAAATAGTATAAGAATGACCTTCGTAAGACTCAATAAAAATTCATTGAGAGTTTTCCTTGAAAAAATCGGTACGTATTTTCTTGTTTTTAGCTTTATCCTGTGTGCCTGTAATTCAAGGGCACAACAACTCGCCCGTGTTTCTCCGGAAAGTGTAGGAATGAGTTCAAAGCACTTGAAATATGCGGATGAAATTATCGAAAAAGCTATTTCCGATAACGAAATCCCCGGTGCTGTTTTAGGTGTGGTGAAAAATGGCAAAATGGCCTACCTGAAAGCTTACGGTAATAAACAAGTTTTTCCAAGAACCGAAAAAATGGATGTGAATACCGTTTTTGATCTGGCTTCTGTCACCAAACCAATTGCAACAGCTACATCGGCAATGATATTGATTGAACGGGGGCAATTGAGATTATTTGATAAAGTCAATTTATTCATTCCTAACTTTCAAGGCTGGAAAACTCCCGAAGGAAAAACCATCGATATTCGTGTGGTGGACTTACTGACACATACATCAGGATTGCCGCCCTACGCATCGGTAGAAATGCTGAAGAAACAATTTGGTGCTCCTAATCCCAATGGATTAATCAACTACATTGCTACTTGCAAGCGAGATTTTGAACCGCAAACTGATATGCAATATAGTTGTTTGAATTACATTGCTTTACAGCGTATCATCGAAACTATTACAAAACAAAGCCTGAAAGATTTTGCTAAAAAGAATATTTTTGATGTGCTTGGAATGCAACACACCGATTTTCAGCCAAAAGGCGAAACTTTAGCTCGTGTAGCTCCTACCGAGAAACAAAAAGACGGAACCGTTTTACGTGGCATAGTTCATGATCCGCTTGCACGTGTGATGAACGGCGGGATTTCTGGAAATGCCGGACTATTCTCGGATGTGAATGATTTAGCTGTTTTTGCCACAGCCCTTCAAAACGACGGTGAGTGGAACGGAAAACGGATTTTAAGTCCGCTCAGCGTTAAAGCCATGTGCACAGTACCGCGTCACGTGACGCAATTTGGTCGTACGCTCGGCTGGGATATTTTTTCTCCGTACGCATCCAACTCCGGAGACTTACTAAGCCCAAATACTTATGGGCATACCGGTTATACCGGCACTTCGTTGGTTATGGACCCGGATAATAAATTAACTGTTATCTTATTGACAAATAGAGTTCATCCTGACGACCGAGGTGGTGTAATTCGGCTTCGTGCGCTGGTAGCCAATGCGGTGGCCGGTTCCATAATGAAGTTGGATGGCACAGCTGTGGCAAAGACGCCTGCTCCTTGGAGTTACGAAGATCATTATAAAAAACGGATGCAGCTATTTGACAAGGAACCTCCGGTTACATCAAAAGATATCATTATGCTAGGCAACAGCCTTACAGAAGGCGGAAACTGGAACGAGCTTTTTGGAGCAAGAAACATACGCAACAGGGGGATAATTGGTGATGACACAAAAGGAATTTTGGGGCGGATGCACCAGGTAACTCAGGGAAAGCCCAAAAAAGTATTTCTACTAATCGGGATTAATGATATTGCTAACGACGTTTCGACTGATTCAATTGTAAGTAATATTTCGAAAATTGTCAGTGACATCAAACAGAAATCGCCTAAGACAAAAATCTACTTGCAAAGTATTCTGCCTATCAATGAGTCGTTTGGCAGGTACAAAAGATTGATTGACAAAACTTCGGTCGTAGTGGATACTAATCGAAAGATTGAGCGTTTAGCCAAAAAGCAAAAAGTTAATTATCTCAATATCTATCCTTTGTTTTTGGAGAAAAACTCATCTTCTCTTCGAAAAGATTTGACTTCGGACGGATTGCATCTAAACAAGGATGGTTATTTGATTTGGGTGAAAGAGTTGAAAAAACACCTATAAACAAAAAGTAAGGACAGGTTTTTGCCTGTCCTTACCTTGTTTCTATAATTTACATCCTTAAAGCTTTTCGTCAATCATATTGATTTTCTGTTCAAGTAGGCGACATTCTTCTTTCAGCGCTTCAACTTTTCGTTCCATTTCTTGCAACATACCACCACCTTTTTTGGAAGAAATACTGAAGAATCCCATGTTGTTTTCGTAAGTGGCAATTTCATTTTTAAGGTTTTCGTAGGCACGTACTAATTTTTCGCGTTCACGGAAGAGTTTGTTTTCACCTTTCTGTGTCATGTCTTTCAAATTAGTCTTGAAAGATTCGAGTCTCCGTTGTGAAGCACTGATATTTAAATCATCAAACTGAGCATCCAGTGCTGTACGGTATTCCTTGTAGATTTTATCTTTTTCTTTGAACGGTACGAATCCGATGTTGTGCCACTCAGCGGCTAAGGCACGCAACGCAGCGAGTGAGTCTGTTGGATTTTCTGATTTTTCAAATGCTTTAATCCTTTCAATCAGCTCTTTTTTCTTAATCAGATTTTGTTGTTCTTCAGCTCGATGAGCATTCCTGTTTTTGTTTCTCTGCTCAAAGAAATAATCACAAGCTGTAATAAAGCGTTTCCAAACCTCATCCGAACTTTTTCGGGGGGCTGGTCCGATTGTTTTCCAATCTTTCTGTATCTGAATAAAAAACTCTGTAGCTTCTCTCCAATCCGTGCTATCTTTCATCGCTTCGGCTTTCTCACAAAGCACTTTCTTTTTCTCTAAATTTTCATTCTGCTTGGCTCTGATGCCTTTGTAGAATTCTGATTTTGCATCAAAGAAGATATCACAAGCTTTCCGATATCTCTGATATACTTTTTGGTTGTGTTTTCGGGGTGCAAAACCAATTTGACGCCACTCTTCTTGCATATCAAGAATCTTTTTAGTGGCTTCATTCCACTCTTTGTGACTCGTCAAATTTGATGTGTCAACAGCTTCTAATCGCTCGCATAATTCGATTTTTCGTTCCAGGTTTTTCCCCTCCATTGCGCGGATTTCATCAAAGTACGATTGGTGTTTTTTATTGATAACAGTCGATGCAGCTTTGAAGCGTGCCCAAGTTTCTTCACGAAGATCACGTGCAACCGGGCCTATTTCACGCCACTTTTCATGGAGTTTCTGCAACTGCCGAAACGCGCTTATCACATCCGGTTCTGCATCTAATGCCTCGGCAGTTTCGATGAGTTTATTTTTAGCTTCTAGATTTTTTCTAAAATCGTACTCGCGAAGTTCATTGTTGATTTTTATCAAATCCCAGAAAGCTTCTTGATGGCGATTGTATCTTCTCCAAAGGTCTCTTACTGCCGGTGCCGGCACAGGTCCCGTTTCTTTCCAATCTTGCTGCAACTGACGGAAAACGGATATGTTGGCCGTAACGTCTTCTTTGCTGTCAATCAGTTGTTTTATCTGTTGGATGATGTGATTTTTTTTCAGCAGATTGTTTTCTTTCTCTTTTTTTAGTTGGGTTGTATATTTTGCTCTGCGGTTTTTGTATTCGTTCAGTAGTTCCTTGAATTCATCTTCAAGCAATGTTGGAACAGGGATAAAGTCGAGTTCATCTCCTCCCTCTTCAATAAATTCAGCTCGTTGTCGGTCTGTTTCTATCTTGCTTTTTTTGAAGAAAGATTGCTTGATGGAATCTACATCACTTTTAATGGCAAGGATATCTTCATTTTTCAGTAATTTGTTAAATAGATCACACAGTTCCTGTTTAGACAAGTTAGAGATTTCTACTGAAACTTCCACGTCTTCGTTGATTTCATCGTCGTCATCTTCTTCATCCTCTTCCTCTTCGTCCACTTGTATGAAGATTTCATCATCATCTTCTTCTGTTGTTTTTTCAACAACATCATCTTCCGGCTCAGGTTCGGATTTGGTTGTCGTTTCAGCCAGTGATTCTGTCTCCGGGTTTACTTCTGTTTCCGCTTTTACCTCCAAATCAGGTTGAGCTTCTGATTCTGTTTCGGGTTTAATTTCTGGTTCAACTTTAGCTTTTACCTCCGGTTCAGAGTCTGTAGATGTTGGAGTTTTAGCGTCCGACGCCGGTTTTGTTTCAACTTCTTTTGTTTCTTCAGTAGTTTCTTTAATCGGTTGCTCGGTTACTTCCTGTTCAGGAACGGCTGGTTGTTCTGTTTGTTCTGGTACGATTTGGTCTTTTTTCAAATCATCCTTTTCAGTCATAGGGTTAATTGAGTCCATTTCAGTTCATTTTTTAATACCCGAAAAATAATTCGGATATTTAGTTCTGGGGAATTATTTTAGACAAAAATATATCTTTTTTTCCGATAAACAGAACATTTTGTTAAATAATTAAGCAATTCTACTTGTAAAAATGTTCGCTTTTATCGTTGAATAACAGGATACCGCCTATTTTCGGTGTGAAATATAAGTGTTAGCCTGTTGTGCCGGATTGATTTGGATATCGTTAATCATCACGTGCGGCGGACGCGTTACAATAAATTCCAGCGCATCGGCAATGTCATCCGCACTTAGCGGCACAAGCCCTTTGTAAACAGCTTTTGCTTTGTTTTCGTCGCCGTGGTAGCGCACGATGGAAAATTCGGTTTCAACCATGCCCGGCGAAATGGAACTTACGCGGATTCCGTATTTTACCAAATCCATTCTCATGCCTTTTGTAATAGCATTGACGGCATGTTTTGATGCACAATAAACGTGCCCGTTTGGGTAAACTTCAATTCCGGCAATGGATGAAATGTTAACAATATGCCCTGCCTGCCGCTTAATCATGTCGGGAATAATCAGCTTCGTAATGTAAAGTAAACCCTTGACGTTGGTGTCCAGCATTCGTTCAAAATCATCCAAATCACTCTCATCGAACGGTGAAGCCCCTGCCGCCAAACCGGCATTATTAACCAATAAATCTATTTGCTGAAATTTTTCGGGCAGTGAATTAATGGCTGATTCACAAGCTTTTTTGTCGCGCACATCAAAGTTTAACGGTAAAACTTCTACACTAAAATTCTTTTTTATTTGTGCAGAAAGCTCGTCAAGTCGTTCTTTCCTTCGACCTGTAATGACTAAGTTATAACCCAGTTGTGCAAGGCGTAGTGCAAATGCACGTCCAAAACCGGATGTTGTGCCGGTAATAAAAGCTGTTTTCATTTCGTGATATTTTAATGTTTCTAAATGCAAATTTAATCTTTTCGGTACAAAAAATCAAAACCGACTCTAATTTTATTTAAATAAAGTCGGTTTTGAACAAAGTATTTAACACATATTTTATACCACTCCCTGAGCCAACATGGCTTTCGCTACTTTCATGAATCCTGCAACGTTTGCGCCCTTCATGTAGTTGATGTAGCCGCTCTCTTCTTTACCGTATTTCAAGCATTGTCCGTGGATGTCGCTCATGATTTGTTTCAGTTTGGCGTCCACTTCTTCGGCGGGCCAAGAGAGATGCATGGCGTTTTGCGTCATTTCCAGACCGGAAGTAGATACACCGCCTGCGTTCACAGCTTTGCCCGGACCGTAGATTACTTTATTTTCGATGAACGTATCAATCGCTTCCGGTGTGCAGCCCATGTTAGAAACTTCGGCAACGAACTTAGTGCCGTTTGCCACGATGTTCTTGGCATCGTCGCCGTTTAGCTCGTTTTGCGTAGCGCAAGGCATAGCAATGTCCACTTTCACTTCCCAAGGTTTGCGGTTGGCGAAAAACTTCACACCGAATTTTTCGGCATAAGGTTGTACCACGTCGTTGCAAGAAGCGCGAAGTTCGAGCATGTAGTCTATTTTTTCGCCGGAAACGCCGTCTTCGTCGTACACATAACCGTCAGGTCCTGAGATGGCAACCACCTTGGCACCCATCTGGGTAGCCTTGGTTACAGCTCCCCATGCCACGTTTCCGAAACCGGACACGGCAATGGTTTTTCCTTCAATGGTTTCGCCTGCCGTTTCGAGCATTTGTTTTACAAAATACATGGCGCCGAATCCCGTAGCTTCCGGACGGATGAGCGAACCGCCGTACTCCAGTCCTTTTCCGGTGAAAACGCCTGTGTTTACGCGAGCCAGCTTGCGGTACATGCCGTACATATAGCCCACTTCACGTGCTCCCACGCCGATATCACCGGCAGGAATATCTGTGTTTTCGCCGATATGTTGCCACAGCTCCGTGATGAAAGCTTGGCAGAAACGCATCACTTCGCCGTCTGATTTTCCGCGCGGATCGAAGTCCGAACCACCTTTACCACCACCCATCGGAAGCGTGGTAAGAGCATTCTTAAAGGTTTGCTCAAAGCCGAGAAATTTTAATATCGAAAGATTGACTGACGGATGGAAGCGAATACCGCCCTTGTAAGGTCCAATGGCGTTGTTATACTGCACACGGTAACCCAAGTTTATTTGCACTTCGCCGCGGTCGTCTACCCAAGGTACCTTAAAGGTAAAGATGCGGTCGGGTTCAACCATCCGCTCGGCGATTTTTGCTTTTTCAAACTCGGGATGCTGATTGTACACATCTTCAATGGTCATCAGCACTTCCCGTACGGCTTGCAGGTATTCCTGTTCGCCGGGATGCTTAGCTTCCAGCTGTTGCATAAAATTTTCTAAGTTCATGACACGAAATTTTGAAATTTATATAAAGTTATTTAATCATGCTTCGCTCTCTGAATTAAGACCAGAATTATTCTTTGGCATGTTTTGAAACGGAAACTATACGTTGAGAAATTGCGAATGGTTTCGTTTCGTTTTTTTTGCAAATTTAGTAAATTATATTTCATATTGTCAAATAAATCAGCAAAAAGTTTTCATTTTTCATGAAATTTGATGATTTATCTAACGATTTTAATAATATTGAGTAAAATATTTGCTGTATTAGTCCATGCTACAATAGCCCTTTGCCATTCTTCTTGTTTTTTAAAATATGTTTGGGCTTATGCCGTATAGGGCAAAATGTCTGGTGTTAATTCCTTGTGATTTAATGCTTTAGTGCTCAATACGGAAAAGTTAGACATTTCTCCTTCGGATGTTGAATCAGTGTGTAACTTTTGCAAGATTAATCGCTTATAAGCAATCAGTACGCGGTATTTCTCGTGCTTGCATTTCGGGGCTGAAAGAGTATCGGAAGAAAATGATGCAGGCAAATTGATTTTAGAAGTTTAATCACTATCTTTGCAACATTATATGCTTCAAAAACTTAAATATATAGTTCTTGCTGGGCTGATAATTTTCGTTCAGGGAAATTTTAACGTAATTTCGGCACAA
>JAAYSS010000023.1 GCA_012518275.1 Bacteroidales bacterium
ACTTGATAGCCGATGACAGGTTGTTTACGAAAGGTGCGTCATTGGGTGAAGGACGGGGAAAACTGTTTATCATTGCCGGAAACGAATATCCCGAAGCTATCTCTGATGTGTTTTCAGAACGCACTCCGGATCATCGAATTTTGGCAGATGCATACGTACTTACCAAAAAACAGAAGAATACCAAAACAATTCTTGTCAGCAAGGATATTAATTTGAGAATGAAGGCGTTGTCGCTCGGTGTATTGGCAGAAGATTATATCAATGACAAGGTAACCAACGTCAATATCTTTGATAAAAATTACGAAGTTTTTGAAAACGTTTCGCCTGAGATGATAGACCAGATGTACATGAACGGCGGAATTCCGTTGGAAGAGTTTGATTTCAAGTCGGATGTGGAACCGCAGGATTGTTTTGTGATGAGAAGTGCGAGGTCAAGCATTTTGGCTCGATATGTGCCGCAAAGCGGAATGGTAGTGCGCGTGGAGAAAACACGGAGTTTCGGCATTGAACCCAGGAATGCAGAGCAAGCATTTGCCATGAATGTTTTGCTGGACAAAGAAGTATTATTAGTTGCCCTTACCGGAAAATCCGGAACGGGTAAAACGCTCATGGCGCTGGCCTCTGCTCTTCAACAGCACGAATCTTACAAACAAATCCTATTGGCACGCCCCATCGTTGCTCTTTCTAACAGAGATCTCGGCTACCTGCCCGGAGACGAACAGCAGAAAATGGCGCCTTATATGCAACCGCTTTTTGACAATCTCAGTGTGATTAAAAACAGCTTCTCCTACCAAGGAAGAGAGGTAAAGCTGCTGGAAGAAATGCAAAAAAACGGACAGTTGGTCATTGAAGCGTTGGCTTATATCCGAGGGCGCAGTTTAAGCGAAACCTTTTTTATTGTGGATGAAGCCCAGAACTTGACGCCGCACGAAGTTAAAACCATTATCACGCGTGCCGGTGAAGGTACGAAAATAGTGTTTACGGGTGATATTCAGCAAATTGACTCGCCTTATCTGGATATGCACTCCAACGGTTTGGTCTATATGATTGATCGGATGCGCGGACAAGATATTTTTGCACATATCAATCTGTTGAAGGGCGAAAGGAGCTATTTGTCGGAACTTGCCAGTAATTTGTTATAAAAAGAATTGGCAGAACAAGACTAAGTAGGCGGGAAGGCTGCATATAAAAAAGCAGTTTCGATTTACCTGGCCGAGGGGTTATGCTTGTTTTAAGTTTGAAAAATGTTAATATAGGCTGCTTGTTAAAAAATAAAGACTTAGTGGGATATATCTTCCGACAGTAAATTGTTTTATGCTACTTGATACGTTCATAAAAGGGATTATTATTGGGTTAAGTATCTCTGTGCCGTTGGGTCCCATCGGGATGCTTTGTATACAGCGGACTCTTAATCGTGGGCAGAAACACGGTATTATAACAGGTGTAGGAGCTACCTTATCTGACTTAATATACTCTGTTATTACGATGTTCTTCCTGAATTTTGTTATTGATTTTATTGAAGAAAATCAAGTGATTATTCAGTTTGTCGGTAGTGTTATAATTGTCTTTTTCGGAATTTGGATTTACCGTAGCCACCCTTCTAAGCAGCCTATGTTGCCCAATGAAAAACCCACTGAACATTCTTTGATGAAGGATTTTATAACTTCCACAGCACTCACACTTTCCAATCCATTAATATTGTTTGTGTTGATAGCACTTTTTGCGCAATTTGACTTTGTGTCATCTGAAATGACGATTTTTGCACATGGTTTTGCTCTGTTCTCTATTTTTGTGGGGGCGTTTATCTGGTGGGTAACACTCACCGGCTTCGTGAGCAAATTCAGAACTCGCTTCAACCTTCGTGGATTGAAAATTATTAACCGAGTTACGGGCGGAATAATTATGGCAATTGGTTTTTTCGGAGCTATTTTTGCTTTTATAAATTAAGCGATAATTA
>JAAYSS010000024.1 GCA_012518275.1 Bacteroidales bacterium
AATGATGTGTTGCACACGGTGCGGAGCGGGGATACGCTTTACTCCATTGCTCGGCATTACGGATGCACGGTAAGCGATTTACGCCAATGGAATCCCGGTCTGAGCGATGCGATAAAAGCTGGACAAACGATTCGGATTGGTCGTGTTGAATAGTTGAATATGCTGATATACTTACTAATGCACCAATTTATTAAAAACACCATTTAACCAAATGAGATTAAGAGCTATAATAGCCTGTGTACTTTGGGGTTCTGCATTTGCAGGCGCCAAGATTGGTCTGCAGTATGCCGAGCCGATATTTCTTTCGGGCATTCGGTTTACGCTTGCGGGATTGTTGTTGGTGCCGGTTATGATGTTTCGTCGCGTTGATTTTTTGAGCGAAATAAGAAAACATTGGAAATTTATGCTCGGATTTTCCGTGGTGCAGACTTTTATGCAGTACGGTTTGTTTTTCTTGGGAATTGACAAAGTACCAGGCGCCACTTCGTCCATCATTGTGGGTGCCGGACCGCTTATCGTGGCGGTAATGGCTCACGTCGTGCTGAAAAACGACAAAATGACCCTTCGGAAAATGATTGCTATCGTGCTCGGAATTTCCGGCATTGTGTTTATCAGCCTTGCTAAAGGGAGCATTGTGGCGAACAGTTCATCCTTTTACGCGGGTGTCGGATTGCTGTTGTTGAGCGTGATTGTGGGTGCTTACACCAATATTATGGTTGCAAAGAAGAAATCGGAAAACATCTCACCTTATGCGCTAACTTCTTTTGCCAATTTTGCGGGCGGACTTATGCTCGTGGTTACTTCATTGGTTGTTGAAAAACCAACGTCTTTCTCCTTTCCCATTGAGTTTTATGGCGCATTACTGTGGTTGGCGTTTATTTCGTCGGCAGGTTTTTCGCTTTGGTTTGGCTTAATTAACCGCCCCGACGTGAAAGTATCGGAACTGAACATTTGGAAATTCCTTGTCCCGGTAACGGGAAGCATCCTAAGCTGGCTTTTTGTAAAAGGCGAAAGCCCTGATGTGCCCACCGTTCTCGGGATGGTAATAATTACAGTTGCGTTGTTGCTAGCGCAGTTGCCTGAAAGGTTTTTTACCGTGTTCAAAAAACGGGAAACCGTTGAATAACTTTTCCTTCGAATCATCTTTCAACTCCCGTAAATTTTTACTACATTTGATGCTGAAAATAAATCTTACCGAATTTAAGTTTATTTAACTTTCTCGATGTTGCGTTTCGGGGGTTAAAATCATCTTATAATAAAGGAATGGTTTTAATTCAAAAAAAATTCAGCTATGAAAAAAATTGCTTTAAAAACGTACGGGAAAATTGTTGCAGTAATCCTTTCGATTTTTGGAATAACGTTTACAGGAACAAGCTGTATGTATGGCGCACCGGCACCTGAATACGGTGTTCCATCTGCCGATTACATTGTAAAAGGCAAAGTAACCGATGCAGCCACGAACCAGCCGGTTAAAGGAATCGGGATAATTGTTCCCGACCGCGTGTATCCGAAACACGGCGACACTGTTTACACCAATGACCAAGGCGATTATAAGGTGGAACTGCTCAAAACATTCCCTTATCGGAATGAAAAAATGAAAGTGATAGCTAAAGATTTGGACGGCGAGAAAAACGGCATATATCAGTCGGACAGCATTGAAATTTCATTTAGCGATAAAGATTTGATAAAAAAGGGTAGCGGAAGCTGGTATGATGGGACGTTTGAAAAGGCAGGGCAAGATCTCAAATTGAAGAAAGAATAAATTGTTCTCGATGAAAAATAATTTTTAGATTATTGCAAGGTAATACAATTAACTATGAAACGAACCTATTTGAAATTTTACGGTAAAATCATTGGCGCTTTGTTATCGGTGTTAGTGGCTTTTTCGTCGTGTTGCACCAAAAAACCGGTAGAAAAAGCCGAAAACGCGACCGAAAAGAAAGACACGACTGCGAAGAAAGATACCATCCCGACTTACCGAAAAGGAAGATTTCCGGGTGGCGAAGTGATTGCCATGTATGGAGTTCGACCCGATAGAATTGAAAGATAATGAATTGGAAAAAACGGCTGACACTTTCGCTTTACCAACAGCATAAAAAAACGGAAACCAAGCTCCACGAACTGACTTACCTGTTTTGGGAATGCACGTTGCGTTGTAATTTCGGGTGCTTGCACTGCGGAAGTGACTGCGGTAAGGAAGCCGAAGTGCCCGATATGCCTTTACGTGATTTTCTGAATGTCTTGGATTCCATCGCTCCGCACGTAGATACACGGAAAACGATGGTGGTGCTTACCGGGGGTGAACCTACCGTGCGTAAGGACTTAGAAGCGTGTGGCAGGGAAATTTACAAGCGGGAATTTCCATGGGGAATGGTTACAAACGGCTACGGGCTTACTGCTGAACGGCTGAAATCACTTTTGGATGTCGGTTTACGCTCCATTACCGTCAGCCTTGACGGGCACGATGCCGAAACGCACGATTGGTTTCGGGGCAAGAAAGGCTCCTTTGAACGTGCCGTGAATGCCATTTCGCACGTAGCAAAAACACCCGATTTGGTGTACGATGTGGTTACCTGCGTCAATAAAAAGACCATCCACAATCTTGATAAAATCAAAGCCCTTCTCGTTTCGCTCGGCGTTACCCATTGGCGGTTGTTCACTATTTTCCCAAAAGGACGCGCCAAGAACAACCCGATGCTGAAACTTTCTACCGAAGAATTTATATCCTTGATGGATTTCATCAAAGAAACCCGCCGAGAAGGAAAAATCCACGCTTCTTACGGTTGCGAAGGGTATTTGGCGGATTATGAAATGGAAGTACGCGATGCGCCTTACTTTTGCCAAGCGGGCGTTCACATCGGCTCCGTGCTTGCCAACGGCGATATCAGCGCCTGCCCGAGCTTGCGCGGTGATTATATCCAAGGAAATATTTACAGGGACGATTTTATGGATGTTTGGAACAATCGCTTTCAAGTGATGCGTGACCGAAGTTGGACGAAAGCGGGCAAATGCGCCACCTGTAAATCGTACAAATACTGCCAAGGCAATGGGCTACACCTGCGCGATGAAAAAACCGGCGAACTGCTTCATTGCCATTTGGAGATGATGGGGAAAGATGTTTAAGTGTTTTAAGCGTTGAATTGTTGAAACGTGTAGTGTGTAATGTTAAGCGGTCTAAAAATCTTGGTTCTTTTCATCCTTTTGTCTTTTTTCCTATCTTTGCAACTTATTAAAAAAGAAATAAGATGCACTTCGACAGCTTGATTTTTGATATGGACGGCACGCTCTGGGACAATGTAAGTTCCTATGTTAGAGCGTGGAACATAGGATTTGAGAAAATAGGACACGCACAGCGCGTGGTGTACGATGATTTAATCGGCTTGATGGGAAAGCAAATTGACGCCATGATGGATGCGCTCATTCCCGAAAGCACGGAAGAAACTCGAAACGCGTTGATGCATGCAGTTTTCCATGCTTACCGCGAAATGGATGATATTACTCCCGTAATATTTCCCGACGTATTGGAAGGATTGGAAAAACTTTCCAAAAAATATAAACTCCTTTTACTGAGCAACTGTGAAGAAGGCGGGCTGGTCAAATTCATGAAACATACGGGAACCACTCATTTATTTACCGACTACGCCGAACACGGACAAAACTTCATGCCGAAAAGCCACAATCTAAAACTACTTATTGAACGAAACAACCTGCAATCCACCATCTATATCGGCGATACGGACGGCGACAGCCATGAAACTCGCAAAGCCGGCATTCCGTTTGGTTTTGTAACGTACGGCTTTGGGAAAACCAGTGATTATGATGTAAAGTTTGACAGTTTTAAAGAATTGACGGATTACTTTACTAAAACAATATGAAAACAATAGAGAAAATTTGGTTTGTAGATGAGCGTATTTATTTGAAAACCAATGATGGTGAAGTGTTAAATAGACCATTGGAAGCTTTTCCCCGCTTAAAAGACGCCAATGAAATGGAGAGAAACACCTATAAGATAGGGAAATTTGGAGATGATATTCGCTGGGAGTTGATAGATGAAGATATTCATATTGAGAGTTTTTTATAAAAGAAGAACCGAATAATGAAAATGAAATAGCAAAAATTTTCAAACGTTTCCCGGAGCTTAATGTTTCTGAAGTTGCGCGTTCAATGGGTATCAATAAAAGTTTGCTGGCAAAATATATTTACGGCATTAAATCACCATCAAGGGAGCGGACAGAAAAAATTAAAGAAACATTGCACCGTATTGGAAATGAGTTTATTGCGATTTAAGTGTTTGCTTTTTTACATTTTATAGAACTTAATAACCAATTTAAATGATAGGCTTAGGCTGACTTAATCAGGTCAGCCTAAATGCTTACGGATTGATGTATAAAGTTAAAACTCTACATCTGAAAGTTCTAATAATAGCTTATCTGCTAAATCCGAATTAAACTTTTTTAGTTTCAAATTAATATTGTCGTAGATGCACCAACAATAAGCATCCGCAGGAAATTTCTCTTCATAAACCCTTGAAAAATCTCCCAAATCCTTAACTAACGAACTGTCTTTTCTAAAAAGTTTCAAGTTTTTAATTTCAATTTTGATCGTTCCTTCGGTTTTGATGCCGGATGTAGCTATAGCGCCAAGAAGTCCAAATTGAGCACCAACCATGGAAGCTGATGAAAATAGCTGTTCACCATAAAAACTGCTAAGTTTTCCGCTTAAATAGTAGTCTGAAGCTAAATTGTTAAATGTAGTTCTGCTAAAAAGAGCCAATTGATTGAAGTGCTTGACAATCATTTGGGTAACCTGAGAATTTACGGAATCTTTTTTATAGCCTTTCTCGGAGTTTATACACGATAGCTTTCCGTTAAGTTTTGTTTGCATTTTATCGGTGAAAAGGATGTCATTTTCTGCGTTTAATGCTCTAACATCTTCCAAAATTCGTACATCTACTTGTTTGGGAATTAAAGTTTTCGAAGTACTCAAATCATTTGTGTTATAAGCGATTCTCTTTGTGGGATTGCATCCTATCAGTAAAATCCCTGCTATCAGAATAAAAAAAGTTCTTTTCATGAATTATTAAATTAAGTGAGTTAATAAATTTATGGGTTAGTTTATTTCAAAAAACGAAATCCAATTGAAATGTCAATTCTCGAAAGATTCTCTGCTTCTTCAGCCGACAGCGACCGACTGTTTTGCACGCCGTTCTGAGTATAATTATAGCTATACAATACTGCAGCCAGCATTGTAAGTCGTATTCCTACTGCTGTTTTGTTTGAAATCATCCTATCGTACCCCAACTCTACAAAGCTGGTGTAGCATCCCCCGTCCATTGAAAATTTGGAGATAACAGCTTCGCCTTCATTCGAGTAGAAAGAGTAGCCGAGTCCGGCTGATACATTGAAAAAATTAAGCTTTTTATCGTCGTATAAGCGCGAAGTGAAAAGTGGACCAATTGTTTGGAGCACAGTATGATCACTTAAAGTACCGTAAAATTGATTACCACTATTATTGTCAGTTAAAATAATATCGTCCATTTGGCTGGAAGCGGCAAAATACAAATATTTTATCCCCAATCCATGAGTTTTACTCAGATAAAAATTGAAATCGGTGCCAAAATTAAAACCTGATTTCAGCTTATTGATATACGTTCGCTCAACCGATGAAAGTCCATCGGGCATCCTACCTATTCTTCGGCTGTAACCGCCTTCCACTGCCCAGCGGATTTTTGGATAATCTTCCTTGATATCCAGTCTGGTGCTCACTATATTATCAAAATAGTTGTATTTGTAACTAATGATTTCAGAAATGGGAAAGGTGTTTGAAATCATAATCCCGTCATTCAGGTAGGAAAATTCAATAGACACGGTATCTACGTCTAAAATTTTACACTTGACAGAGTCTGTTTTTGTTACAATCAAATCCTGTGAAAACGTATTAGAGTTAAGGGGAAACAGGATAATAGAAAAAATCAGCCATGCTCTTTTCATTAGTCTTCTATGTTCTAAAAACTAATGTTATTAACGACGCTAATTTATGAATAATTTACTTTAGGGGGGGCGGTTTTAGGTTATTTTAACCTAAAAACATATAATTTTAAAATAGCTCTAATTAGGGTTGTTTATTATGCTTAAATTACTGAAATATTTCTTTATTAATTGAGAATAAAAAACTATCTTTGCACCGTTTTTAAGCATATATTATTTCAACCAATATTTTTAATGGCAAAAACGATAAAAATAAGCAAAGGGTTGGATATCAAGATTGACGGGAGAGCTGTTGAGAAAATATCCAACATAAAGCCTGCAAGCGTCATTGAAATCAATCCAAGTCATTTTCACGGAATTACCCCGAAGATGTTGGTAAAAGGCGGAGAAGTTGTAAAAGTCGGTTCACCACTATTTTACAACAAGAATTTTGAAGCGATGAATTTCGTTTCGCCGGTAAGCGGAACCGTGCGTGAAGTGGTGCGCGGGGAGAGAAGAAAGGTCATGAGTATCGTCATCGACACCGACCAAGAGATTGATTACCTAAAGTTTGACGTGAAAAATTCTGCTGATGAAATCAAAGAATTGCTATTGACTTCAGGGCTTTGGACACTAATCAAACAGCGTCCGTATGACGTTATAGCCAATCCAAACAAAACGCCGAAAGCCATTTTCATTTCTACATTTGACTCTGCACCGCTTGCGCCTGATTACGAATTTGTGATGAAGGATAAAATAGATGAATTTCAAGCTGGTGTGGACACATTGGCTAAACTCACTTCTGGGAAAGTTCATCTTGGGTTGAATGCGAAAAAATCAATTTTTGCCAAAATATCAGGCGTAGAAACAACCGTTTTCAAAGGACCGCATCCTGCAGGCAATGTGGGTATTCAGATAAATCATGTGAACCCTGTCAATAAAGGCGAAGTAGTTTGGACAATCAATCCGCAAGATGTGGTTGTTATTGGTCGTTTGATGAAACGTGGCGTTGTAGATTTGACGCGCACGGTAGCTCTCACAGGTCCGGAAGTGGCTAATCCGCAATACTTTGAAACCGTTGCTTGCAACAACATCAGCGAAATGGTAAAAGGCAACGTGAAATCGACTACATATCCGCTTCGCTACATCAGCGGAAATGTACTGACCGGCATCAAAATCAGCGAAAACGGCTACCTGACCCCGTACGCCACACAAATTACGGTAATTGACGAAGGGAGTGAAACGCACGAGTTGTTTGGCTGGGCAATGCCGAGATTGAATAAATTCAGCGCGAGCAATATGTTTTTCACGAAACTGCTTCCAAATAAAACATTTAAATGGGATGCACGCCTTCTTGGTGGCAGACGATCCATCATCATGTCCGGTGAGTGGGATAAAGTATTTCCGATGGATATCTTACCGGAGCATCTTATCAAAACGATGATGGCTCATAACATTGACCGAATGGAAAACTTGGGAGCTTATGAAGTTGCACCGGAAGATTTTGCCTTATGCGAATTTGTGGATACATCCAAGCTTCCGTTGCAAGCCATTGTGCGAGAGGCACTGGATGTGCTGAGAAGTGAAGTGGAGTGATAGTGATAGGGAAGATGAAATTTCAAGCAATAGCATTGATTAAAAATTTCCTATAATTTCATCATTGAGAAAAGTCATAAAATCAATAGTCCAAAGTACTTTAATAAAAGTCTGATATCTATAAAATGAGTAATCTTAGAAAATTTATTGACAAAATAAAGCCGAATTTCTTGCCCGGCGGGAAATTTGAGAAATTGCACTCTACGTTTGATGCATTTGAGACATTCCTATTTGTCCCCAATACGACGTCAAAAAGCGGTGTGCATATTCATGATGCTGTGGACAGCAAGCGCACGATGATTGTTGTGGTTCTGGCTTTGTTGCCGGCACTGCTTTTCGGCATGTATAACGTAGGTTTTCAGCATTACAATGCAATCGGACAAGCTGATGCGGGATTTTGGCAGATGTTCTGGTTCGGTCTGCTGGCTGTACTGCCTATCGTTGTGGTTTCTTACGTTGTGGGGTTGAGTATTGAATTTGCTGGTGCGCAGATTCGCAAGGAAGAAGTGCAGGAAGGTTTTTTGGTTACCGGTATGTTGATTCCGTTGATTGTTCCGGTAGATACCCCGCTTTGGATGATTGCGGTAGCTACGGCGTTTGCGGTAATTTTTGCCAAAGAAGTTTTTGGCGGAACCGGAATGAATATTTTCAACGTGGCGCTTGTAACTCGTGCATTTTTGTTCTTCGCTTATCCGCAGTCCATGTCCGGCGATCAAGTTTGGATTCGCACAAAAGATACGTTCGGTTTGGGCGGAGGTGCTGTAGTTGACGGCTTTTCAGGCGCAACACCGCTTGGACAAGTAGCCACATCCACAGAAGCTCACACCCAGATTGTGGATATGTTCGGACAGTCTTACTCGTTACTTGATACGGTTATCGGTTTGATTCCCGGTTCAATCGGCGAAACGTCAGTTATTGCTATCGCGTTAGGTGCTTTATTATTGTTAATTACAGGAGTTGCAAGCTGGAAAGTGATGTTTTCCGTGTTTGCAGGAGGAGCGTTTATGGGATTGGTATTCAATCATTTCGGACCCGATACAGCATCGGCTAATCTGCCTTGGATTTATCATTTGACGCTTGGAGGTTTTGCGTTTGGAGCTGTGTTTATGGCTACCGATCCTGTAACTGCATCGCGCACCGAAACCGGAAAATGGATTTATGGATTCCTTATCGGGGTACTGGCAATCATTATTCGCGTATTGAACCCCGGTTATGCTGAAGGAATGATGCTCGCTATCTTGCTGATGAATATTTTTGCACCGCTGATTGATTTTTATGTTGTAGATGCCAATATTAAGAAAAGATTGAAACGGGTGCAGGTAAATGAATAGATTTGCTGTCGGTTTTTTATTCAAAAATCTAACTTTGATTGCTAAATTAAAGAAATGAATACAAATAAGAATAGTTATACAATAATTTACGCCATAATCATGGTGGTGGTGGTGGCTTTGTTGTTGGCATTTGTTTCGGGAGCCTTGAAAAGCAAACAAAACGCTAACGTAGAGCTTGATAAGAAAAAGCAGATATTGAGTTCGCTCAATGTAGATTTGAATGGGCAGGATGCGGAAGCGCTTTATATTCAGTACATTCAGAAAGCGGTTGTTATAAACAGCAAGGGCGAAATCCTTTCTGACGACAAGGATAAAGCTTTTAAAATCGATATTGTAAAAGAGTTAAGTAAACCGCTTGAAAATCGTGAACTGCCGATTTATGTGGCTACTGTAGATGGACAAGAAAAATACATTCTTTCAACGCGTGGTGCAGGGCTTTGGGGACCCATCTGGGGTTACATCGCTTTCAACGAAGATAAAAACTCAATTTTTGGAACCTATTTTGCTCACGCCAGCGAAACCCCGGGACTTGGTGCGGAGATAGCCAACAAAGATTTTCAGCAAGAATTTATCGGCAAGAAAATAATGAATTCTGATAATGAATTTGTTTCAGTTGCGATAGTTAAGCCGGGTCAAAAAAACACAGAAAAAGACTATGTGGATGGAATCTCAGGCGGAACAATCACGAGCAAGGGGGTAGAGGATATGCTGTTGAAAAGCATCGGACAATATGAATCATTCTTAAAACAAAATGCAGAAGGAGGCATACAACAATGAGTAAACTACTTTCAGCAAAAACAAAAGAGGTTCTGTTAGGACCTTTGAATAAAAACAACCCGATTACCGTTCAGGTGCTGGGAATTTGTTCGGCGCTGGCAGTTACCGCCAAGCTGGAACCAGCATTGGTGATGGGAATTTCTGTAACTATTATTGTTGCACTTTCTAACGTGATAATTTCATTATTGAGAGATACCATCCCAAACCGCATCCGAATCATCGTACAGCTGGTAGTGGTGGCTGCGCTTGTTACCGTGGTGAGCGAGTTTTTGAAAGCCTTCGCCTACGATGTTAGCGTTCAGCTTTCGGTTTACATCGGGTTGATTATTACAAACTGTATTTTGATGGGACGCCTTGAAGCATTCGCCATGAGCAACAGGCCTTGGGAATCGTTTTTGGACGGAATCGGCAACGGAATCGGCTACGCATGGATTTTGGTAGCGGTGGCATTTTTCAGGGAACTGCTCGGTTCGGGCACTTTGTTTGGAATCCGCGTAATTCCACAGGCGTTGTACGATATCGGTTATGTGAATAATGGGCTGATGATGATGCCGCCTATGGCTTTGATATTGGTAGCTTGTATTATCTGGATTCAGCGTGCAAGAAACAAAGAATTACAGGAAGATAATTAGTCCGTAGAGTGTATAAGTTTGGACAGCAAATGTCTTATTTCAACCTTTAAATAATCTGTTTTAATGGAAAATATAGCCAACATATTTGTAAAGTCAATTTTTGTTGACAACATGATTTTCGCTTACTTTTTGGGAATGTGCTCTTACCTTGCCGTTTCCAAAAATGTAAAAACATCCATGGGGCTTGGGCTTGCCGTTGTTTTCGTGCTTGGCATCACGCTTCCCGTGAATTATCTGCTTGAAAATTACGTGCTTAAAGAAGGAGCTTTGGCTTGGTTAAGTCCAAGTTTGGCTACACTTGATTTAAGCTACTTGTCATTTATTCTTTTCATTGCTGTAATTGCAGCCATAACACAGTTGGTGGAAATGGCGGTTGAGAAATTCAGCCCATCGCTTTATTCATCTCTCGGGATATTTTTACCATTGATTGCTGTAAACTGCGCCATTATGGGTGGTTCGCTTTTCATGCAGCAACGTGCTTTTGCTAATATCGGCGAAGCAACTTCTTACGCACTTGGCTCGGGAGTGGGTTGGCTGCTGGCGATTGTGGGATTGGCTGCTATCCGTGAAAAAATGGAATATTCCAACGTACCGAAACCGCTTCGTGGACTTGGAATAACGTTTATTACCGTGGCTCTCATGGGAATTGCGTTTTTAGCTTTCTCAGGACTGAAAATCGGTTAATTTGTATTTAATAATAACGAAAGAACTTCAAAAATCAACTTTGTGCTCTTGGCTTTAAGCGTTGAGCTTTAATGAAAATAAATATGTTATTAGCTATTGATTTCACAGCTATTCTTGCTAGTTTGGCGGTTTTTTTAATCGTTATTCTTCTGTTGGTAATCATGTTACTTGTTGCCAAAAAATATTTGGTGCAGTCGGGTGAAGTTAAAATTACCATTAATGATGACAAGGTTATTACTGCTGAAGCAGGTAGTAATTTGCTTAATACGCTTGCCGTAAATGATGTTTTCTTACCGTCTGCTTGTGGCGGTGGTGCTACTTGTGCCGAATGTCGTTGCCAGGTTGAATCGGGTGGGGGAGAAATCCTTCCGACAGAAGCAGTCCACTTTTCTCGAAAAGAAATTAAGAATAACTGGCGCTTGGGATGTCAAGTGAAGGTTAAAAATGACCTTTCAATTAAAGTCAATCCTTCCATTCTCGATATTAAAAAATGGGAATGTGAAGTGGTGTCCAATCATAATGTTGCAACATTTATTAAGGAGTTTGTGGTAAAGTTACCTGAAGGTGAGCACTTGAACTTTGTTTCAGGTAGTTACATTCAAATAGATATTCCTAAGTACGAATTAAAATACAGCGAGTTTGATATAGAAGAACGTTTCCGTCCGGAGTGGGATAAATGGAAAATGTGGGACTTGACAGCAAAGAATGAAGAAGAAACTATGCGTGCCTACTCCATGGCAAATCATCCGGCAGAAGGAAATATCATCATGTTGAATGTGCGTATTGC
>JAAYSS010000025.1 GCA_012518275.1 Bacteroidales bacterium
CGGAATATGATTGTAACGGATGATGTGATTGAAAGTCCGCAATCTATCATAATTCCACAAGCGGGAAATCGGGAAATTTCGGCACAGTATGTGATTAAGAAGATGATAGAATAAACCTGCCCCTGAGGGGGGAGAATGTAAATGTTTTTTACTTAAAGGACAAGAGTGTTTATTTAGGATAAACAGATGTGTTCATTTAGAATAAACAGATTTGCTTGTTTATTACAAATACTTTATCTTTGTACAACCGTATTTGAAATAGGTTTACAAAATAATGAAAAAATCTGATTTACAAGAAGTTGTTGCTTTACAAGCCCGAAATCTCATCCAAGAACAAGATTGGATTTTACGAGATATATTGCCCTTACTGCCATTGAATATTGAAAGCCATGCTTTGATTATTTCCGGTGTTCGCAGGTGCGGGAAAAGTACGGTTTTACGTCAATTACTTTACAATCAGTTGGATGACGTGTTCTTTTTGAACTTTGATACACCAAAATTATTTAATTTTGAAATAGATGATTTTTCAATATTAGATGAAATTATTCGGGAACAAGAGAAAAACATCTTATTATTTGATGAAATTCAATCAGTTAAAGGGTGGGAATTATTTATAAGGCAAAAATTAGACGACAGGTTCCGAGTTTTTATAACAGGTTCTAATGCATCTTTATTAAGTCGAGAATTAGGCACAAAATTAACAGGAAGGCACATCACAAAAGAACTGTTTCCCTTTTCATTTTCAGAGTTTTGCCGTTTCAAAAAGCTTAAAGCAGATGTAAACAGCCTTGCAGAATACTTGAATAGTGGCGGTTTCCCGGAATATTTAAAAACAAATAATCAGGAAATTCTCGTGCACTTGATTAACGATATCGTGTACCGCGATATTTCAGTAAGATACAACATTCGCGATGTAAGTTTAGCTAAACAACTGTTGATTTATTTGGCGTCAAATGTTGCAAAACCCACGTCAGCTACGAGATTAACACAAGTTTTACCTATAAAAAGTCCCGTTACAATTTTGGATTATTTTTCGTTTTTCGAGCAAACCTATTTATTGCAATTGATTCCGAAATTTTCTTATTCTGTTCGTGCTCAAATGGTTAATCCAAAAAAAGTTTATTTTTTAGATAATGGTTTAGTTAACGCACTTTCAGTTTCTTTCAGTTCTGATTTTGGACGAAAACTCGAAAATGCTGTGTTTGCCGAACTGCGTAAAAAACACTTGGAAATTTATTATTTTTCCGAAAAAGGAAAAGAGTGTGATTTTGTAATTTTTGAAAATCAAAAACCAATACATCTAATTCAAGTTTGTTATCAAATTAACAGCGACAATGAAGCAAGAGAAAAATCGGGTCTATTGGCAGCAATGGATTTTTTCAACCTTAAAAAAGGGACAATTATCACTTTTGACCAAAATGATAAATGGATTTTAACCGAGAAAACAGTAAATGTCGTTCCATTTTACAACTATTTTTCTAAATAATATTATGATGATAATAAATTCTAAAAACATCACAAACAGCGAAGTAGCAAAAGCAATTAAAGCTTCTATCCGCAACATCCCCGATTTCCCGAAACCGGGAGTTCAATTCAAGGACATCACCACCGCGCTAAAAAACCCGGAAGTGCTTCAACTGATGGCAGATACGCTTTACGACTATTACAAAAACAAGGGAATTACCAAAGTAGTGGGCGTGGAAAGCCGTGGTTTCGTGATTGGTAGTATCTTGGCTTACAAGCTGAATGCGGGATTTATCCTGCTTCGCAAACCCGGTAAATTGCCTGCCGACACTTACCGGGTAGATTATGAACTGGAATACGGCATTGACGGACTTGAAATCCATAAGGACGCCATAGACCCGAATGATGTTATCTTGCTTCACGATGACCTGCTTGCCACCGGCGGAAGTGCTAATGCATCGTTGCAATTGCTGCGCAAATTTGGAGACAATCCGATTTATGCAAGTTTTCTAATAGAATTACTCGAATTAGAAGGAATTACCCGGTTAGGAGAAGCAATAGATGTTTTTTCGTTAGTGCAGTATTAGAATGAAAGAATTAACCTTAGTCAAAGTCGGTGGAAAAATCGTAGAAAATCCGAATAACTTAAAGCAGTTACTTGCTGATTTTTCCGAAATAGAAGGCTACAAAGTACTTGTACACGGTGGCGGACGTTCAGCTACGGCACTAGCTGAACAGCTCGACATCGAAACTCAAATGGTGAACGGACGCCGAATTACCGACCGAAATATGCTTCAAATCGTAACTATGGTATATGGCGGATTGATTAATAAAAATATCGTAACCGGTTTGCAAGCATTGGGAGTGAATGCTTTAGGATTGACCGGTGCCGACTTAAATTATATGCGGAGTGAAAAACGCCCTGTGAAAGAAGTTGATTACGGCTTTGTAGGTGATGTGAAAGAAGTAAACGGTGCTATTCTTGCCGATTTAATCCAAAAAGGCATCACACCCGTTCTCGCACCGCTCACGCACGACAAAAAAGGGAATCTGCTCAATACCAATGCCGATACTATTGCCGGAGAAGCATCAAAAGCGTTAGCGGAGTTTTTTGACGTAACGCTGGTTTTTTGCTTTGAAAAAAAGGGAGTTTTAGCCGATGAAAACGACGAAAATAGTGTTATCAAACACATCAATCCCGATTCGTTCCAAAAGCTTGTTGCCGAAGGTATTATTTCCGGCGGAATGATACCAAAAATAGAAAATTCTTTTGACGCACTGAAAGCAGGTGTGAAAGCAGTAGTAATTACACGAGCAGATTTGATTAAGGAGAAAAATTTAGGAACTACTATATTAGAAGAATAGAAAAAAATAACTCAATTTTATGTTTGCAAATCCTTCGTTTGAAGCCGTTTCATTACTGAAAAAAATGATTTCCATTCCTTCGTTCAGCAGGGAAGAAAAATTATGTGCCGATTTAATCGAGAAATACATCGAAGTAAACGGCTATATAGCTTCACGCCTTAAAAATAACGTATGGACAATTGCGAGCGGATTTGATGCTTCTAAACCCACTTTGCTCCTTAACTCACATATTGACACCGTAAAACCCACATCAAAATGGACATACGATCCCTTCACTCCTACGGAAATTGATGAGAAACTCTACGGTCTGGGCAGTAACGACGCCGGCGCTTCGGTAGTTTCGCTGCTACAAACTTTTTTCTTACTTTCAAAGGAAAATCAGAGATACAATTTGATTTTTTCAGCTACAGCCGAAGAAGAAATTTCGGGGAAAGATGGAGTTGAATTGTTACTGAACGAACTACCTAAAATAGATTTTGCTGTTGTGGGTGAACCTACTAAAATGCACCTTGCTGTTGCCGAAAAAGGGCTCATGGTACTTGACTGCACTACGCACGGAAAAGCAGGCCATGCTGCTCGTAACAAAGGTAAAAATGCCATTTACAAAGCTTTAAGAGATATTGAGTGGTTCAAAGACTTTCACTTTGAAAAAGTTTCGGATTTTCTTGGCGAAGTAAAAATGTCAGTTACTCAAATCAATGCCGGAACGCAGCATAACGTTGTGCCTGATAAATGTAACTTTGTGGTGGATATACGTAGCAACGAACTCTATTCCAATGAAGAAATTTTGGAAGAAATCAAAAAAAATGTAAAATGTGATGTTGTTCCGCGCTCTACTCGTTTAAGTTCCTCCGCCACACCGCTCGATCACCCGATTATCACGCAAGCAAAAAGAATGGGTAGAAAAGTTTTTGGATCCCCTACCCTTTCCGACCAAGCCTTGATGCCATTTCCAAGTGTAAAAATAGGTCCCGGAAAATCTTCTCGCTCGCATACTGCAAATGAATTTATTAAAATAAAAGAAATAGAAAAAGCAATTGAAATTTATTATAAGTTGCTTAACCGACTAAATTTGGGATGATTTATGGATTAATTTCTATTTCCCCACGAAAAGAAATCGTTTGGCGAGATGCATCCCAAACAACCAAATCTGCTTTTCCATTTTCGAAAATGGAAAAAATATACATTATTGGACGAAATCTGTCATTCATTTTTATCGTTACATCCCATCTTCCACGACGATTGCCTTGTGAAACGGAATAGTCAAAATCTAAACTATTAAAAACTAACGGCGATTCTGATGGATTCCAAGGCGCTTCATAAGCTACCCCGAAATATGGCAAATGTGAATAAATCGTATCTTTTGTTACTTTCACATCGTAAGATGATGTCAAATAACGGGAACGAAAATTTCCCATAGGAATAACGTAATTGGCAATAAATTTGAATTGTTGATTTTCTATTTTTTCAATCAACATACGTCTTTCTTCTGCAAGCTCTGTAGCTGATTTCTGCGTTCCGCACGATGCTATAAATACGAGTATCAAACTCAAAATGAACAGATAATGTATTTTTTTCATAGTTAAATTATTTTTATTGCTAAATTATAAATATACAAATTCTGTACCTATTTTATTAATAATTAGATAGGTCGAAATAGAAGTTTTTTAATTATGTCACTGAAAAAACGTACTTTTGTAAAAAATTAA
>JAAYSS010000026.1 GCA_012518275.1 Bacteroidales bacterium
AGTATATGTATGCGTTTACAGAGCTTCCCCAGCCATTGCCTTTTTCGAAGAAAATAGCCTGCTCGCCTGGAAGAAGAATTGGGTCTGTGGTTTCGCCAGGTGTAACTGGATTGTCAACCTCTTCAAGCAGTGGTTCTGTCTCGTTTGGATAACTTCCAGGATTCGATTCAACAGGTGAAGATGCGTAGATATACTTGCCATCTTTTCCTACTTTCCCTGGAGCTGGAGTCTTCGATGTGCTTAATACATATACTCTAATATTTCCTTTGCCAGAAAGAGAAACGCTCAGTGAGTTGTTGCTCACGGTTTTTACATCTCCCGTAACAACATCAGTATAGGTTCCATTCAGGATATTGTTGAAAGTTGCACTTTCTGAGATGGCAATTAGCGCATAACTGTCGGTGGAATCGTCCACATATCTTCTTTTAAATGCAATACCCGATGTGCTTATGTCGGCTGTTGAGTATTGTCCTTTACGAAGTGCAGGAACTGCCATTCTTATTTGGCTCAAACGCTGAATGTGCAATGAGAGTGGGTGCTTCAGCGATACGGCCATGTTGCCAGTTGCGTTGGTATAATCTGCAAAATCATTTACCGTAATATCTCCTTCTATGTAACCTCCAAAATAGGCACGCCCTGATTCACGCAGAGGGATGGTTGGTCCTCTGTCGATGGGTTTCCCTTTTTTGAATTCAATTTCGCTACCATAGTATAAACAAGGAATTCCTCTAAAAGTGTACATTAAAGAGAGATTCTCTGCCCAAGTGCTTTGCGGCTGAGCAAAGCGTTCACCTTCAGGAGCTCCATCGGGTGCGTAATCGTGTGAGTCCACGTATACCACATTAAAAGTAGCATCGTTGTATGCATGATCTCCACTTGTGGCAATACCAAATGCATTATTGGCATTTTCAAAATTCCAGTGCATGGGAAAGTCAATTACATTCATGCCTGAGTGCATAGAATAGTCAGGTGTATGATAATCGTTTCCATTAAGGAATGCATTGTTGGAACTAGGCTGACCTCCTTCATCGAGGTTGTCATTGTAATTGGCAATGCACGATATCTGGTTGGCAAAAGGGAAACCACTATCTTCAAATATGGGCGTATTTTTATATTCTGTTTCATCATCGCTCCACGCATAGTCTTTAGAGTCTTTCCATGTATAGAAAGGGGTAGACATGGGAGGAGTATTTCTGTACCAGTAGTTCCGATCGCGTGTACAAATTTCGCCGAACATAAAAAAGTTATCTTTCCCAACTGATTTTGCTACATCTAAAAAAGCAGGGTTAAACACTTTGTTGAAAACCAATCTGGAAATGTGACGTCCTGTGTCAATTCGGAACCCATCCACACCCATTCTTATAAATTGTGAGTAAGCCTCAACTATGTAGTTGTACACAATTGGATTCTCGGTGTTTAAATCCACGCAATCACCAGCTATTTGCGCCCACTGTGAGGTGATATCGTCCCAGTTAAAGTTTCCGAAGTGGTGATAGTGATTATTTTTATCGTGGTTTTGCCCATCGGTGTTTTTCATAAGAGCTAAGCGTGCTTGGTATTGCTGTCCAGGTGTAAGTTGGTCGTAGTTTTCAGGTAGCCTGCCAGGGATCTTAATCATACTAGCTTCGATATCAGCCAGATCAGCCGTGTAATCTTTTTCAAACATGGGCGAAAGAAAGGCTTCTCCAAAATTCCCTGTATGATTAAAAACAACATCCAGCACAATTTTCATATCGCGTGCATGAACTTCATTAATCAAGTCTTGAAATAGAACATCTTCCGATTCGTAACGTGGATCCACTTTTTTAAAGTTCATAGCATGGTAGCCGTGATAGTCGTAGCCACTAGCATTTTCTACAACTGGTGTAATCCAAATGGCTGTAAAACCGAGAGCCTTGATGTAATCCAGCTTTTCTATCAGTCCTTTAAAATCTCCGCGCCACGCAGGGTCGCCTTGATTGAGACTTTTGCCGTCCCAACAGTGAACGTTGTTGCTGGGGTCACCATCGTAAAAGCGGGTGGTCATTACAAAATAGATGGTTTCATCACGAAAATCAGTTCTGTTAAAGTTTTGACCAATTGCCGTGAAATAGGAACCCAGAATCAGCAAAAGCTGCAGTAATAAGAATGCTTTTTTTTTCATAATCATAAAATTTTTTAATAGTTAGTTCATGTTTTTCAAAAGTTTGTAAAAAATCAATTTAAAAATTTGATTTGAAAGAGAGTATTTAGTAATCTTATTTTGGATGAATACTTAATAACAACGCAAAAATAATCAATAATGTCTGATGAATTGATGAATCTTGTTATGAAAAGCTTGTAGTATTGGTGCAAACGTTTGAAATTTAGGGGCTTTCAGAGATTAAACGCTCTATGGAATTGGATTGCTTGAAAACTAATAGAATCCCTTTTTACGCTCTTTTCGACAAAGAAAGTGTTATGGTAGATTTTGGCGCTCACCTGCGCCCCAATAAAGATGAAACAAAACGAGCGATGGAACGACTTTTAGAGAAAGATTGATATAAAGAAAATTTTACATCTCAAAATCTGCTCCACACGCATTGCAGTGGTACTTCGCTTTTACATTTCCGAAGGAAGTACCTGAAATAAAAAGGCTCCAAATCAGTATTAGCGCTGATTTCAATAGGTTTTTGCAGACTATCTGATTTACATCAGCTGAATCGCAGGAAGTGCAGTGCACGCTCCAGTCGTTGCCGTTAATGATTTTTATTGCCCGCTCGGCGTCTGCTTCGTTCACAAAAATTTGAATGCCGCTGCCCATAGCACCGTTCATATTCGGGAAGAGCGAAGTATAATTTTCGTTGGATACGAAGCTTTCTATGCCTTCATTTGCTAGGTTGCCACGTATAAATTCCGCTTCCACGGAATTATTACACGAAGTGAGAATTACGGTTTTCATAGTTTAGAAGAGTTTAGTTTTTACTGTTACAAAAATAGTGATTTCTTATAATTGTCACAAAAGTTTTTCAGATGTTCCTTGATGATAAGTAAGTATTAGGGTGGGAGTTATCAAGAGCTTTCAAAATTTTTATTCTTAGGATAATTTTTTTAATACAAAAAAGAGCGACTCTGCTGAGACGCTCTTTAATTCATTGCTAATTTAAAAAATACTCAATGTACCTATCTTTCGGCACTTTTTCAACCCGATATGCAGCAGCAAACTGCAAAATGTTTTTTAATGTTTTTTGACTCGGGTTCATTTCCGAAAGCTCCGTAGATTCTAATTTGTTTGTAAATGTTGTTTTAACAGGAGTAGAATTTTTTTCCATAAGCATACTTTTTAATGTTTGTTTTAATATCAAACGTATGCTTTATGGAAATAGTATAACTTGTCTGAATTTTTTTCAGATAAGGGATAGCAGATGGTTATGCAAGTTATTTACTGCTATTTTAGTTCTAAATAGATGTTTTTTTCCGCAGCTATCTTGCGCATGTTCATTAGTGCATATCGCATTCGCCCAAGTGCAGTATTAATGCTTACGTCGGTACGCTCAGCAATTTCTTTGAAGCTCAATTCTTCAAAATAGCGCATTTTAACTACTTTTTTCTGTGCATCTGGCAGAAAATCAATCATATGCACTACATCACGAAGCACTTGCTCGTTGGAGATAACGTCTTCCACACTTTTCACAATGTGTTCGGAGTTGTTGACATAATCATATTCCAGCCCGTCAGTAGAAAAAGTATTCTCATTTTTCTTCTTCCGGAAATGGTCTATAACTAAATTATGGGCAATACGATTGACCCAGCCTAAGAAACGACCAGAGTCTACATATCGACCTTGTCGTATGTTAGTAATTACTTTAATAAAGGTTTCTTGGAAGATGTCTTCTGTAAGTTCTTTGTTGCGTACAATTAGGAAGATGTAAGTATAAACTTTCGATTTGTACTTATTGAGCAAAACTTCAAATGCTTCATTATTGCCATCTACAAACAACTGTACCAACTCCTTGTCGGTTAGTTGAATTAAATTTTTCATTACTTAAATTTTTGGGGTTTATCAAGTAACTTTATGGCAATAGGCAATTAAAATTTAAAGGTTTATACTTTTTTTAGTTCAATGTGAGTTGCAAATTTATGCATTCATTTTTATAAAGCAAAAAGAAAACGCCACATTTAAGTTAATTATATTTAAATAATTAAAAATGAGTGGAGAAATGGAGAATATGTCGGTTGTTAGAAAACATTTACTCATTTCTTTTATTCTACAAATAGAACTAAGCCTTTCAGGTATTCCCCTTCTGGATGATAGATATTGATGGGGTGATCTGCGGGCTGAGTAAGTTGGTGGAGTATGCGTACATCCCGTCCGGCATCAGCCGCTGCACTAAATATCGCCAAGCGAAATTGATCTTTGGAAATAGCCTGTGAGCAAGAAAAAGTAAACAGCAAACTGTTTGGCTGGATAATCTGTATCGCTTTTTCATTCAACCGTTGATAACCTTTCAGTGCGTTTCTTATTGCATTCTTATGTCTGGCAAAGGCAGGCGGGTCAAGTATAATCATGTCATACTCTCCCGTGCAGGAGTCTAAAAACTTGAAAGCATCTTCCGCAAAAGATTGATGGTTTGATGCATTAGGAAAATTAGTTCTCACGTTTCGGTCTGTGGATTCAATGGCTATGGCCGAACTGTCCACAGAATGTACCAATTTGGCTCCACCACGCAACGCATATGCTGAAAATCCACCGGTATAACAGAACATATTCAGCACCGACCGATCTTTTGCATACTTTTCAAGCAGCTTGCGGTTCTCACGTTGGTCCACAAAGAAGCCTGTCTTTTGTCCTTTTAGCCAATCTACTTCAAACTGTAGTCCGTTTTCAACAGCCATGAATGTATCAGATTTTTTTCCAATAATATAACCGTCTTCTTTTTCTATCGGCGCATAGTAAGGAAGTGTCGTTTCTGATTTTGAATACACATTTTTAATTTCGGGAACAACTTTTACAATTATTTCTGCCAATACATTACGTATCAGGTGCATACCTACGGAGTGTGCTTGCATTACAGCTGTGTCGTCATATATATCCACAATTAGCCCGGGAAGATAATCGCCTTCGCCATGAATCAGTCGATACATATTGTTTTGCGGCAAGTTTATCAGCCCAAGCATCTTTCGCATTTGGTAAGCGTCGTTTATCCGTCTCATCCAAAAGTGAGTATCAATCGGCTCATCTTTGAAACTAAGAATTCGTACAGCAATACTACCGATTTGATAATGTCCCACCCCTAGAAAATCACCTCGACTGCTCACCACTTTTACCACATCACCTTCAGCAGGTTTCTTATCCATTTTCTGAATAGCTCCTGAAAATACCCAAGGATGAAATCGGAGTAAACTCTTTTCTTTTTTTGGTTTTAATGTTATGGTAATCATTGTGTTTGTTGTCTTTTGATAAAAAGCTTAATGTTTGGTAGAATAGTTTGGAAAACTGTTTTCTGCATCATTCTCTACAATCAAATTTTGCACTTCAGTTTTGGTGAGTTTTTTCTGCTGCAAAAGATGCAGATAAATCCGAAGCGTAGCCCAAGCATCTGTGGCGGCGTAAACTTGTTGTTGCGGTGTAAGTTTGTTGTTCTCCCAATTGGTCAGTCGTTGCGATTTAGATATTTTTTTCCCAAAAATAATAGCGTAAATTTTCTGCAAACTTAGCTCAAGGATTCCATAGTTCTTTGCCTCGTTTTGAATATCCACAAAGCCTTTTGGTTTGAAGTTTTGCTGTTTGAAAAGTCCGTTCAGATCGTCACGAAGAGCTAGTCCTACTTTGGTTATTTTTTCGTTGGAAAGGAAATTGCTTAATTTTTCGGGGAAACCGATTTTATTCAATCGAAACAAAAAGCACTCATTGAGCGTGGCTACTTGCAATAGAGAGACTTTATACACTATGCCTCGCTTAAAGGATGGTCTTGTCTCTGTATCGAGTCCGACTATGGACTGCCGATTTATTATTTTGAGTGCGTTGTCCAATTTATCGAGAGAATCTATCAATTGTATCTTGCCTGAAAACTCTTCGATAGGCAGTTGGTTTACTTCTTTTTTTGAAATTTTCGGTTGAAACATTTACTTATACTTACTCCTCATCAGTTTGAAAATTAAGAAATTGATCCCTATCTATCCTTCGATATTCACTCGAGTCGAGCCTTTTATCGAAATCTTCATTGTCAAAGTTCTCTCCAAAACGAAGATTGTGCAATGCTCGCAGTGCATTTAGCAATTTCTGTCCCCAATGTTCAGCAAAAGCTTCTACGCAAGCAATTAATGCAGAGATCATAATTTCGGCTTCCCCAATCTGAAAATTTTCGATAAAATCTTTTAATTCTTGATAAATATCGGCGAGATTCTCAGAAATAAATGCAGCAATCGGCGTATCGCTATAGGGCATATCGGGGTGAAAAACTTCCAAAAAACTGTCGTCTGCACCCAAAAGTTGCTCTACCTGATTTTTTATATACAGGTAATCTGTCTCAGTAACAAACCGCTCTAAAAACCCTTCGGATTCGGTGTTTAAATCATCTAACAGAGTGGTTTTTAAATAAAGTAGAGACAACAGTTTCACCCCTCTGGAAATGAAATTCTGCTTGCTGTATTCTGCGGCGCGTTCCAAATAGACACAGGTTTCTGCGGCTACCGTAGTAAAATCAATTACGTTGTTAGAATATAGGATTTGGTTATCAATCATCGCTAAAGTTTTACGTTGCAAAGTTAGCAAAAAATACTTATTTCTTTTGTTTTGCAGCTGCTCTTGCTTTCAAAGTTGCTGCCAGCGATTCAGGTGTTGTCTTCCAGCGGCGATGCATCCAAACCCACTGTTCAGGATACTTTCGGATTATTTCAGAGTAAAATTTATTTTGATTTATAGTGTTTTCAATCAAGTCATTTTTTTTATTTCCTGTTTCAATGGGTTTAATCTCCGGATGAATTTCAAAGCGATAGTTCCCATCCTCTTTGCGCACCATCGCCATAGGGACAAGGGCTGCACCCGTATCGGCAATAAGCCTTGAAGCGCCAAGCGGAGTATAGGCCCGATAGCCAAGAAAATCGACAAAAACGCCTTTCACCCTCGTATCTTGGTCAGTCATCAAAATTAGGCACTCACCTTTATTAAGTGCCTTTACAAGAGCCTGATATGAGCCTTGTCGTGTGATGTTTTTCATTCCTCGACGTCCTCGGAATTTCACCATCAGCTTTTCGAGCAACACCATCTTCATCGACTGGCTGGCGGCAGAAGTTTCGTAACCCAACATCGGCGGCGTGATGGCAGCAAACTCCCACGAGCTCATATGCGGAATTAGACAGATTACGCCTTTGCCCCGATTGTAGGCATCGCTAAGATGTTCTTCACCAACCACTTCTATCAACTTGAAATATTTTTTCTTGTCTTTGACGTGCGAATAAGCCATGTAATCAAAAAAACCTTTAATGACTTCTGTAAATACAGCTTTCGCGATTTGTTCCTGTTCGTTTCGAGAAAGCTCTCCGTCATAGATTTTTGCCAAGTTTTCAAGCGCCCATTCACGGGATTTTTTGGCATACTTGAAAAAGTATTTTCCCACAAAATTGGCAAAACTTCTTACCCAGTGGATAGGAAGCATCCGGAAGAGCCAAATCAAACCGATGAGCGGTGGAAAAAGCAAAAGCAGTACCGTTTTACGGCGGATGGTTTTGAGTTTTATCTTTATAGGTGAAAATTGCGACATAAATTGATGCTGTTTTGTAAAACAAATAATTAGCGATTAACGTTATAGTAGTAGAAATAAACGATATTTTAAATCTAAAATTATGGAAAACGAAAAAGTTGTTTCTCTAAAATTCTACGGCTCGATGATTGAAGCAGAAGTCGATATGGACGTGCTCAGAAATAACGGTATCGACTGTATGCTCAACGATGGCACGATAGTAGGAGTTTTCCCGATTTTTGACGATAAAGAGCGCGGTATCGAAGTGCTGGTTTTTGAAAAAGATTTGGAACAAGCCAAAAGTTTACTCGATGAATTTCATCAAAATGATGAGAATTAATCCGAACTTTCCTTTTTTCGCTCATCGTCTTTCAGGATGGTTGTGGTATTGACAACTTGTTCTGACAACTCTTTCATGGTCTTTTCCAAAACCGGATGCACCAGTTTCGGCGCAAGCTCGGCAAGCGGCATCAGAACGAAATCTCTTTTGTGTAGCAGCTTGTGCGGTATGATGAGTTGCGGTAAGTTGATTACTTGATTATCATATAGCAAGATGTCAATATCAATCAAGCGATCCGAATAGCCTTTTTTTATTTTACTAAGTCGTCCAAGTTTACGTTCTATTTGTTGCGTTTTTTCCAGCAAATCCAACGGTGCAAGTTCTGTTTGAACCACCAGAACTGCATTCAAAAAGTCATTTTCAGAATCAAATCCCCACGGTTTAGACTGGTAAATGGACGAAACGTTTAGCACGCGCCCAACTTCCAAACTAATCTGTTGTACTGCACGATTCAGATTTTGTTTCTTATCGCCAAGATTTGTACCTAATCCAAGATAAACAATTGACATTTATTTAAAAGTAAAACGACTTTGTTTTTGCAAAGTCGTTAAGTAATTTATTGAATTATTTTTGCCTAAGTACCCAAGCGTCGGGGAATCGGTTGCTGATTTGATTGATGCGATTACGTGCTTGTGAATAGTCATCATAAGATGCAATAAGGACACGGTACATACCCCTTTCATTAACCACTATGATTGCGTTGTTGCCTTCGTTGTTAAGTGTGCGTTGTAGGTTTTTTGCGTTGTTTTGAACGCTGAAACTGCCCACTACCACATGGTATCTGCGGTTAAATGCGTCACTGTTCATTTCACCGTCAGCCAGTTTAAAGCTTTCGTCGATTGTGCGTTCGTTACTTTCAACCTGGTTTACAACAACGGGTTGTGTAGGCTGTTGTGTTTCAGTAGCTGGAATGTCGGCACCGGAAATCTCAACCACTTTTTGTTTCGACTTACAAGATGTTGCTGTGAAACCGATGATAAGTGCCATCAGTAAAAATCCGAATATTTTTTTCATAAATCAAATTTGTTAAATAAAATTATTTTTCTAGCACAAAGTAAGAAATAAAATAGATTTAAAACAACTTTCAGAATTGTTTTTAGTAAATTTTAGAACTTCGGAATAAACAAAATCAACACTTCATCTGTTATTTAGAAACAAACTGAATAAGAAGATAAAATATTTGAAAATTGAATAACGAAAAATCTTCTACTAAATTAAAATCAATAATAATAATTTATAACAATTAAAAAAACAAGAAAGGAAAAAATTATGAGCTTTAAATTGTCTGAATTACCATACGCTTACAATGCGTTGGAGCCGTTTATAGACGAGAAAACGATGAGAATTCATCACACGGCACATCATCAAACGTACGTGAACAACCTGAATGCCGCTTTGGCAAAACATCCCGAAAATGAAGGAAGGGAATTGGATGACATATTGAGTAATCTGGATAAACTTCCGGCTGACATTCAAGCGCCTGTTCGTAACAACGGCGGCGGGCACTACAACCACGATTTCTTCTGGAAAGTGCTTGCTCCTGCTGGGAGTACAAAAATTTCTCCTAAACTGGAAGAAGCGTTAGTTAAAAACTTCGGCAGCGTGGACGCATTCAAAGAAGCATTTGAGAAAGCTGCTCTCGGACGTTTTGGTTCGGGATGGGCTTGGTTGGTGAAAAAAGCCGACGGCTCGCTAAAAGTTAATTCAACTCCCAATCAAGATAACTATTTGATGTGTGCTGACTGTACCAGCGACACGCCGCTACTAGGTCTCGACGTGTGGGAACACGCTTACTACCTAAAATATCAAAATAAGCGCGGCGAATATGCCAAAGCGTTTTGGAATGTGGTGAACTGGGATAAAGTGGCTGAATTAGGCGGATATTAATCTTTTACAGCATAACTCTAACGAAAAAACGCTCTGCATTTTACGGTAGAGCGTTTTTTGTGTTTTGTCAATCCATCTTTTTCAAAATCAAAGCTTTCATCGGCTTTAACTTCAAGGATGTTCTTCTGTATTTCTTGCCCGTAAGTAAATCCTTGTATTTTCCTTCCGGGATATTAAATTCTTCTTTTGAGTTTTCAAGGTTAAAAATCACGATTATTTCATCGTTTTCATTGGTTCTTGAGTAAGCCAATTTTTTTCCTTCGGAAACTAAAAACTTGAATTCACCCAATGCCAACACCGGATTTTCTTTCCGTATTTTTATCAGCTTTTGATAAAATTTGAAGTGCTTCTTATTGAATTTTACCTTATCGTATTCTTTTTTGCCTTCCTGTATGTTGTTCCGATATTCTTTTTCGAACTTCATCCCTTTCCACATCAGCGGTTTTCGGCAGTTCGGGTCGTCAGCGCCCCACATACCCATTTCATCGCCGTTCCAGATATGCGGCGAGCCGAGCGAAGTAAAGGTGTGCACCAGATACAGCCGAAGCCTGTTGTAGGTTTCTTTATCGGGTTTACCAGTTTTGTACTCGGGGTTTTCTTCCGGGTTTGCTTTGAATTTGTACCGATTCTTGTTGTAAAAATCAGTCAGCAGCCGCGGTGCGTCGTGCGACGCAGCCACGTTCATCATGGCATATTCGTTACTTCCCGGGATGTTGTTCCATTGTAGTTCAAGGCTGTCGTGAAGTTGTGATGCGTCCATTTCCGATTCGGTGTTGTTGAAGAAATCGCGGGCAGGTTTGTAAACCTGATAAAACATCACGGCATCAAATACGTCGCCTTGCATATACGGCGCAGGATCCATCAATTTTAGGGGCCACTTCTCCCACCAAATTTCGCCAACGAGATAAGCCTCGGGGTTGATGCTTTTTACGTAATTCCTGTACTCGCGCCAAAATCCCATACCAATTTGCTCTGCCACATCCAGCCGATAGCCGTCAATTCCTTTAGTTACATCACCGTCAGGAGCAAGCCACCGTTTCGTAACATCAAAAATATGTTTTTTCGGCCCTTCGTGGATATTTCCTTCGTAAGGCAGACCGTGGATTCTCTCGGTGGTGATGTCAACTTTCCGCAATTCCGGAAGGTAACCGTAGCCGCCCCATCCGTTGTATTTGAATTCATTTTCGGGTGTCAAAGGGTTGTCGAAACTCGAAATCTCGTACCAATCTTTGTATCGGGATTCTGCTTGATTTTTAAGAATATCCTGCCAAGCCCAGAAGTTGGTTCCGGTGTGGTTCCAAGAATAGTCAAGGATAACGCGGATACCCCTCTGGTGCAACTCATCGACTAATTTCAAAAACAATTTATCTGCCGAAGTCCATTTCCAAGTCGCCGGATCATTCGGATTTTCAGAAGCGATGATTTTCATATCGCCTGCGGGGTCGGGTCCGAAATTGACGTCAATATGGTGGTAATTGCGGGCGTCGTACTTGTGAAGCGATGGCGCATCGTTTATCGGATTGAAGTAAATGGCAGTAATGCCTAATTTTTCTAAGTAATTCAACTTGTCCAATACACCCTGCAAGTCGCCTCCGTATCGTCTCGATTGGATAACTGAATTAAATCCCTGCGTGGTATCTTGTTCCCAAGGCTGCCGTTCGAACCAGTTGCTTGTCCAGCGCGAAACCTGCCACCCTTTCGGCGGGAATATCTTCATGTCTTTTACGGTGGTGGATTCGGGTGTCGGGTCGTTGGTTTTATCGCCGTTATTAAATCTTTCGACAAAAATTTGATACCAAATTACGTTTTTAGCCCATTCAGGGGGATTGGGATGAGTGGATTGACCAAACAGTTGCACGGCTGCACAAACAAATAAAATTAAAAATAATTTTTTCATTAAAAATCGTTTTTAGATTGAAGTATAAAAAAAATGCACGGCAATGTTACCGTGCATTTCCTATAAAAGATAAACTTATTGTTTTACCATTGTACATTTATAAGCTTCTGCATTTGACAAATCAAGCGTTACTATGTATGTTCCTGCCTCAGTTACTTTGATGTTGTCGCCACCGTAAGTGAGATTCATCATATCCCCTCCTAAGTTGATGTCCCATCCATCATTTGCGCGGAACTTGAACTCACCAACACTCAATGTAGTTGTAACAGTCCAAACGTTGGTTGTCGGATCGTATGTCATTGGAGTTGATTTATCCCATGAATTTATTGTAGCATCGCCAATCAAACCCCAATCGGTTTTTATAGCCGTGTATGTGTAGGGCGAACCTGACAAATCAGCTGTAAGCTGATAGTAGCCCGCATCTGTTGCAGTTAAATTACCGGCTCCGCCGTCGGTTGATAGAATCCCTTCGCCGCCGTTTCCATAATTTATGCCGCCCCAATCTGGTTGCGAAGTAAATTTAAATTCATTACCGGCATTGGCAAAGTAAGCAAATCCATCGTATTTAAAGTCGAAATTGCGATTGTATAATGTCGGAGCTGCATCCGGAGCCCATCCTTGATGTCCTCCAGGTACGTACAACGTCAGATTCATTTCTCCGATTACTTCAATCGTGTAGGTGTATTCCATCATATTTAGCGTGAGTTTCACCCATCCCGGTTCGGTTACACGCATAGCATCACCGCCAACCAGAAGTTCTCCGGTTGTTTCGGTGTTTCCATCTGTCGGATTACCAATTACTCCATCCCATTCAGCAGCATCTTTACTCGATTTAGGAACGATTTTGAAATATCCGTTTCCATCAGCATCCAACATCGTTTTTACCAAAATGGTAAAAATGGGGTCATCATAAACATCCTTGCCGCTGTGGTTGAATTTGAAAGCATCTAAATTCTTAATATCCCAATCGTTAAGATTTCCAACGATATAATATTCAGTTTCAATAATAGGAGCTACGGGTGTAACGGTAACCGGACCAAGGATCACTGGATTTGGCATCATGACAGAGCTGGTTCCTTCGGTAATGTAGTACGTTACCCGAACATATAATTCTCGAGCATTAGGAGCCTTTCCGTACAAAGCTTTCGCCGCTTCGTTTAGGTCAGTTGCATTGACAGATGCAATGTTTTCTTGACTTGCAGAAGAAAGCGGTATGAAATTGGTAAATTCTTCCGTATCGGATACTTCAAGTTGATAAGTAACGCTTGCACCTTCAGCCAGTGTCGGCGTTGCTGTAGCAAGGATTGCTTCAAAAGTTTTTGCAGTTGTTAGGTCTTCTTCTGATAATACGATAGGCGATTTAACTGCATCGCTCAGCGTAAATGCAAAACCATCGACTGTTTGTGCAGTTTCTTGCGGATAGGATTGGGGTGGTGTTACATCAAGCCCCACGTCGTCTGCACAGGAAACAAATAATCCCACAAGAAACAATGTTAAATATAAATATGTTTTTTTCATACGAGTTATAATTTAGTAAAAAGAAAACCCTTCCCGTTTTTGTAAAAAAGGTTTTCTTTTAAGGTTGTTTTATTCAAGTTTACCAGTTTTTTTAGTAAAATTAATATGTAGTTTCTGTCCTGGACTACCAGCCACACGCTCTTGGTCATCTCCATTTCCACGGTAGATGAGTTCATTGCCAAATACCATGAATTCGGTATGCCACCATTCGTGTCCCGGAAGTACAATGCTTGCGCGTACGCCGCCGTCTGTGGATGCACCCGTGAAAGTAGGTGATACAAATTCGGCATCAGCGCCCAGTGAAATATCAGGAACGGTAAATAGGTTTGTATCTCCTGCTCCCCAAACACCACCGATTACGTCACCAACTAGATAAACCTGGGGTTCAAATAAGTCAATCGCGTATTCGTAATCGCGACCGTTGATGGTTGTTGTTACTACTACGATGTACCAGCCTGGTTTTCCGACAATAAAGTTACCATCATCGTTAGCGCTGAGTTCAGCTAATGTTATTGATTCTTGGCTGACTGTTGCTTGATTAAATCCGAATTCGGTACCATTCCGCTCTTTGGTTGTGTTAAATTTAAACTGAGCATTATCATCACCCGATTTTCCTAAGTATTGAACAGCCCAAAATTTACCTTCCGAACCCCAAACCGGAACCATTTCGGTGGCTGTATCCCAGCTCCAATCGGTAATATTTCCAATTAAGTACATATTTTCAGGCATTACCATCGGGTCAAGCGCAAAGTAGCTTTTTACTCTCGGTAATTCAACAATATTTGAAAGCACTTTATGACTTCCATCCGACAGTTCGGCAGATAATCTTACGTAAACAGGGAAAGCATCTTTCGGAAAATCAGCTTCATCCGTAGCGCCTAATAATTCGACTAATGCAAGGGCTATTTCTTTGGCACTTACATCCATCTTTGCCGAATTAAAATGAGTTGGAAGTTCTACAAAGTTTTCAAATGATTTCTGTGTAGCAATCTGCACACGATACGTCGTGGCTGCAGTAAATCCGTAATCGGGTTGAGTTGTGGTAAGCTCAATCGATTCGGTGTTTTGCAAATCATAAACTCCGGAAACATATTTTGGCGTATTCAAAACAAATGAATCGGGTGTTAGCGCCACCGGATTGTCTCGTTCGGTTTCGCAAGCCCAGAAAAAGGGCAGGCAAGCAACCACCAATATGATATTAAATATTTTTTTCATTGTAAATTTAGTTTATTCATTAGACAATTAATAGCCTTCGTTTTGTTTCAGGTTTTTATTCATTTGCAATTGGTCTGCTGGTAGCGGGAACAATTTCAAGTGATGAGATATAACTGTTCCGGCTTGCGTGTTGCCTTTCCATTGCCAGTTGTATTTATTACCGGTAAATTTATCAAAACGAATCAAGTCTTGACGTCGCCAGCCTTCCCAGTAAAGTTCACGGGCACGTTCGTCAAGAATAAAATCGAGCGTTAAATCCCCTTCCTTAATCGGTGTGTTAAGCCCTGCACGTTTGCGCAGCTGGTTTACATAATCCAGAGCTGTTGTTATGTTGCCTCCACCGCCACGAAGATGAGCTTCGGCATACATCAAGTAAGCATCAGCCAAACGGAATAGGGGATAGTCAATATCTACAAAATCTTTATGTTTGCCAACATCGCCTGTTGAAGTTACGTTGCGGAATTTTGTAACGCCATAACCATTTTTTGTGTCTGTACTTAGCTCAATAATGTCGAGCGAATGATCTTCAGTAAAGAACATTCCACGTTTATCAGCCACATCGAACTTGGTATACAGTTCAGGACGGGTTGTAATTCCGTTCCATCCGCCTACTCCAAAGTTTTGCTCTTTGTCCGGATAACTTCCAAGAACCTGTGCCTGAGTAATGAACGTCATACATCCATAAGCCTGTAAGTGAATGCCGTCTTGCGGAATAACTGCAATAAACTCATCCTGAGCACCGTTTTTATCGTTATCTGCCAAGAATAAGTAATTGTACTGCGAATTCAGTTTGTAACCGGCGTTGATTATATTTTCAGTCATTTTTAGTGCATCGGCAGAGCGATCTTTGCCTGCCCACTCTTGTGAGTTCAAATAAAGTTTGGCAAGCAAGAACCAAGCGGCAGCCTTATCCACACGTCCGTACTCATTTGTACGGGCATCTTTCAAATCAGGAATAATCGCTAACAGTTCGCTTTCAACATAATCTACCAGTTCGGCACGAGTTTTTAACTCGGGAAGTTGTCCGAGCGGCGTGTTTTCATCCAAAAAACCAAAAGCTCCGAATAAATCGATAGCGTGAAAATAAGCGAATGCACGAATAAATCGAGCTTCAGCTCTATAAACTTTCAGTTCCGGAATTAAATCTACTTGTCCCCGCTCTTCAAGTTTACTTTCTTGTGTAATGTTAAGATATTCGCTTGCTACACGTGTTTGGAAAGCAATACGCAGATACATGGCACGAATAAATTGATTATTTGTGTTCCATGTGGCTGTTCCTAATTCCGGAATACCGGCATCGCCCCAGTGAATTAGGGCTTCATCAGTAGTAGCTTCCTGCATAACCCAATATGCACGCATATATTGTCCGTAACCGGCATCAAGCCCTTGAATATCGGAAGAACCGGCATCGCCGGAACCACTTACTGCAAAACCGGCATATAGTTTGGCTAGATTTTGTTTGTAAGCACCAGGGTTTTCCTGAAAAATCTTATCGGTAATTATGGACTCATCTTCTGGAATTACATCTAAATCGCCCATACAAGAATGAAACGCAATCACCGACAACGCAATAAATGCAGTATGTTTTGCTATTTTTAATATATTTTTCATGTCAATGTTTTTTTAAATTAAAAGTTAATATTGAATCCCAAGAGGAATGTACGGGGACGTGGATAGAGATTACTTACAACTCCACCTGATACTTCCGGATCTTTAACATTTGCTTTTGTTAGAGTAAGGATGTTTTGTACAGAGAAATATGCACGTAGGTTTACATCTTTAAATATTTTATCAAAGTTATAGCCCAGTGTTGCGTTGTCCCATTTTACAAATGAACCGTTTTCAATCCATTCATCTGATATACGTTTAATATCATCAGGAGCAGCATATTTATCAGAAATAATGTTGTACAGAACCGTTCCGGACGGGTCAAGCTCTAAACGATAGGAGTGCATGGCGGCCATCTGATTGTAAATGTAGTTGCCGAAACTTCCTCGCCATGACATAGAGAGATCAAAGTTTTTGTAAGACATGTTGGTTGCTAACCCCATGGTTACATCAGGATTTGGTTTATGGAACAAATACCTGTCTTTGCTGTCTATTTTTCCGTCGGCATTCAAATCTTCAAACACGCCTTCAATTGCTGTTCCGTCAGAGTCATACACTTGTCTATAAACGTGGTAAGTATAAGGAGCATAATTCAATTGGAAAATTGTAAGAGGAATTCCACCACCTCCACCGGATACATAAGTTCTTTCGTTACTTGATTCAGTATCGTAGTCAATAATTTCCAGTTGGTTGAGAGATATGTTATAAGATGCGGTCCAATTGAATGCACCTTTTCTCCTATCTTGAATAATGTCGTAGTTTGTACTTAGCTCAACTCCTTTTGTTGAGAAAGCTCCGCGATTAAGAAACATTTCGTTGGCAAAATTCACACCTGCAGGAATTTGAATGCTTGCCAAAAGGTCTCTCGATTCTTTGTAGTAAAAATCAAGGGCTCCGTTAAGACGGTTTTTCATAAATCCGTAATCCAATCCCACGTTGTAGGTCGTCGTTTTTTCCCATGTTAATTCAGGATTGTAAGCAAGCGGATAAACAGGGAAACCAAATGTATCACCAATTGGATATTGCCCTTCTATTCTTGTGCCCAAGCCGTATAATGGCAAATAACGGTTAATATTTACTTTTTCACCGCCATATAAATCTTGTTGACCGGTTATACCCCAACCGAGACGAAGTTTGAGATTAGATAGCGTGCTTTGATCTTTCAAGAAATCTTCTTCCGTTATACGCCATGCAAAACTTGCCGCCGGGAAAATTCCTGAACGTTTGTCTGGGGCAAACATGGATGAATGGTCATTTCTAAGTGTAAGCGTCAATAAATACTTTTCGTAGAAGGAAAGATTTGCACGTCCGAAGAACGAAATTAGCACTTTCGGCGTGTAAATTAAATCATGTTTGAATTCTTCTTCTAAAGAAGGATTTGCTTCAAATTGACGCAAGTCGCCGCTATAATGCTCAGTCCCAATTTGGTATTTTTGATAGGAATAGCCACCGGTTAAATCCATCTTAAAGAAGTCAATTGTTTTATTATAATTCAAATAAGCATCAAGAAGCTTGTTGGTATTGTTGCCTTTATTGTGCCACTCACTACCTATCGGAATATTTTTTCCGTCAACAGAAGTAATTGTACCGGCAATTTTGTTGGTTTTTGAGTCTTCGTTCCATTTTTCAGTTTGTAAACCAAGATTTAGAACAGCTTTCAAACCATCAACAAAAGGTATCAAATAATCAAACTGTACATTTCCCCAAAATTTATAAACATCGGATGTGTGATCCACTTCCATAAGTCTTGCCACGGGATTTCGTTCTGCAAGTGTGTTGATAGGATACTTGTCGTTGTCTTCGTAGTCAGCTCCCCATTCGTAGTATCCTAAATACTTGGCATCTGGATTAGCCTTTTTGTCTTCCGTTACATAAACAGGTTTTGTCGGATCGAAGAATACAGCCGTTCCGATAGTACCTTCATCGGCTTTGTTGTATTTTTCATAAGAACCGTTTGCGTTAAATTCTACTTTCAGCGTATTGTTGAAGAAAGAAGGGTTAAGTGCAACGCTTCCGTTGGCACGCTGATAGCCCGATGTAATCAACAATCCCGGCGTATTATTATAACCTACCGTAAAACGTGCAGGCAGAAAATCACTTATTTTTCCGCGAGCCGTAAAGTTAGCATTTGTTCCGATCTGAGAACTAAATATTTGATCTTGCCAATTTGTATCATACATCACACCGTTATAACCTAATTTCTCTTCGGATGCTTCACCGCGAGCTTTAACGGCTTCAATAAAGTCAGGCTGGCTAAGCGATTCCACTTTCCAAGGAAGGGTCATTACTGTTCCTTGTAAATCAAGATTATAATTCCATTTGCCTTCTCCACCTTTTTTTGTCGTAATAAGAATCACACCGTTTGATGCGCGCGAACCGTAAATAGCGGTTGCGGAAGCATCTTTTAGTACAGAGAAAGTTTCAATGTCGTTGGGATTGATTTGTGTGATGGAAGCATCTTTTAGCGGCAAGCCATCCACAACAATCAACGGGTCATTGTTCGCGTCGAGTGATGCTCCACCGCGAATTCGAATCTGAGAACCGGTTCCTGGATTTCCGTTGGGAACAACTTGAACTCCCGCCATACGACCGGTAATCAAGTTGTCTGCAGTAACTATCGGACCTTTATTCATGTCCTTAGAAGTTAATAAGTCTACAGACCCTGTAGCGTCATCTTTTTTAAGAGTTCCATACCCGATTGCTACCACTTCTTGCAGCAATTGGGAATCCTCTTCCAATGTAATAAAAAAGTTCGTTTGTCCGGCTACGGAAATTTCTTGTGTTTTGTAGCCAATATAGCTAATCACAAGTGTAGCGTCTGAGGCAACTTCGAGACGGAACTGCCCGTCGATATTTGTCATCATGCCGTTAGTTGTCCCTTTTTCAAGGACACTAGCACCGATAATTGTTTCGCCGGTTGCATCTCGTACTACCCCTGTAACGGATTTTTTTTGTGCATTGGCACTAAAGCCAATCACAAGCATTAGCACTACGGCCAGAAGAGACCGTATTTTAATGAAAAGTTGTGCGTCCATCATGCAATTCTGTTTTTAAAGGTTAATTAATTTTTTTTGTATCTATATTAATTATGCAAATTACTACTAACTGCTGTAGATTAGCTGTCATCTGCATAATCGTAAGAACAAAATTAGAACATTAATTATGTATTCTGATGATTTGTAGTAACTATATACTAAATTTGGATCGCAAACGTTTGCATTTTAAACCAAAATTCTAATTCTACTTTATGTTTTATTTTCAAATATTAAATTATAAATTTGCAAAGGCTTAATAAAGTGCAGCTTATGTTTGTGTTAAATTTCTACTTAAGGCTGTCGTGAAATAATAATCTAAATCTAATCCAATTATGGCAAAAAAACAAGTTACAATCGTTGACATAGCGAAGGAACTAAATATTTCACCGTCAACAGTTTCAAGGGCACTCAAAAATCACCCGGACATCAGCAAAAAGACTGTGAAACTTGTCCAAGAGTGTGCCAAACGACTTAATTATCAACCCAATATAATGGCACTTAATCTTCGTCTTGGAAAGAACAACACCATTGCAGTCATTGTTCCGGAAATAGTACATTATTTTTTTTCATCCATTGTAAAAGGAGTTGAAGAAGTAGCTTTCGACGAAGGTTTTAATGTGATGCTTTTTCGCTCTAAAGAAAGTTATGAGAGGGAATTAAAAATCACTAATTCATTGATTAACGCGCGAGTTGCCGGTGTGCTGGCAAGTCTTTCAAAAGAGACCGATAAGTATGAACATTTCCAAAAAATTCTTGACAATAACATTCAACTCGTTTTTTACGATCGCATTTGCATCGGTATCATTACCGACCGTGTGGTGGTGGATGATTATGCCGGTGCGATGACCGCTGTGGAGCACTTGATTCACACCGGCTGTAAACGGATTGCATTTTACTGTTCGCCTACACACCTTGAAATTTCAAAAAACAGAAGAAACGGTTATTTAGATGCTTTAAGAAAACATAAACTTCCTGTGGAAAAAGAATTAATGTTCGTGTGCGATACACGTGAACAAGCTATGGAGCTTACACCCAAGGTTCTCGCGATGGATAATCCGCCGGATGCTTTTTTTGCTATCAACGACCACACGGCAACAGGAATTTTATATGCCATAAAACAAGCGGGGTTACGTGTTCCGGAAGATATTTCCATTTGCGGATTTTCGGGGGGAGATTTGGCTCTTGCCTGCGACCCGATGCTTACAACAGTGGAACAGCACGGCTACGAAGTGGGTAAAACTGCCGCAAAACTTTTAATTGATAAAATAAAAGGAGTTACACACGGTCAATTTACCAACCGAATTGTCAAGACGAAACTGATGGTAAGGGGGACAACGCGCAAAGTTTAGAGTTCCATGTTTCGAGTTTTTACAAGATGTGTTTATCAATATTTTAATTTTATGGCGACAATTAAACGATTTGAGGATTTAGAGGTTTGGCAGAAAGCAAGGGAAATATGCAATACTGTTTCAACATACACTCAAAAATATGATTTTTCAAGAGATTTTACATTAAGAGACCAAATCAGAAGTTCGAGCGGATCAGCTATGGACAATATTGCAGAAAGTTTTAAAAGGGATGGCAATAGAGAATTTATTCAGTTTTTGTCCATTTCAAAAGGTTCAATCGGAGAGATACGCTCACAGGCTTATAGAGCTTTTGACAACAAATATATTTCTGAGGAAGAATTCAAAATATTAAAAAATGAATGCTTAATCCTTTCGGATAAATTAGGTGCATTTATAAATTATTTGAAACAATCTGAAATAAAAGGAACTAAATTCAAAAAATAATCATTCATGAAAAACGAACCAAGTTCTCGAACAACCCAAAACACGAAACGCAAAACAAGGAACACGAAACCTAAATTGACTTTTTGGCAAATCTGGAATATGTCTTTTGGTTTTCTGGGCATTCAATTTGGTTTTGCACTACAAAATGCCAATGTAAGCCGTATTTTTGAAAGTCTTGGAGCTGATATCGGGAGTATACCTATCCTGTGGTTGGCAGCGCCGGTAACGGGTTTAATAGTTCAGCCGATTATCGGACATTGGAGTGATAAAACGTGGAATAAACTTGGCCGACGAAAACCGTTTTTCCTAACGGGAGCAATTTTGGCATCAACAGCCTTGGTATTAATGCCTAATTCGCCTGCCTTATGGGTGGCGGCAGGTATGCTCTGGATTATGGATGCATCTATAAATATTTCCATGGAGCCTTTTCGTGCTTTTGTCGGCGATATGCTTCCTTCGGAACAGCGCACACTCGGATTTTCAATGCAGAGTTTTTTTATTGGAATTGGTGCAGTAGCCGGTTCTGCTTTGCCATACGTGCTGGGTAATTGGTTTGGTGTTTCCAATATTCCGCAGGGAAGCAACGCCCTTCCCGATACGGTAATTTGGTCGTTTTACATCGGCGCAATCGTGTTTATTTCTGCTATCTTGGTTACCATTTTTTCTACCAAAGAATATCCACCGGAAGTGTTAGAAAGTTTCTCTGATGAAAAAATGGGTAGTCAAGTAAGTGCATTTTCTAAGGAAATATCCCCTGAAAAATTCAATCGATTCGGGATTTTATTTGGAGCTCTTGGAGTGCTGATTGTTGCATTGGTTTTCCTTTTGAAAATGGATGCGCAGATTTATGTGTTGGGTGGATTATTTGTTTTAATTTCAGTGCTTTTCCTGTTGGTTTCTCAATTTAGAAAAAAAGGAGAATCAAATGGTTTGACAGAAATAATGACGGACCTAATGAATATGCCCCGAACAATGGGACAGCTTGCCGTAGTGCAATTTTTCACGTGGATTGCGCTATTCTCGATGTGGATTTACGCCACGCCCGCCATTACCGAGTACCATTTTGGTGCAACCGATACAAAATCTGCGCTTTATAACGAAGGTGCTAACTGGGTGGGAATACTTTTTGGAGCGTACAGCTTCTTTGCGGCGCTGGTTGCGTTCTTGCTACCCATTTCAGCCAAATATATTTCCCGAAAATACACCCATTTAGTCGCATTAATCATCGGCGGGCTGGGACTGATTTCGTTGGTTGTTTTCAAAAATCCAAATTTGCTTATCATCAGCATGGTAGGCGTTGGAATTGCCTGGGCAAGCATTCTCTCAATGCCTTACGCGATGCTTACCGGCTCGCTTCCGGCGAATAAAATGGGAATCTATATGGGAATTTTCAATTTCTTTATCGTGCTTCCGCAGATTCTCGCAGCGACCATTTTAGGCAGTATTACCAAACATTTATTTAACGGGCATGCCATCTACACGCTCGTACTTGGTGGCGTATTTATGATTTTAGCCGGTTTGCTCACGCTGATTGTGGAAGATAAAGATGACCCAATAAATTATCGATAATATAGTTTTTAGTTGTTTAACTTTTTTAGAGAAATAAGAATGAAAAAAACAGTATTTTTCCTGATAGCACTCATAATTACATCCACGTTTAATTTTTATGGACAAAAAACATTACATAAAAAGTCTAAATTCAGAACTCAAAATTCGGAACTTAAAATCGAACCAACCTACTGGTGGACAGGTATGAATAATCCCACATTACAAGTGATGATTTATGGGAAAGATGTGGCAAACTCGGAAGTTTCGATAAATAATCCGGGGGTGAGTATTGCAGAGAAAAAATTAACGGACAATCCGAATTATCTTTTTCTATACCTTAATATTGAAGATGCAAAAGCAGGAACTTTTAAGATTGAATTGAAAAACGGTAGGAAAAAGAAAATTGTGAAATACGAACTGAAAGAACGCATTCCAAATTCAGCAAACAGGGAAAGTTTCTCGGAAAAGGATAACGTATATTTGATTATGCCTGACCGCTTTGTGAATGGAAATCCGCTGAATGATAATGTAAAAGGGTATGTTCAAGGTGCCGATCGAAGCAGTTTGGATTTTCGTCAGGGCGGGGATATTGAAGGGATGATTCAGAAAATTCCGTACTTGGCGGATTTGGGAATCACGGCACTTTGGACTACGCCATTACTGGAAAACAAAGCCGACGCATACTCGTACCACCATTATTCATGTTCTGATTATTACAAAATCGATCCGCGACTGGGAACGAACGACGATTATTTGCGTCTTTCCAAAATTGCCCGACAGTACGGCATAAAGTTGATTATTGACATTGTGCCGAATCATTGCGGTAGCGGGCATTGGTGGATGCAGGACATTCCCGCCAAAGACTGGTTCAATACGTGGAACAGTTTTACTCCGTCTAATTATCGGATGACCGCCTGGACAGACCCACATCGTAGTGAAGCTGATTTGAAAAGGCTTACAAAAGGTTGGTTTTCAAATACTCAGCCTGATTTTAATTTGTCAAATAAACTCGTTTTTGATTACCTGACGCAGGCGTACATTTTTTGGATTGAACGGGCCGAAATTGCCGGAATCCGCGTGGATACATATCCGTATAATGATATTCAAGTGGCTTCAAACTTTGTCCAAACAATCCGTAATGAGTACCCGAAAATGAACGTGGTGGGTGAATGCTGGGTGAAAACGCCTGCAGAAATAGCTTATTATCAAAGTGGTAACAATAATAAAGACGGATTTGATAGCCGACTGCAAAGCGTAATGGATTTCGTGTTGAAAGATAAGCTGTCGGAAGTTTTCAATGAAAAAGAAGGTTGGGAAACCGGAACGGCAAAATTTTACAACCATTTTGCACAAGATTTCGTTTATCCTAATACCGATTTGATTATGAATTTTGTTGATAATCATGATATTGATCGTTACTCAACATCGGTAAAAGGCGATGTGAAAAAATATAAAATGGGGCTGGCTATTCTTGTGGCGAGTCGGGGTTATCCGCAAATTTATTACGGCACAGAAATCATGCTGGATGGCATTCCAGGCGATTATCAGGGGCATCGCTTTACTTTTCCCGGCGGATGGAAAGATGACAAGCGAGATGCTTTTACA
>JAAYSS010000027.1 GCA_012518275.1 Bacteroidales bacterium
AATACATTAATCTATGTATCTTGCAATCCAGCAACCCTTGCTAGAGATCTAAAATTACTAAAAAACAATTGGCAACCAATAGAAATCCAACCATTAGACCTATTCCCTTGGACCATGCATGTGGAGTTGGTAGCATTGATGTCAAGGGTGGATGAATAGGAAGAGTTGAAGTAATGATAGAATAAGGTTTTCCAGTGATTTTGGAGAATGTCCTAGCTGGGAAATCTTATTTTTATTTGTGTGAAAATGAAGTAAGAATTTGGTTTTAAATAGGGTTGAGTTGACAGAATGGATTTTTGATAGGGGAATTGACAGGATAGATGAATGAATTAAAATGTGCTATATAAAGGATTTATTCTTGAGTGTAATCAGTATTTAGGTTATAATGAACAACATATTGGTTAAGGAGGAGGGAACTATGAAGCTACATTGTAGGTTATCGACATTGATGGGTCAACATCGCCTTTCGATACAGAATGTACATGAGAAAACTAAACTTTCTAGGACTACGATTTCAAATTTATATAATGATAAAGCGACTAGAATTAATTATGAAACTATTGAAAAGTTATGTTCACTCTTTGAGTGTGGTATAGCAGAATTATTATGTTTAGATGAACCGCAAAAAAGGAGTTACAGTAAAGATGACGAACGCTAATGTATGTATCAAGTTAACAAAGGGACAAGAAATTACCAAAATTAGAGAAAAACTTGACATTACTCGTAAAGAATTCTCTGATGCACTTGGTTTGGGTCTAGTAGAAGAAAAAGAATTAAAGTTTTGGGAAACCGATAAAAAGGAAATTCCAGATGAAATTTATAAGAGAATATTAAATTTTCCTACAGACCCCCCTTTCGTTACATTAGAATCAGAAAAATATAAATTTACTCAAATAGATTTATTTGCAGGAATCGGCGGCATCAGGTTAGGATTTCAACGCCATGGTGGCCGAACAGTTTTTTCATCAGAGTGGGATAAATTCGCTCAGAAAACTTATAGAATCAACTATGGCGAAATGCCTGCAGGAGATATAACCCAAATTGATGAAAAAAATATTCCGAATCATGATATTTTATTGGCAGGTTTTCCATGTCAGCCATTTTCCCAAGCGGGACTAAAAAAGGGATTTGAAGATGCACGGGGAACGTTATTTTTTAATATCGCTAAAATATTGAAAGAAAAACGTCCAAAAGCATTTATGTTAGAAAATGTAAAGCAGTTGCGCGGTCATGATAAAGGTAGAACTCTAGAAATCATACTATCTATTCTAGATGAACTAAATTATTATGTTCCTGAGCCTGAAATATTAAATGCTTATCATTTTGGAGTTCCTCAAAATAGAGAGCGTATTATTATCGTTGGATTCAATAAAGATTATCTCCCAAATAATTATATGGAGTTCCAGTATCCCACAGGTATTGTGGATAATAGTATTAAGGTTGGGGAAATTTTAGATAAGAAGGTAAATGATAGATTTACAATATCTGATAAATTATTCCAAGGTCACTTAGAAAGAAAAAAAGCACATAAAAAGAAAGGAAATGGTTTTGGTTTTTCCCTATTTAATTCAGAAAGTCCGTATACGAGTACAATTAGCGCAAGGTACTATAAAGATGGAAGTGAAGCATTGATTGAACAAGATGGCAAAAACCCTAGAATGTTAACTCCACGAGAATGTGCTAGATTACAAGGGTTTCCTGAGGACTTTATCATTCCTGTTTCTAATTCACAAGCATATCGACAGTTTGGCAATTCAGTTTGTATTAATGTAATTGATGCCGTTGCAAAAAACATGGTAGATTATTTGGAAAATTACAAAGTATTATAAAAAAATATATCATCCACGTTGAGTATTGATGTGGATGATATATTTTTATTCATAAAGATTTAATTAACAGAAAAAACAAACTCCTTAAAGGATATTATGTCTTTATCCAATAACCTATCTGGCAACTTGTTTTTGGCCGTCAAGAGATATCCACTAAATTCATCTATTAGTGTTGCGTTGTTTCTTTTTCTAATGTAACACCTTTTTGGAACTCCATTCTTTACAACACAAATATAAGTTAATTTCGGATTGCTACCAAAAATTGAAGATAAATCATCTTCTTTAGATTCGTCTAACAATTTAACAGTAGTAAATCTATTTTTTGAAACCCCGACGCAACTATTTTTTAGTTGGCAGCTATAACAAGAAATTGGATTGATACCTCTTAATTCTTTATTACCAGATGTTCCATAGCGCTGGCACCAAAGTATATCGAAAAATGTTTTCATGTTGGTCTTATTTGACTGACTTGAAAGCCAAATAATTCGTTCTAATTTACCAAGGTTTGAAAAATCGTTGAAAAACTGGGAAGTAGTATCAATGCCCAGAGGAAATTCATAGAAAGTTTTTATCCAAGTGTCAATGGGTATTACCTCTGGATTAAGAAAACCTTGTTGTAGAAAGCAGGCAATCACTTTTTCAGAATAACCTTTTAATTTATTGCCATTTTTATAAAAATTCACAAAAAATTGTTTTGTCCATTTGCTATAGTCACTTTTTATATTCATATAGGAACTTATAAAAAATGCAGCCCTCCAAGCATGGCGATTAAAAGCATCAACCAAAGTTTCAGCATAGAATTTTTCTGATTCTGATAAAATTCCCGTTGAAAACATCGGATCTGTAACATTTGATATAAAATTATTTTTATTTTGCTCCCAAGCCTTATCCATAACCTTGAAATCAATTTCGTCTATTGTTATATTTTTAACAAAGTATTTATCAAATAGTTTCTTCATTGCAGTTTCAAGTATTGAGAATTTAGGGAAATCGGAAATATTATTATTTGTTATATCATATAAATTCGGAATAATATAAAACTCCAAATGTTCCCACTTTTTCGGCATTACAATTCTTTCACCAAACGCACTCATAAAATTATATAGCATTCGCATTTCACTTTGTCTTCCAGTTTTAGGAACCCAAGCAGCGACAAAACGAATGATTGAAAAAATTTCTTCATAGAATTTGCCGTAGGGAACGTATTCTCCGTATGAAAATTGAATGTATTCCCAAAGGTCCGTGAATAGAGTAATATATTGCTCATTACCATTACAACAACCAATGATATCTTCTTTAGATATTTTTTTTGAGTGTCCAATTCTCTCTGATAACTCTGCTTTAATTTTTTTATTATTTAGCTCATTTGATTCAACATTGGTCAATACGGTAAATATAGCATTACAAGAATCTTCCACTATTTGATAACTAACAGCTACTGGACACGCGATTATTCGCTGATTGTTAACATTATAGGTGTTTATATAAATCAAGGGAAACTGTGGTAAATCAGGATAGTATAATTCGATTTTTGGAATCCAAGGTAGTGGTATATTCTCGATAGTTATTTTAATCTCATTATTTAGCTTAAACATTGTATTTTTCCACACCTTTAGTCATAACACTCAACAATTAAACTATCCCAATATGAATTATTGGCTCTCCATTGGGAATAAGGGCGTTTGTTCCCTTGGTACATTCCGCTATCAAAAAAGACAATACCAGCTACGACTAATTCCAACCAATTATCGTAAGTCATAGGTTCTCCAAAACATATTTTTTGATAAGTTCCCTCGGAATCCTTTTTACAAGTAAACCATCCTGCATCATTAAATTTATCTTCCAATTTGGCTTTAAGACATTTATCAGTTCGTTTTGGACTTGGAGAATGCTCCCCAAACCATCTGGCTAATTCTAAATTATCTTGTTGTAATTCATTTGGAACAATTTGTGATTTGTTTGTGCGTCTGTCTTCACTATAAGAATATAAAGCGACAATATCTTTATTATTATCAATTATCAGCCTCTGTCCGAAATCATTATATCCATGAATGGTTGGACATGGGCTTCCAGACCAAGAGCATCTACCACCTTTAAGTGGATTTGGTTTACCAAATATTTCGCAAAAACTATCTTGGCGCTCAGAAGCAGTGTTTCCATCAAAACAATGCACATATTCACCACTTTTAAAAATATATCTATTTGCAGACCAATCACCAAAAGTAGTCTTACTTCTAGTTTCATTTTTTAATTCATATCCAAATAAGTCTGCTTCGTTATTGCCGTTTGCAATTACACCAAATTGACGTTCTAACCAGTGACCTTGCCTACCATCATGACGAATGTTTAAGCCAGTTGTGTCTGGTCGTCTGCCCTTCACATTATCAAAAAATAACTGAATGATTCGTTCCTTGTTAGTCATAACTTTTTCTCCTCACTAAATAAATTTTTAAATATTGCCTCCAATACAGGGACAACAATACTATTGCCCGATTGTCTATATAGATTAGTGTTGCTCACTAATATACTAGCTTTTATAAAATCTGAATCATCAACCCCCATAAACCGCCAAGTTTCTTTTGGAGTTAATCGTCTTGCGGGATATTTTCCATCATCACGAATAGGTCCCGAAACTAATTGTCTTCTTTTTTTAGCAAGAAAGTCTTTTAAAAATGTACCTTTCCAATAATTCGAGTCTAAGCAATAAATATAGTCTTGGGTGATTGGTTCATCAGTTACTTGATTGTTATTTAAGTAAAAATTATCAGGGACATCATCTTCTAAAAGATCCTTCATGTAAATAGATAATTCTTTTGTTGGCGGAAAGGTAAATTCTGCATCAGTATCGAGAATACTTATACAAAATACTCTTTCTCTATTCTGAGGGATTCCATAATTACGTGCATTCAATACATCACAAAAATTTTTATATCCCAAACTTTCTAAGTAAAGTAAGAAGGCATTAAAGTTTTTAATATGATTTTTACCAATTAGATTTTTTACGTTTTCCATCATTAAATATTTTGGTTTCTTTTTTTCTATAATTCTACAACATTCCCAAAGTAGCGAAGAACGTGTACCTGAGTTTGCGTCTAATCCATTTTGATTACCTGCAATAGATATGTCTTGGCAAGGAAATGAGTAGGTAAAAAAATCAAAATCAGGCAATTCATCGGGATTAATAATACGAATATCACCGAAGTTATTACTAAATTTATTAGCAATAAACATGTCTTTTAATTTTTGTCCTTTCAAACTTTTCGCTCTGTTTTTAAATGTTTTGTAATGGAGTGGAACATTGATGTTTTCTAAAAATTCTCTCATATCATTTTCAGTAATAGGTAGTTCATTCATTCTTTCTTCCAATAAGTTTTCATGGATTGCGGCATAGGACAGCAATGCATCACCATCTATTTCTGATATACCAACAACTTTATGGGGAATGTTAGCTTTTTTTAGAGCTAAACGTTGACTACCATATCCGGCAAAAGCTTCAAAAACTTTTAACATTTTTTAATACCTTTTACAAATATGTTCTGGGTAGGCATTGGAGAAATCATTTTCAATTTTATCGCCAATAAGAACTATATTTCTTTCTAGATACTCTGCTAAAGGTTTGTTATTTTCTAATAGTAAATACGATTGAGGAGCAACAAACCCAAGCACGTTTTCCCTTAATTCATCTAAAGTTATCGGTTTGATTTTTTGAAAACCTTTAATTTCCATACCATATCTATATTTTTCTAAAGATTCGTTAATTCTATCTATTATTTCCGAGTTATTAGAATATTGTTTTTTCCAGTCTAAAAGCATATGTTTATCTCCAAAATATAAAATTCCACAAACTGCTTTTACCGGTTTACTGACATACATATATGCAATTTTACATTCTTTTGGAAAAGTTCTCCGATATTCAATTAATTTAACTTGCTCGGAGATTTTTTTATAAACACTAGGCCAAAAACTCATTAGTGGTGTCATTTGTTTGCAGTACCTCCAATAAATCTAATATTCATATTTCATTTGAAATATATTTATTTTGTTTATTCTATTTGTTTTATTACAATTGAAATAACTATCAAATTACAAAAGCTATACTATTAGAAGTGTGAAATTTGCATCGTAACTATTTATTATTATTTTCAATTTCTATTTCCATTTCCATAATATCCGAAATATCACAGTTCAGTGCCGTACATATTTTCACTAAAGTTTCGGTATTAACGTTTTCATTTTTCCCTAACTTAGCTATAGAAGCACTACTAATGCCGGAGACTTCCATCAAATCCTTTTTTTTCATATTCTTATCAATTAATAGTTTCCAAAGTTTTTTATAACTGATGGACATAAATTCCACCTCTTTTTAATTGTCTTTTATTAATAAAATTGTATCAAAAACAAAGTGTAGTTACAATTAAAATTTACGATTGCAAATGAAATGTTAATAAAAGCATAAATCCATGGTATAATTTATATGTAGAAAATATCACATGTTATGTGTATTTGGTGTAAAGGGGGAATTATATATGGCGAGTAGCCGTTCATTTAAAAATTATGTGGCAGTAAAATTTGAGGATGAGCTTTTTACCGCCATAGAATCCTTTGTTGAAGAATATAAATTCGATATAGATTTCAGACTATTCCGTGTTAATAATATCGGTGAAATCTATCTTTCTGACTCTGAAATAGAAGTTCGATATGTTTTTGTTAATAATTTAGTTGGAACAGAGTTAGAATTCGATGTTATTGTTGAACAATATTTGGAAGTG
>JAAYSS010000028.1 GCA_012518275.1 Bacteroidales bacterium
ACCAAACCGAGAAATAGGGATACTAATATTTTTTTCATAAGGTCATGTTTAATATTTTAATTTATAACTAGCAAACTTAATTCTTTTCAAACTATCTATCTACAATTACATATTACAATTTTATTAAAGTTTAACATCTAAACACATAGTTCACTGAACAATTAAGATAAAGATATAGTTGTTTGACACTTAATTTGATATAGGTACAGGCTCACATTGTTTTTCTGCGATGAAGCCAATAAATAATCATACCCCGAGTATGCTTCTCTGGTGTTACCAGACTTTGCAATTTTCGCTATTGCATTTAAATTAGAATACTGCACTTGAAGGGGTTAGACAATAAAGAAATATCGGTTTTTGGGAAAAAGACATACTCAAAAAGTTTGCAATATGCTGTTTTTCATAAAAATAAGCTCTAATAATTTCTTGTCAATCAAAAATTACAATTATTAAATAGTAGCATAACAATATAAAAGGGACTGCCCTTTTGAGACAGCCCCTTTCCACACAATTAAATCACCATAAACAACTAAACTTACAACTCTAAATCAATATCATGCATTTCCTTCCAAGGAAGCCCTTGTTTATTAAGCTGTTCCATAAACGGATCCGGATTAAACTGCTCTACATTGAATACACCCGGTGTACTCCATTCGCCTTGCAAGAACATCATGGCTCCAATCATTGCCGGAACACCGGTTGTGTAGCTCACAGCTTGAGTTCCTGTCTCCTTATAAGCAGCTTCGTGACTGCAATTGTTATAAATATAATATGTTTTCACGTTGCCGTTTTTAAAACCTTTGATACGGCATCCAATGGAAGTTTTTCCTTTGTAGTTTTCGCCTAATTCTCCCGGATTAGGAAGCACGGCTTTCAGAAATTGGATAGGCACGATTTTGCATCCATTGTAGTCTACCTCGTCGATGCGAGCCATCCCTATATTTTGAATTACACGCAAGTGCGTCAAGTACTCTTCCCCGAAAGTCATCCAGAAACGGGCACGCTTGATGGTTGGGAAGTTTTTCACCAAAGATTCCAATTCTTCGTGATAAATCAGATACGATTCTTTTGAACCAATTTCAGGGTAATTCAACGATTTGTGAATGGCATGTGGTTCTGTTTCAATCCATTTTCCGTTTTCCCAATATTTTCCTTTCTGTGTTACTTCGCGGATGTTAATTTCCGGATTGAAATTGGTTGCAAAAGGTTTCCCGTGGTCGCCTGCGTTACAATCTACAATATCTAAATACTGTATCTCATCAAAATGATGTTTGGCGGCATAAGCCGTGAACACGCTGGTTACACCCGGGTCAAAACCGCAACCGAGAATGGCTGTGAGTCCGGCTTTTTTGAAGCGATCGTGATAAGCCCACTGCCAACTGTATTGAAATTTTGCCTCGTCTTTCGGTTCGTAGTTGGCGGTATCCAAGTAATGCACCTTGGCTTCCAAACAAGCATCCATAATGGTCAAATCTTGGTAAGGTAACGCTACATTCACTACGATTTCAGGTTGAAAATCATTGAACAACTTCACCAAATCAGACACGATGTCGGCATCTACCTGCGCCGTTTTGATGTCGAAATTATAACGTTCTTTAACATCAAGAGCAATTGCATCACATTTGGATTTTGTACGGCTTGCCAGCATCACTTCCGTAAAAACTTCCGGATTTTGTGCCATTTTGTGAACCACAACCGTTCCCACGCCTCCGGCGCCAATTACTAAAACTTTTCCCATATTTATTAAATAATTTGTGATTTTTACTTCCGCAAATAACGTGCAATTATTTTACTAAACAGCTACAAAAGTAAGCCAATAAACAATACACACCAAATTTATTGTATTAAATTATCGGCTAAATCGAGTGATTTTCTCACGACATTCTGTTTTTATAGTCTTCATACCCGAATCGGCGTATCAGTTTGAATTCATTTTCTTTTGTCCAAATGCCGATGGAAGGGTGTGAAACCCCGTTGAACATCGTAGTTTTCACCATCGTGTAGTGAATCATATCTTCAAAAATAATCCGATCACCTACTTTTAACTCTCTATCAAATGACCAATCGCCGTAATAATCACCTGATAGACAACTATTCCCGCCCATTCGATAAGTTGGTTTACCTTCCACGGCATCGGTGGCGCCGGTAATTTTCGGTTTGTAGGGCATTTCGAGGCAATCCGGCATATGGCACGAAAATGAGACATCAAGCATCGCGGTTTTTATATCCCTATTTTCTACCACGTCGAGCACAGTGGAAAGCAAAACCCCCGTTTGCCAAGCAAATGCACTCCCGGGTTCCAAAATAACGTGCAAATGCGGATATTTTGCTTTGAATTTTTTCAAAACGGCAATCAAATGCTCCACATCATAATCGGCGTGCGTCATCAGGTGTCCGCCCCCTAAATTCAGCCATTTTATCTGAGAAAAATACTTCCCGAATTTCGTTTCCATGACTTCCAACAATTTTTCCAAATCATAGGAATTATTTTCGCAAAGCGTGTGAACGTGCAGTCCTTCAATCCCTTCGGGCAATTTTTCTCCCAACAAATCCGCCACTACCCCCAGCCTGGAACCGGGCATTCCGGGATTGTACAAATCGGTTTCGACCACAGAAAACTCGGGATTGACGCGCAAACCGCACGATTTGTTTTTACCGATGGTTTGCGGGTAAAATTTCTCAAATTGCGTAAGCGAATTAAACGTGATGTAACTGCTCAGCTTCATTATTTCCGGAAATTCAGCGTCGGTATATGCCGGTCCATAGGTGTGAGCGGGGCTTCCCATTTCTTCAAACGCCAACCGCGCTTCCGCCAACGAGCTTGCCGTACTGCTTTTCACATATTCACGCACAATAGGGAAAACCGACCACATGGCAAATGCCTTGAAAGCCAGAATAATTTCTACTTCGGCTCTGTCTGCTACTGATTTTATCAACGATAAATTCCTACGGAAAGCCCGTTCGTCAAGGACATAGCAAGGCGATGGTATTCTTGAGTAATCCATTTTGGTGATTGGTGAATAGTGATTAGTGCTTGGTGTTTGGTGAATAGTGTTGTCCGCCGTGACGGATGAATGGTGTCTATTTTTTTAAAATCTTATTGTAGTTTGAGCCTTCATTCAACAGTTTTAGGGCAACTTTCGTATCAATATCATCTTTCAGCATATACTGCACTTGCCCTTTTTGAAAATAATAACGCTGGATGATTTCAAGGGTTAACATTTCTTCTATTTCCTTCCGATTATCCAGCAGATTTTTCTTAATATCGGGTATCAGCTTTGCTTCAAGTGCATCAAATTCAGCCTTTGCCAACTCATCATACCCCTCGTATTTAGCTACTTCAAACAACTGTTTGTAGTAATTTTCCGTTTGTGTGGTGTAAGTAAATTTCTTTTCTTCAATGAGATATTTTACAAAATCATTGTACTCCGCATCTGTCAACTTAAACTTATCAGGTGAAGCAATTTTGTTATGCTTCTGCGCATAACGAGTGGCGTAATCAAAATAGTGATTCTGCACCAAAATATAATAGGCAATGTTTAATTTCCGCGAATCAGTGGTAAGTGTATCGGGCAAAATGCCGC
>JAAYSS010000029.1 GCA_012518275.1 Bacteroidales bacterium
GGTGGTTATAGCACCGGGGTTCCACCTCTTCCCATTCCGAACAGAGAAGTTAAGCCCGGTCACGTCGATGGTACTGCAACAAAACGCGGGAGAGTAGATAGCTGCCGTCTTTTAATAAAAGTCCTTTGCAAATCCTATTTGTAAAGGACTTTTTTTGTGATAAAAAAGGGGGAAAGGCAGAGTGTTGCAACACAACGTGAAGAGAATCCGATAGCTGCTACTTAAGTTTCGGGAAAAGATAATTAAAATTTAAAGTCATCCGAAAATGCAAATAAGATTTTATTATGTTTCTTTTATAAATTTAATTTCAATCGTGAAAAAATGAAAATAAATACCTATTGGGATGAACATAAAAAAAATAAAATTGTTTACTATAAGAAAGAATACATAAAATTATGAAATTAAAATCGAATATTGGTACAGCTGACCGAGCGATTCGCTTATTGCTTGCTATGGGCTTAATAATTTTATTTTACGCAGATATTTTATCTGGTATATTTGGAATAATTGGCTTAATAATAGCATTACTGCTGACTGTAACGAGTTTAACTACATTTTGTCCGCTTTATAAAATACTTAACCTGAATTCAATCTACAACAAAGAAAAAGATAATGACCAATCAAATAATTCAGCTTGATACACATAATTAATGGAAATAACCATAATTTATTTTAAAATTTACTTTGAATAAAGCGAGAAAAGTAGTATTTTTGCTCAGAATTTAAAAAACTTAATTTTTAAAACATAATAAAATAAGAAAAATGATTAAAGTAGGTATTAATGGTTTTGGACGCATCGGACGTTTAGTGTTCCGTGCTGCGCAAAAAAGAAACGACATTGAAATCGTAGGTATAAACGATTTGATTGGTGTTGATTACATGGCATATATGCTTCGTTATGACACAATCCATGGACAATTTAAAGGCGATGTTGAAGTAAAAGACGGTAAATTGGTTGTAAACGGAAAATCTATCCGTGTAACTTCAGAAAAAGATCCTGTAAATTTGAAATGGAATGAAGTAGATGCAGAATATGTGGTTGAATCTACCGGTCTTTTCTTGACAAAAGAATTGGCAGGCGCTCATATCAAAGCTGGTGCAAAACGTGTTGTAATGTCTGCACCTTCAAAAGACGATACTCCAATGTTTGTTTGTGGTGTAAATACCGATACTTACAAAGGTGAAGCTATCGTTTCAAACGCTTCTTGTACAACCAACTGTTTGGCTCCGTTGGCTAAAGTTATTCACGATAAATTTGGTATGGTAGAAGGTTTGATGACAACCGTTCATTCTACTACAGCTACTCAAAAAACAGTTGACGGACCTTCGGCTAAAGACTGGAGAGGCGGACGTGCTGCTTCTGGTAACATTATCCCTTCGTCTACTGGTGCTGCAAAAGCCGTCGGAAAAGTAATTCCTGAACTAAACAAAAAATTGACAGGAATGTCTTTCCGCGTTCCAACGTTGAACGTTTCTGTTGTAGACTTAACATGTACGCTTGCAAAACCTGCAACTTACGAAGAAATCTGCAATGCAATGAAAGAAGCTTCCGAAGGTGAATTGAAAGGTATCCTAGGATATACAGATGAAGCTGTTGTTTCTTCTGATTTCATCGGCGATCCTCGCACCTCTATTTTTGATGCAAAAGCAGGTATTGCTTTGACTGACAAATTCGTGAAACTGGTTAGTTGGTATGATAACGAGTGGGGTTATTCAAACAAAATACTCGATCTTATCGCTATTATGGATAAAACGAAATAAAAATTCCTAAAAGGAATATTAAAAAAACTCCGAAAGTCGCAAGATTTTCGGAGTTTTTATTTCGTTAAATTCTTTCAAAATTTATTTTGAATTTACCCTTCTTATTCCAATTAAAATGATTACCTTTGACGTCTATGTCAAACAAAAATGTCAGTCTTTTTAATTAATTTATAATGAGCAATTTAGTGGACTGTGAAGTGAAAATAATTCATTCGGCAAAGCAAGTATTCATTGAAAAAGGATTTGAAAAGGCTAAAATGCAGGAAATCGCTGAGCGAGCAGGCATAAGCCGTACCAACCTGAATTATTATTTCCGTACGAAAGAAAATTTGTTTTACAGTATTGTAGAGCAGATATTTGACAGCTTAATTCCTAGATTTGAGCTGGTTTTACACAAGCAAGCCCAAAACCATATAGAACGTTTCGAAAACATAGTTGATGTGTATACTGATTTTTTACGTATCAATAGTGATATCCCTTTTTTTGTTATTTCAGAAATCAATCGAAATCCGAAATTAATTGTTGGATTTATCAAAGAAAGTAATAAAATTAACACTTATCTTGAAGTTTTGAAGCAGTTGCTCGGCAGTGCTCTTAAGCCCAATCAGGTAAATTATTTTATGCAAATGCCTATTGAAGAACTGCTTACAATCGTTTACGGGATGTTATTTATGCCTCACATTATCGAGCCTTTAGTAAAAGAATTGTACGATGGTGATGAAAAGAGAATTGCCGATTACTACGACCATCACAGCCTGAACGTTAAATTTATTCTAAGAAAATTGCTGACAGATAATTGATTTATACAGAGTATATTAATTTGTATTTATTTATGTATTCCTTTAACTCGAAAACAAACGAAAACTTTCTTAATATCGGTATAGATGCCGGCTCGACCACGCTAAAAATAACGGCAACCGATACTTCTCATCATATTGTTTACAAAAAATACTGTCGTCATTACGCCGATATTTCGGGAACGCTTCATAAAATGTTGCAAGAGCTGATTGAAAAAATCGGCGACTTTCCGGCAAAATTGTGCATTACGGGGTCTGCCGGAATGGGAATTGCGGAGCGAAGCGGGGTAGAGTTCGTGCAGGAAGTGGTAGCTTCGTGCGAAGTGATTGCCGTGCATTATCCTGAAGTACAGGCTTTTGTTGATATCGGTGGTGAAGATAGTAAGATGATATTTTTCTCGGAAGGAAAATCGCCGGATATACGAATGAACGGAAGTTGTGCGGGTGGCACAGGCTCATTTATTGATCAAATGACAACACTTTTGAATGTTGAAATGGATGAGTTTAACCAATTGGCGGAAAATGGTACAACGATATATCCCATTGCATCTCGATGTGGTGTCTTTTCTAAAACAGATGTACAAAACCTATTGGCAAGAAATATATGTAAAGAAGATATTGCTTTGTCTGTTTTTCATGCTGTTAGCATGCAAGTAATTACTTCTCTTGCAAGGGGATATGAGTTAAATCCTAAAGTCTTTCTTTGTGGTGGTCCTCTTACGTTTATTCCCGAACTTCGGAAAGCATTTCTCAAAGTTAATCATTTGCAAGAAGAAGATATTATACTTTCTGAAAACTCGGAAGTAATTCCGGCATGGGGTTCGGCAATTGTGGCTGATGCGCAAAATGAGCGTAAATTAATTTCGGAATACGATGCGCTGTTTCAAAAACCGATTAAACGGACTTTTAAATTTGTTCCCAATAAATTGAAGCCACTTTTCAGCGATGAAAAAGCGCGAATAAGCTGGAAAAAATCGAAAGAAAAATACAAATTACCTTATATTGATATTAGTGAAATTCAAAATCCAAACTGTTTTATCGGCATTGACAGCGGCTCTACCACTACGAAAATTGTTGCAACGGATGAAAATGGGAACGTATTTTTCAGGTATTACACGAAAAACAACGGACTTTCGCTGTATGCCGTGGAGAAAGGATTGAAAAAACTGCTGAATGTGACGCAGGATGCTGGATTAAAGATGAACGTGTTGGGCAGTTGTGTAACGGGTTATGGCGAAGATTTGATAAAAAAAGCATTCCAACTGGATGCAGGAATGGTGGAAACCATTGCGCACTATATGGGCGCTTATCATTTCAATAAAGATGTTTCGTTTATTTTGGACATCGGCGGGCAAGATATGAAAGCCGTTTTTATTGAAAATGGAATCATTAAACGACTGGAAATCAACGAAGCTTGTTCGTCAGGTTGTGGCTCGTTTATCGAAACATTTGCAAAATCGCTAAATTTTGATGTTTCCGATTTTTCTAAGATAGCTTTGCAATCCAAAAATCCTTGCGATTTGGGCACTCGTTGCACTGTGTTTATGAATTCAAAGGTAAAACAAGCGCAGCGTGAAGGGGCTTTACCGGCAGATATTTCGTCCGGATTGGGTTACTCGGTGATAAAAAACTGTTTGAATAAGGTGTTAAAGCTTAAAGACACTAAAGAGTTGGGCGAACACATTATGGTGCAAGGGGGTACGTTCCGAAATTTATCCGTGATACGCGCATTGGAATTAGAACTCGGCAAAGAAGTGATGATTACTGATTTTCCAGAATTAATGGGTGCTTACGGTACGGCATTATATGCTAAGCAAAGTTTTAAAATGGAAAAAACTACTCCCAGACCCTTATCAGACGTGGCAAAATCACAGCCTTATACCGAGAAGAAATCGGTTTGCAAAGGATGTGAAAATAATTGCACCGTTACTCGCTTCAAGTTTGAAAATGGCAACATATTTTACTCGGGAAATAAGTGTGAGAAAATTTTCTCGAATTCCGGTGATAAACACCAGAAAGGAATCAATCAGCATGCTGAAAAATATGCATTGCTTTTTGACAGACCGAGCGTGAAAGCTCCATTGATGACTCTTGGAATGCCCCGAGCATTGGGTGCGTATGAAAATTATCCATTTTGGCATGCTCTGTTTTCTGCCTGCAACATCCGATTGGAACTCTCCGACACATCAACGATGAAACAGTATGAAACAGGCATTGGAACGGTGATGGCGGATAATATCTGCTTTCCTGCGAAATTAGTTCACGGGCATGTTTTGAATCTGATAGACAAGCAGGTTGATCGGATTTTTATGCCCTTCGTGGTGTATGAAAAAAAGGAAGATACTGATACTGTGAACAGCTACAACTGCCCAATTGTATCGGCTTATTCGGATGTAATTCGTAGTGCAATTGATCCCGAAGAAAATTTTGGTGTTCCGCTAGATTCGCCGACGTTTACGTTTGCTAATAGAAAATTGATGAAAAAAGCTTGTCGGGAATACATTCATCAACTTTTACCGGAAATAAAAAACAAAACCATCGACCGCGCATTTGAAACAGCCCTAAGAGCTCAACTAAATTACGAAAAATCGTTAACAGTTCGCTCCAAAGAAATTCTAGCAAATGCCGTTTCCGAAAATCGCTTGGTCATTTTGCTTGCTGGACGTCCGTATCACATTGATCCACTAATTCAGCATAAAATAGCTGATATGGTTACCGATTTTGGCGCCGATGTAATCAGTGAAGACGTTGTGCGTGAGCTTGATATGCAGACAGACGAAGTGCAAAGTGTGATGCAATGGGCATACACCAACCGCATTTTTAAATCAGCACTTTGGGCAGCAAATGATGCACCGACGAATGTTAATTACGTACAAATTACTTCTTTCGGATGTGGACCCGATGCATTTATTTTAGATGAAGTGAAAGATATTATGCACCGTACCGGAAAGAATGCGACGATTATCAAAGTGGATGATATCAATAATCTGGGTTCTACCCGTTTACGGATACGTTCGTTGATTGAGAGTTTGAAGTTTAAGAAAGACGGCGAACAGTACAAAAAAGAAATTGCCGTACACACGCCGCCATTTATGAATGAAGATAGGCGCAGAACCATTATTGGACCGTGGTTTGGTGATTTGTATTCGCCATTCATTCCGCCGGCTCTTGAGCTTCTGGGCTACAAGTACGAGAACCTGCCGCCAAGCGATATACATTCAGTAGAGTTTGGACTAAAGTATTCCAATAATGAAATTTGCTATCCGGCAACTCTGGTGGTGGGCGATATGATAAAAGCGCTTGAAAGCGGGAAATATCACCGTGATGAAATAGCCATTGGAATTTCCCAAACGGGCGGACAGTGCCGTGCTACGAACTACGTGGCATTGATAAAAAAAGCGATGATTGCTGCTGGTTATGGCGATATTCCTGTAGTAACTGTAAGTACAAGCAACGGCAATTTGAATTATCAGCCCGGAATGAAGGTAAAATGGCGAAAAGTTATCAAATCAGTTCTCACGTGCATTGTTTATGCCGATTGTATTTCACAATTTTACTATTCTACGGCGCCACGAGAAAACGAAAAAGGTACTGCAAAAATTTTGAGAGATAAATATATTGATTTGGGGATTGAAGTCATGCGCACCAATGACGATAAGCGTTTTTACAAGTTGGTAAAAGAAGCCGCTGATGAATTTCTGAAAATTAATAATCGTGCAGATATTCCACGTATTGGTATTGTGGGAGAAATTTATGTAAAATACAATAATTTCGGTCACAAAAATGTAGTTAATTGGCTGATAGAACAAGGTGTAGAGCCGGTGTTGCCACCACTTTCCAAGTTTTTCTTAAATGCATTTGCCAGCCGTGAAGCGCGGGTAGAAGGAAATGTACATGAACGTTCAGTGCCGAAATTCATCACGGATTGGGTTGAGAAGTATGCCTACAAAATCATCCGAAAAATGGAAGCCGGCGTAACCCATTATCCATATTATATTCCGGTGAGCAATGTTCACGAAGATGCCCAAGAAGCGTCAAAAATCATCAATCTTAATTCTCAGTTTGGTGAAGGGTGGGGGATTCCGGCTGAATTTGGGGAGTTTGCACATAATGGTGTGAATAATGTGGTTAGTTTACAACCATTCGGATGCATTGCTAATCACGTTATTTCCAAAGGAATAGAAAAACGAACACGCGAAATTTATCCAGATCTTAATTTACTTTTCCTTGATTTCGACAGTGGAATGAGTGAAGCCAATATTTTTAATCGATTGCATTTTATGATAAAGAATGCGCAGAATTCCATTGTCGAAAGTCAGAAAAATGAAGTGAAAATTCGAAAAGTAGTGTGATTTTTCAGTTGAAATATCGAGTATAACTGGCTTTTTGAATTCCTGTTTACTTCTGCAATGTCTTTAAAATGCTGTATGCTTGGTAAATCCCCAGTTCCCCCGCCTTGCTAAGGTGCAGGTTAGCATTTGATGCATCGTTTAGTTGAATGTTGGTAATTCCGCAGTTAAAATATGCTTCGGCAAAATCGGGGTCAATCGAAATCGCTTTATTGTAAGCTTTCAAACTTTCATTGTAGTTTTTCAGTGTATAAAGTAGATTTCCTTTGTTGAAATAAGCAAATGAAAAATCGGGTGCTAGTTCGATTGTTCTGTTCAAATCAGCCATAATCATCTCGTAATCAGCTTTATAGCTTTCCCGTATGTCTAACGGTAGTTTAGTTGTCACAGATTTTGTTTCGGTTAAATTATTGGAAACAGACGTTTGTTTGAACTTGATTAGTTTATTTCGTAAATTGGCGCGCATAAAATAAGCCAGCGTGAAATCAGGGCGTATAGAAACGGCTTTGCTTAAATCGTCAATTGCACTTGTAAAATCTTGAACAAGAGCGAAATCCATTGCTCTTGCAAAATAGAAATCGGCATTTGAAGGGTTTTTAGATATTTCAACCGAAAGCGTGTTTATCGATTCAAAATGCTTGTTAAGTACATCCGGAACTAGTTCTATTTCTCGATTCGTCGCTTTGAGCGATGAAAGAAGCAGTTGCTTACTGTTGTACCTTGAAATTGTCGGATGATAGGTGTTTGTCCTTCTCAAATCATCTGTTTTTCGGTAATAGGTTAGCACGAAATCCTTTTCAATTTCAAGGTTGGAAATATTGTCCTGAATATTGCCTCTAATTCCTTCGCCGTACTTGTTTTCTTTTGCCGAAGTGTTAATCTGAGTGGAAAATTTGTCTGTTAAATTGTTTTTGTTTGGAGTTTCTTTTTTTTGTTGAATTTTTTGCGCCATTTGGTTTTTGGCAACAAGTGTTTGTTTTTTCTTGTAAAAATCTTTATTGGTCTCTATTTCGAATGCCAGTGCTTTGATTCGTTGAGCTTCTGAACGTCTTCCCGATTTTTCAATTGCTTCAGCCATGCCGTAATACGCCGGTACGAAAAACGGATATTTATTCAAAATTACTTTAAAATCCTTTTCGGCTGCCGCCAAATCACCCACTTGAAGTTCCAGATAGGCTTTTTGCAGGCGTGCTTCATAGTTGGTAGAATCAGCATTTACCACTTTATCTAAGTCACCGATCGCATTGTTGTTGTCACCTAAATTGGCACGTAGCAAACCACGGTTGTAGTAGGCAAGAATATTTTTCGGATCAAGGCGAATGGCCTCGTTGTAATCACTCAAAGCTTGATTGAATCGATTTCGTTTTACATTCAATATCCCTCGGTTGATGTAGTCACCCTCGTATTCCGACTTCCGTTTGATAGCCTCGTTGTAATCGGAAAAAGCGCCATCTTCATCCTTTTTCTGCATTTTCAGCAGGGCACGCACGCTGTATCCGAGTGGGCTTATCGTGTCCACTTCAATAAATTTGTCAAATGCCTTTATGGCTGCTACTGTATCATTTTGTGAAAGCCGGATTCGACCGATTTCATAATCAATGGATTTTTCTTTGGGATTGAGTTTCGAGAAATAATTCAAGTCTTTTATCGCCCCTTCATAATCTTTATTGCGTTCTTTTGCTTCGGCCCGATTTATCACGATAATCGTATTTTCAGGACTGAATTCCAATGCTTTATCGAAATCTTGTATCGCATCTTTGTATTTCCCCAGTTTTTTTCTGGCAAAACCGCGGGTGTAAAACGCTTGCGGAATGAACGGACTTCTTTCAATGGCAATATTGCAATCCTGCTCAGCGCCAACGTAGTCATCAAGGCTGATTTTGGCAATCGCACGAAACATGTATGGCTCAGCCAAATAAGGTTTTACTTTAATAACCTGATTAAAGTATTGTATAGCAAGCACATAATCCTCGTTGGCAAGTGCATTCCGCCCGATAAGTGTTATACGGTCGGTGTTCCATTGCCCGAAGAGAGATGATACACTAAACCAAATAAAAAGAGTTATGTGAATTGATTTTTTCATCAAAAACTAACTGTAAACTTAAACGAATCAATCACATCCAATTTCTGTGTTAAATTCAGTTGGCACATCAAATTGATCAGTAGTCTTATAGCCTAGTGACCGATCTGCCAATACTTTTTTCATGTAAAGCGACCAAATTGGCAACGCCATTGAAGCACCCTGTCCCTGCGCCATGCTGTCGAATCGGATGGAGCGTTCTTCACCTCCTACCCAAACGCCGGAAACCAATTTCGGGGTAAAGCCCATAAACCAACCGTCGGAGTTATCGTTAGTTGTTCCGGTTTTACCACCCATGGGCATATTCAGCCCGTACACTCTACGAACGCGGCCGCCTGTTCCGTCATCAATTACACTTCGCAACATGTATATCATTTTATAAGCTGTTTTTTCGCTGAATATTTCGTGCATTTTCGGAGTGAAGTTTCCGATAATATTCCCGTTAGAGTCTTCAATTCGAGTTACGTAGAGTGGTTCCACGCGAATTCCTTTGGATGGAAATGCCGTATAAGCATCTACCATTTCACATACAGAAATATCAACCGGTCCTAATGCCAGCGATGCAACCGGATCAATTTGCCCACGAATGCCGAACGAGCGCATCAAACGAGCTAAAGATTCTGGCGTATAATGGGTAAGCAGACGGACGGAAATCCAGTTGTTTGAATTGGCTAATCCCCATCGGAGCGAAACCATTTCACCAATTCGCGCACTTGATGCATTTCGTGGAGTATAGGGACCTGATGAAGTTTGTAATGTGATAGGTGCACAGAGTATTAAATCGCACGGCGACATTCCTTCTTCCATGGCTAATGTATAAAGGTATGGTTTTACCGTAGAGCCTACCTGGCGGCGTCCGAGTGTTACCATATCGTACTGGAACGCAGAGTAATTAGGTCCGCCTACATAAGCCTTCACGTGCCCGTTTGAAGGATCCATGGACATAAACCCGCATCGCAAGAAATGTTTGTTGTATCGGATTGAGTCCATCGGCGTCATTACCGTGTCCACCCAGCCGTTGTAGGAGAAGACCCGCATTTCGGTTTTCGTGTTAAAAGATTTCGTAATTTCGTCTTTGCTCGAACCAGCATTGCGCATTTTACGGTAGCGCTCTGATTGGCGCATGCTGTTGTTCATGATGGTTTCAACCTCTTTGTCGGTTAAATGGCGAGAAAAGGGTGCATAACTTCTGCCCCTTTTTTCTCTGAAGAATTGCTTTTGTAAAACTTGCATATGCTGATTAACAGCCTCTTCGGCATAGCGCTGCATACGCGAATCGATGGTGGAATAAATTTTTAGTCCATCGGTATAAATGTTATATTTAGAACCATCAGGTTTCCTGTTTTTTTCAAAAAAACCGTAAAGCGGATTATTTTCCCAAGCCCATTTGTCATCTTCGTAATTTTGTTTTTGCCAATCAGCATAATGACTTCGTTTAGGTTCGCTGGCAGTAAGAATTTTTCGCAGGTATTCGCGATAGTAAGGCGCAAGTCCTTCTTTGTGATCAACGCGTTGGTAATCAAGTTTCAATGGAAGATTACTTAGCGAATCTTTTTGTTCAGCGGTGATGTATCCGGCTTTTCGCATTTGGTTTAAAACGACATTTCTTCTACCTTTTGAGCGATCGGCAAATTTTCGTGGGTTGTAGTAGGATGGATTTTTACACATACCGACCAATGTAGCAGCTTGTTCAATTTTCAGTTTATCTGCAGTAGTGTTGAAATAAACGTGTGCTGCCGATTTTATTCCTACAGCATTGTACAAAAAGTCAAACTGATTGAGATACATGGCGATAATCTCTTCTTTGGAATACATCTTTTCTAGTTTCACGGCAATTACCCATTCGTTTGGTTTTTGGAAAAGTCGTTGGAAGCGGTTTCGGGCAGTAGGGGAGTAGAGCTGCTTGGCAAGTTGTTGCGTGATGGTACTCGCACCTCCTGCATCAGAGCCTGTAAGTAATCCGATGATAGCTCTTCCAAGAGCTTTTACGTCAATTCCGGAATGGCTGTAAAAACGCTCGTCTTCCGTTGCTATCAACGCTTCAATAACATCTTCGTCAATTTCGTTGTAATTGATGGGGACGCGGTTTCCCTGCCCTTTATAAAACCTCCCGAGAAGCTGCATATCTGACGAGTAAATTTCTGTTGCAGATTTATCTATCGGATTTTGAAGTTGCTTAATGTCAGGCAGATATCCAATCCATCCGATGTTGATTAGAAGGAATAGCAAAGCCACAAGACCGATGCCAAAACCAAATATTTTCCAAAATGTGCGGTTGAATTTACTATGCTTTTCACCTGATGATGCCATTGTTTATATTTTTACTTTATGTTAATTTATTCTACAAAATTACGATTATTTTTATCCCTAATATCAATATTTATTTTCACTTTTTGCCAGTTTACTTAATGTCGGATTTTCAGCAATTAATTTTGTCGTAGCTCTATAACCGTATTGATAAATATCTTGATAAGCATCAAACGAGAACCCATTGTATTTCTCAATAGCTTCCGGTTCAATCAGAAAATCGCATAATGCACGTCCCGATTGTGAACTTTGATGTTGTGCTACTCGAAGCGACTTTACAAGGATATCACGAGATTTGAGTGGTTTCTTGGGTGTTAGATGTGGAATTACATCTACGCCGATGACGTACTCGCACGTTTCACGAAGTGGTTGCGTGGGGATGTTGTTTAATAAACCGCCATCTACATACATCATATCGTTGATTTTCATTGCATTAAATACACCCGGGATACTACATGAAGCAGCAACCCATATGTCCAGTTTGTTACTTTTGTGAATAATTTCCCATTTGGCAGTGGTGAGATTACTTACGCAGACGTACAGCGGTATTTCCAGCTTTTGGAAACTGTTGTTAGGAATAAAATCCTTGATTAAGCTAAGGATAGTACTGTGATTTGATAGTCCTACCTTCCAAAATGCAGGTTGAAAATGCATAAGGTTCGTAATTTTGTAGAGCTTACCTTCTTTGATAAACTGAAGCATTTGTGACGGCGTGTATCCTGCACAATACAGGGCACCAATAATACTTCCCATGCTTGAGCCGGAAATGGCTTCAGGATAGATACAATGATCTTCAAGTGCTTGCAATGCACCAATATGTGAAAAACCCAGTGCACCACCACCACTTAGGCAAACACCAATTTTGAATTTAGGTGCTTGCTGTGATGAAGGAATAATTATTTCTTTAAGATCTGATTTCATAAGTTTGATTTATAGATACAAAGATACTGCAAAAGTGTTAATGGAAATAAATTTTTTAGTAAAAAAAATGAAATAATAGGAAATTGGGGTAAATTTGTAGTAGATTTTAATAAATAATAAGTTTGACTTGCCTTTAATTGTGGTAAATGCATTTAAAATTCAGACAACATGAAACGCTTTTTGTTCATTTCTTTGCTTCTTTTTTCATATCAATTCATTTCAGCTGATTTGCTGACCGATATTACTGACGGCAACTTTCGTGCTAAAACCGTTAGCGAAATAAAGTCGATGAATGACGGTGAGCATTACACGTTGCTTGAAAATAATCGGTTGATAGTGCGTTACAGTTATAAAACCGGAAAGGCAATAGATACTATATTTAATGCATCGACTACGAAATTAAATAGGTTAGAGCAAATAAAAGGGTACGAATTCAGTCCGAACGAGCAGAAAATTTTGGTTTACAACGAGCAGAAATTCCGTTATCGCCGTTCTTTCACATCTGAATATTACATTTTTGATGTAAAAAGAAACGAGTTGAAACCCCTTTCAGAAGATGGCCCGCAGGAAGTTCCACTTTTCTCGCCGGACAGCCGATACATTGCTTTTGCACGGGAAAACAACTTGTATCTTCACAAATTGGATTTTGGTACGGAAAGCCCTATAACCAAAGACGGCGAGTGGGGAAAAATCATCAATGGGACGCCCGATTGGGTTTATGAAGAAGAATTTGCTGCAACTCGTTATTTCGTTTTTAGTCCTGACAGCAAATTGCTTGCTTTTGTGAAATTTGATGAAACTGCTGTGCCTACATATGAGATGCAACGCTATTTAGATAGTCCTGTTGAGCAAGACGGTTTGCCACTTTACCCGACATTTCAATCCTTTAAATACCCGAAAGCCGGTCAGTCCAATTCCAAGGTAAGCGTGTGTGTATATGATGATTTTTATAAATCGGTACGCACCATCGATTTGGGCGTGGAAGGTACGGATTTTTATATTCCCCGTATAAAATGGACGAAAGAACAAGAAAAATTGGCGGTCTTTGTGCTGAATAGGAATCAGAATCAACTAGATATGATTTTTTCGAATCCAAGGTCATTGGTGTCTAAACTCGTATTCCAAGAAAAAGATAAGTACTATATCGATTACGAGAATATTGATGATATTTATTTTACAAACGACGGGCAGTATTTCACTTTCGTGAGCGAGCGCGACGGTTGGCGGCACGCTTATCTTTATAACATCAATGGCACGCTAAATAGACAATTGACTAAGGGTAATTTTGAAGTTACAAAAGTGTATGGCTACGACGATGCAAAGGGCGTACTTTACTACCAGTCAACCGAGCAGTCGCCTTTGCAACGAGATGTTTATTCATTGAATGCAAAAAACATAAAAACCCGATTGACGGATGGAAAAGGGACTCACTCGGCTTCGTTTTCGAGTAATTTTGCTTACTTCTTGGAAAATGCTTCTGCACTTGGCAAACCGAATGTTTTTACAGTAAGAAATAGCAAAGGTGAAGCATTACGGACGTTGGAAGATAATGCTGAACTGCTTGCAAACTTCAACGCATTGAATTTGCCGAAAAAAGAATTTTTTACCTTTACCACTTCGGAAGGCGTTCAGCTGAACGGATGGATGTTGAAGCCGACAAATTTCAATCCGAACACGAAATATCCGACGTTGATGGTACAATACAGCGGTCCAAATTCGCAGCAAGTAAAGGATGCGTGGGCTGTTGGTTGGGAGTATTATTTAGCATCAAAAGGTTATGTGGTGGCTTCGGTCGATGGACGTGGTACAGGTGCTCGCGGTGCTGAATTTAAGAAATGCACATACATGAAACTCGGCGTTCTGGAAACGAAAGATCAAGTGGAAACGGCAAAATATCTTGGTAAACAATCTTTTGTGGATAAAGACCGCATGGGTATTTGGGGCTGGTCGTATGGCGGATTTATGACGCTGAATGCCATGAGTACCGGCGAACAGATATTTAAAGCAGGTATTGCTGTAGCGCCCGTTACCGATTGGCGACTGTACAACACGGCTTACACCGAGCGTTTTATGTGCCAACCGAAGGAAAACAACGGTGGATACGATGCCGGTTCGCCTTTGAAGCACGCTGAAAAACTTAACGGCAAAGTGCTGATTATCCATGGCACAGCCGATGACAACGTGCATATTCAGAACACGTATCTCTACCTTGATGCTTTGATGCAAGCCGGCAAACAAGCAGAGCTTTATCTTTACACCGATAAAAACCACAGCATACTCGGCAAAGAAACACGCAGACTTTTGTATCAGAAGAAGTTTGAGTTTTTGGAAAGGGAGTTAAAGCATTAAATGTGCGGAATATATTAAGCTTTTTTGATACTAAATTGTAAAAAAATAATTAATTTAATGAACACTATCTTCACCGTTGGCATCTTCCTATCTCTTTTTTTGGCAACGTTGCTGCTGACGAAACGTAATAAATCCCTGTCTGATAATATTTTAGGTGCATGGATGTTGGTGATGGCGATTCATCTAAGTAGTTATTACCTTCACTATTTAGGTTATTGGGTGAAATATCCGCATTTGGTGGGGATTGCTCATCCTTTCCCTTTGTTATATGGACCGTTGCTTTATTTGTATGTTGTGTTTTCCCTTCGGTCAGACCAACGTTGGCGATGGAAAGATTGGATGCATTTCCTTCCGTTTGTGGTTACTTATCTTTTTATGATTCCTTTTTTTAGCCTATCCGCAGAGCAAAAAGCCTTGACCGATAGTCAAGATTTTAACAGTCCATATCAGTTGTTTTTCATAATTTCTCTTATTGCATTCATTGTTTCTGTGTTGATTTATAGTGTTTTATCGTATAGAAAAATAACAAAGTATCAAGAACTTATTGATGATAATTTTGCCTATAAGGAAGAAATCAGTTTAGGGTGGCTTAAATCGCTAATTATAGGTTTAGGTATTATTTTCTTTGCCGGGGTTATCGCGTTTAGTTTAAGTGAAGGAATTGGTTTGGAGTTTAGCTTTAATGCTGACTTGATATCGTACGTTTTTATGGTTATTTTTATATTTACGCTTGGCTTTTTCGGAATTCGTCAGCAAGGAATATTTACAGAGAGAAATGCTCTAAAACATTCCCTTGTTGAGTCCAAATCAAAAGATGACAGTTATCAGAAATCAGGCTTAAAACGTACGGATGCCGAAAAGATACACGACAAACTACTTGTTTTGATGAAGAAAGAAAAACCCTTTTTGGAGCCTAAGCTTTCATTGGGAGAATTAGCCGAAAAAATGGATGTTACTTCCAACAATCTTTCGCAAGTCATCAATCAATGTGAAGAAAAGAATTTCTACGATTTTGTGAATTCTTATCGGGTAAAAGAGTTTATCGCGCTTGCATCTGCACCCGAAAATGAAAATATGAATTTGTTAGGAATTGCTTTCGATGCAGGATTTAATTCTAAATCATCCTTCAATCAAGTTTTCAAGAAATATACCGGAAAAACTCCCCGTCAATACTTAGCAGAAAACGCGGAATAACTTGTCATAGATTTTTAATATTAGCCTGTATAAACTGATAAAAAGGTGCAATCCTGCCCGATTGTACTTTTTTTATGTCCATTCCGACCGTTTTGGACGATGTGTTTGATCATTTGATTTTTCTTTGCATCATAATTCAAAACACAAATTAAAATGAGACAAAAATTTATTTCAACAGTTATTTCGATTTTCTTTTTTGCAAGTACAGCAATTAGTTTGGCACAATCGCCCGGACAAGTAGTAAAAGGTAAAGTAATTGATGTGGAAACGCACGAACCATTGATTGGTGCAGCCGTTGTGGTAAATCAAGTTACACCGATAATAGGTACTACAACAGATGCAAACGGTGATTTTGTCCTTGAACAGGTGCCACTTGGACGGCAGGACATTAATGTGTCTTATATAGGATATGAAACCACTGTTATTCCGCAATTAATGGTAACATCCGGTAAAGAAACGGTGCTTGAAATCGGGCTGAAAGAGCAAGTGTCGGAAATGGCAGAAGTGGTTGTTCGCACTGACAAATCTAGACCCTTAAATTCGATGGCAAGTATCAGCGCACGTTCGTTCTCGGTAGAAGAAACACGTCGTTATGCGGGCGGTATTGACGATCCAGCTCGATTGGTATCGGCTTTCTCGGGGGTTACAACAGGCAGCATACAGGACAATTCCATTATTGTACGGGGTAACGCACCGCAGGGAGTAGCATGGCGTTTAGAAGGAATTGAAATTCCAACGCCACATCATTTTGCAGGCGCTAACGTAGCGGGTGGGGGAATGGTAACACTTTTTAGTAGTCAGATGATGGCTAATTCTGATTTCTATACCGGAGCTTTTCCGGCGGAATATGGTAATGCACTTGCCGCCGTATTTGATATGAAACTGCGCACAGGTAACACAAGTAAATATGAGCATACCACGCAAATCGGTCTTTTGGGTATTGATGTAGCTTCGGAAGGACCACTCTCCAAAAAATCAGATGCATCGTATCTCTTTAATTACAGGTATTCAACATTTGGTTTATTAGCCGACTTAAAACTTATTGATACTGAGCAATTATTTAAATATCAAGACTTATCATTTAAGTTCAATTTTCCAACAAAAAGAGCAGGTACTTTTTCGCTATGGGGAATTGGTGGCATCGATCGAGCCAATGAAGACGTAGAAGAAAATCGGGAAAAGTGGGAAGTAGATTTCGACCGAATCGCTTTTACTTGGGATACCTACGTGGGAACCTTAGGTTTAAGTCATAAAATCATTACCGGAACCAATACGTACTTACATTCAACCGTTGCAATGTCGGGTGTTCGTAATAAAATGATTACTCAATACGTGAATGATGACTTCACAAAACAGCCCGATATGGATTTAATCAGTAATACATCCACCTTTACGGCTACTA
>JAAYSS010000030.1 GCA_012518275.1 Bacteroidales bacterium
AGTTTTTTAATTAGTTGACTTTATCATTCCAATCAAGATAGTACCAATCACCATTGGAACAACAAAATTAATCAACCAAATCAAAATTCCGGTAAGCATTATACCTATTTCATTCGAAGAAAAAACACTAAGAATTAATACCGCGTAGGATCCTCTTACTGCAGGTTCCGCTGCAGCAAGTGATGGCGTGAAAGTAATTAGCAGATACATGGTTGGAATGGCGATTAGTGCTTGATGAAGAGGTACTGTTATTCCGAAAAACTGAAGCAACAAATAATATTGGGTACAAAAAACCAAATATCTGATGATTGAAATAAAAATAACTACCATCAAATCCCAAAACTTAAAGCTTGATATGGATTGTAACATTTTCCTGATTTTCAGGGACAAAGTACCTGTTTTTATTTTTTGTGCCAATTTCGGAAACGAAAAATAGAGTAGTAAACTTAATCCGAACCCAATCCCAATCCACAATAAATAATCAGAGAAATTGCCTGTACCATAGTGTTGTGTAAAATAAACAACAGCACCTGTCAACCCAAAAATTGTAATTACGATATTCTGGGTCAAGCTATTGACTATACTTAGAATTATACCGGTCAGTCTGGATTCTTTAGGCAGGAACAAGACCCTCCCCGCAAAATCACCAATCCGATTAGGGGTTATGTAACCGGTGCTGAGGCCGCCCAGTACTGATTTAATCGAAGTTTTAAGTGAGATAAAAACAGATTTTTCGGTAAGCTTCTGCCATTTCCTGGCTTCTAATAGCCAGTTTATCGGCATTAACATTACAACGGCAATCAAGAAAAGGAATCGCTGAGAACTTATTCCCCGAAAAGTATTTTGCAGTTCTGTCCAGTATTCTATGTTGGCTAACTTGTAAATCAAAAAGCCATATGCCGCCAGCATAATCAGCCATTTGACTATCAAAAAAAAATTATTCCTGTTCCGGCTCATCTTTTATCCGAAAAGTGAATTTTTTCTGCAAAACATAGCTAATAATTGCAGTGACAACTGTTATAATCATTTTGGAAGGCGTCGGGTAAAACCGCAACACATCCACAAAAAGTTTTAACCCGAAATAATTGATTAATAAATTTGCTCCCACAACGCTCATGTAACGCATCAATTGGTCAACACCACGCACTTTTGAATCAGTGAACGTAACGTATTTTTGAAGCAAAAACCCGGTAAAAAGCGTGATGGGAAATGTTACCAATAAAGAAGCAATGTGCGGGCTTAAAGTCACAAAGCCGAGGTGAACTAACTGTTTTTGTATTACAAAATTGTAGGTTACAAAATAAAGTACCCAATCGAAAACCACATTGGCAACACCGGAAACACCATAACGAAAAAATTGCAGGCTAAAAAATTTCTCAAACGGGGGATAAAAATAATCTATTATACCACCAATGAACTTACCTGTAATTATAAAAAGTTTCCGCATACAATCTTTTGACTAAAACACCATAAATTTTTTAAACAAGTATCTAGTCAACATTATTCTTGTCAATCAATTCTTGTGCTTTTTCAAGTACTTTTACTACTTCATAGCCGGATTCACCATCGGCAATTTCGATTTTTTTATCTAAGTTGTCAACAAAATACTGCAACTCTTCTGTAAGAGGCAGTTTTCTGTCGTATGCAATAATTTCAGATGGATTTTCAACTTTAATCGGAATTCCTTTCTCAAACTCAATGCGCTTATCATAGAAAAGAATCTCCTTCTCTACCGATGAATCGTCAAACGAAATCATCCCCTTGCTCCCAATCACTACTAATCGTTGCTCCTTAAACGGGTGTAACCACGAAACAAAAATATGAGCATGGACATTTCCGGGATAAGTCAACTGCGTCATGGTATAATCATACACATTTTTTTGTAGAAATTTAGTCCCTTTCGACTCAATGTGAATAGCCGAATGACCAACAAAATAGTCCAAAACAGAAATATCGTGCGGTGCAAACGACCAGAATACATTCTCCTCTGTTCGCACTGTACCCAAATTCAAGCGTGTGGAATACAAGTAGTAAAGCTGCCCGATTTTTCCTGAATCAATCACTTCTTTGATTTTTCGGATAGCCGGATGGAAAAGCAATACGTGTCCTACCATCAGGCGAACGTTGTTTTGCTCAGCCAATTCTACCAACTCTCTCGAAGTCTTAGTTGACAAGGTCATCGGTTTTTCCACCAGCACATTTTTTCCTTTGCTAATTAATTTTTTGGCAACTTCATAATGAAGTGGTGCTGGAACCGCAATAGTAAATCCATCAAAATCTTTCTCTAATGCCTTATCAAGATTTGTAAATCCATCCACCGGATATTGATTGACTAACTCTTCAAGTCTTTTAGAATCAGTTTCAACAATTCCTCCTAAATTTCCCATCTGAAACAGAGTTCGGATGTGGTTTTTCCCCCATCTACCACCACCTATGACACATATTTTTTTCATTATCCTAAATTTATAGCTCCAACAAGTTTAAGATTTCGAGAGTTTGTACACTTAGACTCAAAACTAAACTCTTAAAGCTCAACACTATAATTATTTTAAAGTAATTCAATATTATCTCTGTTTTTAACCTCTTTCATCGCATTTTTAGTATCAAAAATAAAAATAGAATTTTGCTGTACAAAGTTATAATCCACACAGGTGTGCGAAGTAGTTACAATAACTAAATCCGCCGACTGCAATAACTCTTTGGTCAATTCTTTTTCACCTGCATATTTGTTGCCTTTGTATTTGTATTCTTGTACGTAGGGATCAAAATACTTAACATTAGCTCCCATCTTTTTCAAAATATCAATTACCACCAGTGCTGGACTTTCCCTGTAATCATCAATATCCTGCTTATAAGCCACTCCAAGCACCAAGATATTAGAGTCGTTCAACGGTTTTTTATAGCGATTCAATATATTTGCCGCCCGCTGCATACAGTATTCCGGCATTTGGTCGTTAATCATCATGGATGATTCTATCATCGACGTATGGAAGCCATATTCACGCGCTTTCCAAGACAAGTAATAAGGGTCTAAAGGGATGCAATGCCCGCCAAGCCCCGGACCCGGGTAAAATGCTTGAAAACCGTATGGTTTCGTTTTGGCCGCTTCTATGACTTCCCAAATGTTAATTTTCATTTTGTGGCAAAGGATAGCTAATTCATTTACAAGACCAATATTGATGTTTCGGTAAGTGTTTTCAAGGATTTTTTCCATTTCAGCAATGGCTGGACTGGAAACAGTATGCACATCACTTTCAAGGACAGCACGATACATGGCAGCAATCACTTCAAGTGCATCCCCACCTATCGCGCCAACCACTTTCGGCGTATTTTTTGTGTTATAAATTAAGTTTCCTGGATCAACCCTTTCAGGAGAGAAACCGAGGTAAAAATCTTCTCCACACTTCAACCCTGAACCTTTTTCAAGTATGGGACGAACAAGTTCTTCCGTCGTACCGGGATAGGTTGTCGATTCCAACACAACCATTGTGCCTTTTTTCAAATATTGAGAAATCGCCTCGGTAGATGCCTTCACGTAGCTAATGTCCGGCTGTTGATAAATATCGAGCGGTGTCGGCACACAAATAGCTACAAAATCAACATCTTTGATAAAACTAAAATCGTTGGTTGCTGAGAGCATCCCTTTTTCAACAATAACCGCTAAATCATCGTCAACCACATCGCCAATGTAATTATGCCCTGCATTTACCATTTCTACTTTCTTGTCCTGCACGTCAAATCCGATGGTTTTGAAGCCAGCCTTGGCTTTCTCCACTGCCAACGGAAGACCTACATAACCTAAACCAACTACTCCGACAACAACTTTTCGTTGTTCTATTTTTTTTAGTAAGTTTTTTTTCATGTTGAATAAATTAAATGCATCAATTGCAAAAGTACTAATTTTTTAACGATTTTCCCTCAGTCTGTCTCTTTTTGACTTTTCAGTTTCTTCTTTTTCGATTTTGACAACTTTATTGTCTTAATTTTATTATAATCCACCTTCTTAAATTCTGTAGTAATATGAGGTTGCGCGGTAGAACCTTCTATATAGTCATGCCGAAACATATTAAAAAAAAGGATAAAAAGCGATAAAATAAGCGGTCCAAAAATTACTCCCCAAAAACCAAACATCGGCAATCCAATCAACACCCCGAATACGGTAATAAGTGGATGAATATCAGCGAGCTTTTTTTGAAGTAAAAAACGAACTACATTATCCACACTACCAATTACAAGAACACCATACAGTGTCAAGCCTATGGCTGCACCATATCTTGCTTCAAGCAAAAAAGCTATGGAAAGAGGTACATACACAATAGCTGTCCCGACAACAGGAAGAATGGTGGCAAATGCTGTAATAATAGCATATAGCATAGCACTCGGCACACCAAATATCAGGTAACCGATGTAAGCGAAAAAACCTTGAATAATGGCTAATAACGGTATTCCAATGGCATTGGCTTTAATAATTGCTTTGGTTTCGTTAATGAAGGTAATTTTATTCTGCTCCGTAAATGGAAGGATTTCGCGTACTATTTCTTCAAAGTTTTTGTAACTGTATAGCATGAAATAAAGCACAAAAATTATGACCAAAAGATTGATGATGAAAGAGTACGAGTTGATTGCAAGAATTTGAACTATATCCGTCCCCAGTTTCGGCAAAAATGATAGGAAATCCAAATTAATTATATCTACCCCAAGCCACGCTTCAATATTATAAAAAAACTGAGCAACAGACAATTTTATTCTATCTACATCAATATTGATTCCTGACAGTTTATCCACCACCAATGCGCCTATTCCAGTGATTGGTAGAAGAAAAAACAACAAGGCTTCTACCAAAATAAGTGTAGCACTCAGCCCTCGAGCTAAATTCTTTTTTTCTACCAAATATTTCATCTGCTTCCGCAGGATGATATACAAAGTGAAAGCTCCCAAAAAACCACCGAGGTAAAAACGCATCTGCTTGAAGATAATTAATCCAAGGATCAACAGAAGCCCTAAAAGTATGTATTTATACTGTTTGTCTTTATTATCTTTCACTAACATGGCTTGGCTGTTTCTATTGGTTTATGTTCATTTAGACGAGTCTACGGATTAACTCTTCTTTTTCGCCATACAACATATCAATAAGCGGAATTTCAATCATCGTATATGCTCCGGGATTTTGCTTGAGAGAAGCTCTTGCACTTGCCAACAAAACTTGTGCCGTGAGTGCCGGATTGTTAATCTTCATCTTAAACTCAAAAAGTTGATTCTGTGTTTTCCCCGAAACACCTTTTCTCACAAGATGCACACCATGTCCCATATCTTTCAAATCATCTACACAGCCTACCTGAAAAACGTACGTTTCATCTTGAGCAAAATAAGCATCAGCTTTAATGCTTTTCTCAATTTCTTTGAAATCTGCACCATCCTCAATTTCTACATAAACCATTCGGCGATGAATTCCTGTTCCGAGCGGAATAGTCATTGCAAGTGCATTTTTTACGCCTTTCACACCATTTGCCGCCACCGTGTGCCCCATGCTCATCCCCGGTCCAAAATTAGTGTAGGTTATCCCTTGGGGGGCTACAACTTCCAATAGCGAACGAACAACAGAATCACTACCCGGATCCCATCCGGCTGAAATAATTGAAACTGCATTATTGGCTTTCGCTACCGCATCTAAATCTGTCCGCAACTCCCAAATCGAATCATGAATATCGTAACTGTCCACCGTATTGATTCCCAATGCTAGAATCTCTTTTGCTTTTTCGGGAATGCTTCGTGTCGGCGTACAAATCACAGCAACACTCACGTCTTCAAGCTTTTGAATATCATTCACAACTCTAATTCCAGCCAGCTCATTGGGCATTCCAGACAAGCTTTCACTTCGCCTTACAATACCTGCCAATTCAAAATCTCGCGATACTTCAATAGCTTCAAGTACCGATCTACCGATATTACCGTAACCTACTATAGCTACTCTGATTTTGGTTTTCATGAGTTTTAAATTTTTCTATAAAAATCTACAAGCGCACGTAACACATCACCGAGCACTTGTTATATTTTCGTATACTTTTTGAAATACACTTCACAAAATTACAAAAAAATATTGTTTTAAGCAGATAAGTTTGATTTAGAGTTCTAAATATTTTTCACATTATCTTATTGTTTTTTTCTTTTATCAAAAAACACAATTTAACACCAGAATAGAAAATTAATAAATTTCAGGAAAGTTGTTTCTTTATAAAATTGACAAGATTTACATAAAAATATTTTTATAAAATATAAAAAACAGAACTCTACACTTGTTAATAATGGGAACCATAAGTATTATCCTACATCTCTAATTTATTTTATATTTTTAAAGAAATATAAATACTTACACTTAATTTTTTAATCTTATCGAGTATTGTGTTTTTTAAATAACGATTCCACTAAAAAAATCTTTTATTAACCAATATTTGACTTGACTTTGTAACAACCTTGTAACACTTACTACTTTTAATATTTAGTCAAAATATTTTTTTTAGAAAACTTTTTTAATTGTGAAAAATCATAACTATTTAGTAATTACCAATATAATTATTTATTTTAGAAACTTTAAATAATAAAAAGAGAAAAAAGTTAAATAAATGAGTAATATATCAAATAAAATTACTATAATTGTAGTCCCAAATTCACACACTGAAAAATCAAATTAACATCATCATATCAATACATTAAAAAGTGAACAAAAAAATTTATAAACTAAGTGATGTAGAAAAAGCATCTTTAGAGTATTTTCGTGGCGATGAGCTTGCCGCAAAAGTTTGGGCAACTAAGTATGCGCTGAAAGACTCGTTTGGTAATATCTATGAAAAAACTCCAGATGATATGCATCGACGATTAGCATCTGAAATTGCTCGAATTGAAGAAAAGTACCCAAATCCGTTGTCAAAAGAAGAACTATTTGAACTTTTTAGAAACTTCCGGTACATCGTTCCGCAAGGAAGTCCCATGACCGGAATTGGTAATGACCACCAAGTGGCATCTTTATCAAACTGCTTTGTAATTGGATTTGATGGCAACTCCGATTCTTACGGTGCCATTATTAAGATTGATGAAGAACAAGTGCAACTTATGAAACGTCGTGGTGGTGTTGGTCATGACTTATCACACATTCGCCCGAAAGGCTCTCCCGTAAAAAATTCAGCTTTAACTTCTACCGGAATTGTCCCTTTCATGGAACGATATTCGAACTCCACACGCGAAGTTGCACAAGACGGAAGACGCGGCGCACTGATGTTGAGTGTTTCTATAAAACATCCTGATTCAGAACTATTTATTGACGCTAAAATGGACCCCGGAAAAGTTACAGGCGCTAACGTTTCCGTAAAAATTGACAATGAGTTTATGGAAGCTGCTATTAACAACAAAAAATACACGCAGCAATATCCTATCGACAGTAAAAAACCGTTGTATACGAAAGACATTGATGCCAATGCACTTTGGAAAAAAATTATTCACAACGCTTGGAAATCAGCCGAACCGGGCGTACTTTTCTGGGACACAATCATCAACGAATCGGTGCCTGACTGCTACGCTGACTTAGGCTATCGTACTGTTTCTACCAATCCTTGTGGTGAAATCCCGCTCTGTCCATATGACAGTTGCCGACTTCTGGCTATTAACTTATATTCATATGTAAACCGTCCGTTTACGCATGAAGCATCGTTTGACTTTGAGCTGTTTAACAAGCATGTGCAGCTTGCACAGCGCATAATGGATGATATCATTGACCTGGAAATGGGAAAAATCGATATGATTTTAGCAAAAATTGACTCTGACCCGGAAAGTGATGACATCAAAAACACGGAAAGACAGCTTTGGAAAAAAATTAAAGCAAAAACTTCACAAGGACGCCGTACTGGTGTTGGAACTACCGCCGAGGGCGATATGCTGGCGGCATTAGGACTGCGATACGGCACAGATGAAGCGATTGATTTCTCTGAAAAAGTACACAAAGCAATTGCTCTTTCGGCTTATCGTTCATCTGTAAACTTAGCCAAAGAGCGTGGTTCATTTGCCATTTACGACGCCAAGCGCGAAGAACGCAATCCTTACATCAACCGACTGCGTAAAGCTGATCCGAAACTGTACGAAGACATGGTGAAATACGGACGACGAAACATTGCTTGTTTGACCATTGCTCCAACAGGAACTACCAGCATCATGACTCAGACTACTTCCGGAATTGAGCCAGTATTTATGCCTGTCTACACTCGCAGACGTAAAGTTAATCCAAACGACAAAAATGTAACGGTTGATTTTACCGATGAAAATGGTGATTCTTGGGAAGAATACATAGTATTTCATCATAAATTTGCAACCTGGATGGAAGTCAACAACATTCCAACGGCTAAAAAATATACAAAAGAAGAGATCGATGAGTTGATCGCTAAATCTCCTTACTACAAAGCAACTTCTAACGATGTGGACTGGCTGAAAAAAGTACAAATGCAAGGACGCGTTCAGAAATGGGTAGATCATTCCATCAGCGTTACTATCAATCTTCCTTCGGATGTTTCAGAAGAATTGGTTGGCGAATTATACGAAGAAGCCTGGCGAAGTGGCTGTAAGGGTGTTACTGTTTATCGAGACGGCTCGCGTGCCGGTGTTCTTCTTGCAGTTGACGACAAAAAGAAGAAAAAGGATGACGAAAAAGAAATCCGAATATGCTACGACATAGGTGACCCGCTGGTTCGCCCTAAAGAATTAAAATGCGACATCGTTCGTTTCCAAAATAACAAAGACAAATGGATTGCTTTTGTGGGATTGAAAGACGGAAGACCTTATGAGATTTTTACAGGAATTGCCGACGACGATGACGGAATAATGCTTCCGAAATCGGTGACTGAAGGTAAAATTATTAAAGTAAAAAATGAAGACGGACAAAGTCGCTACGACTTCCAATTTGTTAATAAAAGAGGGTTTAAGATTACGGTAGAAGGTCTTTCATATAAATTTGATAAGGAATTCTGGAACTATGCAAAACTAATTTCGGGCGTCCTTCGCTACGGAATGCCGATTGACCAAGTAGTGAAGCTGGTTTCAGGCTTACAACTCGACAACGAGTCCATTAACACATGGAAAGTGGGTGTGGAAAGGGCTTTGAAGAAATACGTCCCCGACGGTACGAAAGTAGCTGAGATGTCCTGCCCTGAGTGTGGACAAAAGTCACTCGTGTATCAAGAAGGCTGCCTAACATGCAAAAGTTGCGGACATTCAAGATGCGGATAAAACTTTATCCTACATCTTAGAAGGAATACTAAAAAATAAAAAAGACGGATACTCATCCGTCTTTTTTATTATCATCTTCCTGCTTCACAGCATGTTCTTCATCTACAAAAATTTCATCATCCCTAACCAGCTGACTGAACTTTCGATTTCTTTTTATATAATATTCATATAAAATACTGTTTTGAGAAATTTCTGTGAAAGTTGACCGAACAGATTTAAGAATATTTTCATCTCTTTTTGCCACAAAACTACTCTGCATTTTTCTAAATTCAGTCCGAGCATCAGTTATCGCTTTCATATTTTTAAATTTCCCGGTTATGAAGTACCAAAATGCAGCCAAATTATCCAGATAAAAACGTACGTTGAACACTCTACGAAGACTTCTTTGAGGTAAGTTTTTATAAAGCATCAGCAAGTTATTTCTGAAATTAAAATAAATTTTCCGTGGATTTTCAGCATCTAATGTTCCTCCACCAATATGATAAACCACGCTTTGAGGGTTGCAAACAATTCTTCTACCTCTACTTTTCAAACGCCAGCAAAGATCTATCTCCTCTTGATGCGCAAAAAACTCTTCATCCAAACCGCCAGCTTCCCAATAATCTTTCGAGCGAATCATTAAGCAGGCTCCCGTAGCCCAAAACACATCTTTAATGTCATCGTATTGCCCAAAATCTTCTTCTACTACACCAAAAATACGCCCTCTACAGAACGGATATCCGTATTTATCAATAAATCCACCACATGCACCGGCGTATTCAAAAAAATTCCTTTTGTAATAAGATAAGATTTTAGGTTGACAAGCTGCCACACTCGAATTACGCTCCATATAATCATAAAGCACTCTGAGCCAATCTTTAGTAACCTCAACATCAGAATTGAGCAATACGAAATAATCAGACTGCAACTCTTTCAACGCACGATTGTAACCACCTGCAAATCCATAGTTTTTATCAAAAGAAAGTGTGGTAATCTCAGGAAATTTATCTTTCATCAATTTCAGTGAACCGTCTTCTGAACCATTATCAGCAACAACTATATCAACTTCAGGCATATCCAGCACGCTCTCTTGAAGAAACGGAAGGAATTTCTCCAAATATTTTTTCCCGTTCCAATTTAATATTACAACCGATACGGACATAAATCTATATATGATTTTAAGATTAACAAACAATTATACCAATAAGACAGCAAACCATCAAACAATTTCACTCTTTTTATGTTTCCACCTCTTATGTGACCACAACCAGAAAGGCGGTTGTTCTTCAATGGTTTGTTCGAGCAAGCGAGCGTATTTTTCGGTTATTTCATGTTCGGATGTTTCCTTGGGTTCTGTAGCAATAGGGGATAACGTGCACGTATAATAACCGCGTTTTATCTTTTTTACATCACAATAATAGACTGGATAATTGAATTTTCGAGCAATCTGTTCCGTTCCGTCTATCATCGCCGTTTCTTGATTCAACAATTCAGTCCAATAGTGAATGCTGTTAAGTCGTGGACTTTGATCAGATAGCATTCCGAACATCCCCAGCCTACCTTCCCGCTTCATTTGTATCAAACTACGATAAAAGCTACTCATCTCTATGTTTTCAGCTCCAAAACGCCTTCGAAGTTTATCAACAATTCGGTCTGCGACATGGTCTTTCTGTTGCTTATACACCTGATAAACAGGCTTATCCTTCGGCAAATGCATTGAAAATGACGAAAGCCACTCCCAGTTTCCAAAATGCGACGTAAGCAACATAACGCTTCTGCCTTCAGCATAATGGGCAATAGCCGGTTCATAATCAATGTATTTCATTCTAAGAGCCATTTCTTTCCGGCTGATGCTTTGAAGTTTTATTCCTTCAAGAATCAAATCACAAAAATGACGGTAAAAATCTCGTTCAATCTTCTTTCGTTCCTCACTTGTTTTTTCGGGAAAAGAATTTTGTAAATTGAGTCGGACCACTTCTTTTCTATATCCAACTACATAATAAACAATTAAATATAGAAAATCGGAAATTATATACAGAACACAAAAAGGAAGTTTTGAAATCAGATTGACGAAGAACAGAGCGATGTAATACATATGTAAAGGAAAACACCCCGACAATCAACTGCCAAGGTGTTTTCTTATTTCAAAAAATTAACAGATTAATCTTCTTCTGTATAGACTCCTACCGACTTACCGTATTCATACTCGCTGTCAAGCACAAGCTGAATATCATCTTCATCGAGGTCGATTTTGTCTTTTCTTGCAGCTTTCACAACAAATTGGAGCATTTCTTCCTCGTCAATGTCGGTTTCATCCACTGATTCTTCATCCAGTAAACCATTTTGATCGTAATAATCATATACCACATCCAACACATAATTAATGGTATCCTCATTGATTTTCTCTTTCAATTCGGCAGGGATCTGTTCTAAAATGAATTTTACAGCATCATCCTCGTCGTAAACCAAAAAATCGTTGTCTTCTGTTTTCATAGTTACAAATTTTATAGTTATTAAATAAAAGAATTAAAGTTACCGTAATTCTGCCGTCAAAGATAAGCGTTTTTTTGTTAGAGAAGCATTATTTTTAGATTTTTTTTGAAAATGCTCTAACTTTTTCCACGTATCCATTCATCCATTGATTTAGCTGCTCTTCTTCCATCGCCCATAGCGAGAATAACTGTGGCGCCACCGCGTACAATATCGCCTCCGGCAAATACTTTAGGCATAGAAGACGACTGCATGGTTTCTTGATTCACTACCAGCGTTCCCCATTTTGTAGTTTCCAACTGAGGGGTAGATTGGGCTATAAGCGGGTTTGGAGAAACTCCTATACTAACAATCACTTCATCGACTTCCACGGTACGAGTTTTACCTTCTATCGGTATCGGCGATCTCCGTCCAGAAGCATCCGGCTCTCCCAGTTCCATTGCTTGAAGCACCATGTGTGTAACACGCCCAAATTCATCGCCTATATATTCAATCGGATTATGAAGCATTAAAAATTCGATTCCTTCTTCTTTGGCGTGTTTTACCTCTTCTGCACGCGCCGGCATCTCCTTCTCCGTACGGCGATAAACAATCATGGCTTTTTCTGCTCCCAATCGTAATGCAGTACGTATGGAGTCCATCGCTGTATTTCCTCCACCTATTACGGCTACTTTCTTCCCTTTGTAAACGGGGGTGTCAGAATCGTCGCTGGCAGCATCCATAAGATTTACACGAGTTAGGTATTCATTGGATGACATTATACCTACCAGATTTTCTCCTTTAATATTCATAAAACGAGGCAAACCGGCACCACTTGCTACGAATATCCCTTTGAAATCGGCTTCTTCCAACTCTTTAATTGTAATGGTCTTTCCAATAATCGTGTTTTTAAAAAACTTAACACCCATCGCCCTTAAGTTGTCAATTTCTACATCAACTACGTCATTGGGTAGTCTAAATTCAGGGATTCCATACTTCAACACCCCGCCAATTTCGTGTAAAGCCTCAAAAACATGCACTTCATAGCCCATTTTCACCATATCACCTGCAAATGATAATCCGGCTGGACCGCTACCCACAACAGCAATTTTTATTCCATTCGGTGGCTGTACTTCTGGGACAGATATTTGCCCGCTTTCACGCTCATAATCAGCTACAAATCTCTCCAAATGTCCAATTGCCACCGGTTCTTTTTTCATTTTCAAATGAATGCAATGGGCTTCGCATTGGCGTTCCTGTGGGCATACACGTCCGCAAACAGCCGGAAGCGCAGAAGTCCTTTTTAATACTTTTGCAGCTTCAAGGAACTCCCCAACCTCTATTCGCTTGATAAAATCGGGGATCGATATACTTACAGGACAACCTTCCATGCAAGTTGGTTTAGCACAATCCAAACACCGCTGTGCTTCTTGCATAGCCAATTCTGCCGTTAGCCCCAGATTAACTTCTTCATCTCGTACCTTTCCTCGATAAACGGGATCAAGTTCAGGCATCTTCACTCGTATCGTATTGGTGCGCTCTTTAGCTTTTATCTTTGCTCGCAAATCAATACGCCATTGTTCGTTTCGTCCTGTCATAAAAATAAGCCTTATTCAAAAATATTGGAATAAGTATAAAGGTAAAAAATATTTATTTTAAAACTAATGAGTTAAATCTTAATTTAGGATTTAGATGAGCTTCTTTCCATCGCTTCTCTTTCTTGCTCACGATAGCCTCCAAGACGCATTAACATTTCATCAAAATCGACCTGATGAGCATCAAATTCCGGTCCATCAACACATACAAATTTGGTTTTCCCACCAACAGTTACCCTACAAGCACCACACATCCCGGTACCGTCTACCATGATGGTGTTGAGCGATGCAATGGTAGGAACATTGTATTTTTTAGTAAGTAGACTCACAAATTTCATCATAATGGCAGGACCAATAGTCATACAGAGATCTACTTTCTCGCGTTTTAGCACCGTTTCTAATCCATCTGTTACCAGTCCCTTTGTTCCGTAGGAGCCATCATCGGTCATCACAATTATTTCATCTGAATTTTCACGCATCTGCTCCTCTAAAATAACCAAATCTTTAGTACGTGCTGCTAATACAGTAATCACTTTATTTCCGGCTTTCTTCATGGCGGTAACAATAGGCAACATAGGTGCTGTACCGACTCCTCCACATGCACAAACCACTGTTCCAAAATTTTCGACACGTGTAGCCTGTCCCAGCGGACCTACCAAATCTGTGATGTAATCACCGAGTTCAAGCGCACAAAGTTTGGAAGATGAAACCCCTGTTCGCTGTACTACGAGCGTTATCGTCCCGCGCTCAACATCTGCATCTGCAATAGTAAGCGGGATGCGTTCTCCCTTTTTACCGACTCTTACCATTACAAAGTGACCGGCCCGACGCGCTTTTGCTATCTGAGGAGCTTCCACAACAAACTTAACTACTTTTTCTGAAAAATATTCTTTGCTAAGTATTTTATTCATCTAAAATCCAAAAGTTTTTTATTCTAATTCTAATCTTCTTCAACTATAATTTCCGGGTCTTCGTCTAAGATTTCTAACCTAGCTTCAGGAACCGGTAGTGATTCAACTTGAACACGTTCATAAACTGTATCATTGTCCGAAAAATCTTCACGTGCTGAATAATTATAATTATAATTATCACATTTATAGTCGCGATGAATTTCTTGCTTTGGTTTTGATGGAAATTTAGCTCGATAACCCAAGTTTTTATCTGCCAAAACTTTTTCCATAAAATAGGCATAGACAGGCAATGCAGTTCGACTCCCCTGTCCCAGACTGCCCGATCGGAAATGAATGCTTCTATGCTCGGCACCCACCCAAGAGCCTGCGACTAACTTTGGGGTAACGCCAATATACCAAGCATCTGAATAGTTGGATGACGTACCGGTTTTACCTCCAAAATCTGTATCCCAACGCATAAGATCATAATTCCATAAAGCTCTGGATGTTCCTCCTGGTTCAGTAATTCCGCCTTTTAAAAGCTCGGTCATCAAGAATGCATTTTCATAAGAAATCACCCGTTTCGGTTTCGGTTTGTGTTCATAAACCAAATAACCGTCTTTATCCAAAATTTTGGTTACAATCACAGGTTCCATATACATCCCTTCCGCCGTAATTGTGCTGTAAGAGTTCACCATTTCAAGCAAAGATACTTCTGAAGCTCCAAGACTAAGCGTTGGTACTTCTTCCAGTTTGGAGTTAATACCGATTAGTTTTGCCGCCCTTGCTACATTTTGAATACCTACTTCTTTTGCTAGCCGAACAGCAATCGTATTAACTGAACGAGCAAACGCTCTTTTAAGAGTCATATTGGAATAACTGTATCTACGGTTTGCATTTTTTGGTGACCATGCATACTTCCCTCTCCCCCAGGTGAAAGGTGCATCTTTCATTCTATCACAAGGCGATTTTCCGGCAATCATTCCTGCCGTATAAACAAAAAGTTTGAAAGTAGAACCCGGTTGACGTTTGCTTTGTGCCACTTTATCGTACTGCCAATAGCTATAATCAATATCGCCCACCCAAGCTTTCACGTGCTTAGTGTCCGGTTCCATAGCAACGAATCCACAGTGAAGGAAATGGTTCATGTATCGAATCGAGTCCATAGAACTCATGGTAAACTCTTTTGATCCTCCATTATAATCAAATACTCTAATTTTTTTTGGTAAATTCAAATAATGCAGAATAGAGTCTTTATTCCCGTTAAACTGCTCGCTTAATGAACGATATACATCTGATCGTCTTGTCATTGCAGGGATAAAATTCTTCAATTCGCTTCCTTCCTCATCGCGCCAAGGATTTTGTCCTGACCAGTGTGCGAAAAATTTTCTTTGTAGGCTTCGCATTTGTTTATTTACAGCATCTTCGGCAAATTTCTGCATCCGAGAGTCTATTGTAACATATATTTTTAGGCCATCTGAATAAATATCATAGCCATTTGTATCTCCCCAATTTTCGAGAAAGCGAGTTAAGTGATCTCTAAAGTACGGTGCAATTCCTTCGTGTGGCCTTTCAACTTTATAATTAATTTTAATCGGTAGTTGTTTTAATGAGTCAGAAACACTTTGTGTGATGTAATTATTTTTTGCTAACAAATCAATAACCACGTTTCTACGTCCCTTTGAGCGATCGGGATTCAAATAGGGATTGTATGCAGTAATCGCCTTAAGCAACCCGACCAAAACAGCTGACTGCTCGTAGTTTAGTTTGTCAGGAGTTGTATTAAAATAAGTTTTTGAAGCCGTGTGAATTCCATAAGCATTACTACCAAAACTTACCGTATTTAGATACATCTCCAATATTTCATCTTTGGAGTAAAAAAACTCCAGCTTAAATGCTGCAGACCACTCTTTTGTCTTGAAAACAAATATTCTCAAGCCCGGAAGAGCACCTAAAAGTCCGGTAGAATACTGGCTTCTAGTCTTGAACATGTTTTTCACAAGCTGTTGTGTTATCGTACTTGCACCCCGTGGATTTCCTCGTAGTACATCACGAAAAGCTGAAAGCAATCCTTTGAAATCAACACCAAAATGTCTATAAAAACGTTCATCTTCAGTACTAACCAGCGTATTTTTCATTTCAGTCGAAATTTCATCAATGGTAACAAGCTTACGGTTTTCTGTGAAATATTTTCCGATTAATTTATCATCAGCACTAATTATTTCAGAAGCGAGAGAATGCGGTGGGTTGGTAAGTGCTTGTAATGAGGGGGATTTTCCAAAAAGCCCTAGAAAATTCACATCAACAAGAATTAGGTAAAGCAAGAAAAGCCAAACAACAGTAACCATAGCGTTAAGCACCTTGCGCCACATAGGCAGCGAATGAAATCTTACGATTCTTCGCTCACGCCATTCTATAAAATTAAAAAACCACTTTTTAAATGTGCGTAAGAGGCGTTTGAAAAAATTCCCACGCTTATATTTATACCTATATCTATATTGCCTCATTATTTGAATATAAATATTTCATACAAAAATAGTGGAAATTTTTCTTAATACCGAATAGCTGATTGAAAATTGTAAGTTTTCTTATCGTTGGTAATAAAAAAGGCTTAATCGAAAGTATTCAATTAAGCCATTTTGAACACTTTGCATAAGGGATTAATTTATTCCAAATTCTTTTTTAATTTCATCCACTTTGTCTAATTTTTCCCAGGTAAACAACTCAACTGTTTTGATAAATTCTTTCCCTTTTGAATCGATAAATGTCTTGTTGATTATTTTGGGAGTACGTCCCATATGACCATAGGAAGCCGTTTTTTCATATATCGGATTACGAAGTTTCAATCTCACTTCAATATCTTTTGGACGCATTGTGAATATTTTTCCAACTTTTTCAGCAATCTCTTGGTCAGTAAAACTAACATTTGATTTGCCGTAAGTATTTACATAAATATTCATCGGGTCAGCAATTCCGATGGCATAAGCCACCTGCACAAGAACTTCGTCTGCAACGCCTGCTGCTACTAAATTTTTAGCAATATGGCGAGCTGCATACGTGGCTGACCTATCCACTTTAGATGGGTCTTTCCCTGAGAAAGCTCCTCCACCATGAGCGCCTTTACCGCCGTAAGTATCAACAATAATTTTCCGACCAGTAAGTCCTGTATCTCCATGCGGGCCACCGATTACAAATTTACCGGTAGGATTTACATATAAAATATAGTCGTCTTTAATAAGCTCATCAAACTGCTGAACTTTTGCTTTTACACGCGGAATAAGAATATCTTGCACGTCTTCTTTTATTTTTGCCAGCATTTCGTCATCCGCTCGTTTTTGATCGTGCTCATCTTTTGCTCGGATGAATTCGTCGTGTTGAGTAGAAATAACAATAGTGTGTACACGAATCGGTTTGTCATTATCATCGTACTCAACGGTAACTTGCGATTTGCAGTCGGGACGAAGATAAGTCATCACTTCCCCTTCATGACGAATAGCTGCAAGTTCCTTAACCAATGCATGAGACAAATCCAGCGAAACCGGGATATAGTTTATTGTCTCGTTACACGCATAGCCAAACATCATTCCTTGGTCGCCCGCACCTTGATCCTGCGGATTTTCTCGCTCCACACCTTGATTTATATCTTTCGACTGTTCATGAATCGCAGATAAAATGCCACACGAATTTCCGTCAAACATATATTCGCTTTTATTGTAACCAATGCGGTTAATTACATCACGCGCAATGGTTTGTATATCGACATATGCGCTAGATTTCACTTCACCGGCAACTACAACTTGTCCTGTGGTAACGAGCGTTTCGCATGCCACTTTTGATGCTGGATCTTGTGCTAAAAAACTATCTAAAATGGCATCTGAAATTTGATCAGCTACTTTGTCCGGATGCCCTTCGGATACTGATTCGGATGAAAACAAATAACCCATAATATTAATTTAAATTGAATTAAAATTTACGGCTGACATATCAATAATGCAAAAACCTGCACACCAACCGTTTAATACAAATATCTGGGAAAGAAAAGGGACTGTGAATAAGAAAAAAAAGGAAAGTTTGTTACAATTTAGCATTTTTTTTCGTGGTTGCAAGCAGTCCAAATCTATCCACCTTTTTAATTAAGTGCAAAGTTACTATAAGCAATCCATATAACAAAAAAATAATGTGCATAATATTTTTCTTGTAGAGACAATCGGCAAGTACAATATCAGTTAAAACTTTTATAGAATTCTATTTATTATCGAATATTGAAATAAAATCTAATTTCTCCCTTATTTAATCAAAACGTTACATTTATCCTTTTGATGTCACTTAAATAAAGTATTTTCAGCGTATATTATCCTTTTTAACGGTTAAAAACTCGATTTATAATAAAAAATCTGTAATTTTACAGCCTATAAGCGTAAGTTCTGAAAACACACTTATGAAAGAAGTCAAAAACACCAATAACATTACGGAAAAAAAGCCATTCAAACGAAAATCCGCAGAAAATATTCGTAATTTTTACAATTCCATGTTTATTGACCTAGGCGAATTGTTTCTTTTCTCCGTACAGGTTTTTAAACAGTTTTTCTCACGTCCCTATGAGCATAAAGAGTTATTAAAACAGCTTTACATCACAGGCAACAAATCACTTGGTTTAGTAGCCATTACCGGGCTGATTATGGGACTTGTACTTACCATGCAAAGCCAGCCAATTTTGGTAAACTTTGGTGTGGTATCACTTATTCCCGGCATGGTTTCCGTATCTATGTTTCGTGAAATAGGACCGGTCATTACCGCATTGATTTGTGCCGGTAAAATTAGTTCCGGGATTGGTGCCGAAATTGGTGCTATGAAGGTAACGGAACAAATTGATGCAATGGAAGTATCGGGTACAAAACCGCTAAATTTTGTAGTAGCTACACGTGTTTTAGCCACTACCATCATGGTTCCGTTACTTGTTTTCTTTGCTGATGCGTGTGGACTTGTCGGAGGATATTTCGGAATGAATATTTTTGAAAAAATGAATTTTCAACTCTATATGACCACTGCTTTTGATATGCTCGAATTCATTGATGTGGTGCCTGCAACAATAAAAACAGTGGTATTTGGGTTCTTCATTGGTCTTATCGGAGCTTTCAAAGGCTACAAAGCAGGATTAGGCACAGAATCGGTTGGAGTGGCGGCCAATTCTGCTGTAGTCTCAGCTTCTTTGGCTATTTTTGTCATAGACCTTGTTGCCGTTTTAGTGACGAATCTTTTAATCCGAATTTAAGTATGATTGAGGTACGAAATTTGTATAAAAGTTTTGGTGATAAAGAGATATTAAAAGGGGTAAATCTGCATTTGCGTGAAGGTGAAAACTTGGGTATTCTGGGAAAATCGGGTGTCGGAAAATCGGTACTTGCCAAGTGTATTGTACGGCTGATTGAACCGGATTATGGCGAAATAAAAGTACTTGGTAAAGATATTATCCGCATGAAAGAAAGTGAACTAAACAAAATACGTAGAGATATAGGATACCTATTCCAAGGTGGAGCGCTATACGATTCGATGAGCGTGCGGGAAAATCTTGAATTTCCCATCCGCCGCACACAAATAGCCAGCCAAAGATCAGAAGTTGATGAAAGAGTGGAACAATCTTTGCGTAGCGTAGGGTTGCTTGATGCTATTGACAAAATGCCTTCGGAGCTTTCCGGTGGAATGAAAAAACGCGTAGGGTTAGCCAGAGCCTTGATTCTTAAGCCAAAAGTAATCCTATACGACGAACCGACAACCGGACTTGATTCAGTAACGTCCGGTGAAATTAGTGAATTGATTTTAAAAGTACAAGAAGAATACAAAGCGTCATCCATCATCATCACACATGACATGAAGTGTGCTAAGATAGCAACCAACAGAATAAAAATCATCATGGACGGCAATTTTAAGGCAGAAGGCACCTACGACGAACTGAGTAGAAGTACAGACAAAGAAATTAGTGCGTTTTTTATTTAACAAAAAATATTTCAGCACCTTAACACTATTCGTAGTATGAAAAATGAGACAAATAAAGCTTTACGAGTTGGAATTATGGTTTTTACAGCCTTGGCGATATTTGTAATTATCATTTACCTGATTGGTCGTAAAGACAACCCATTCAGCCCAAAAACCCAAATAACTACTTCGTTTAATGATATTCGGGGTGTGGTTGCGGGAAATAATGTCCGCTACTCTGGTATCAATGTGGGTAAAGTAAATAAAATAGAAATCACATCAGACAGCACAGTAATCCTTAAATTAGGCATTGTTAAAGAATATGCGCAATTTATTTATAAAGATGCCTTAGTAGAAATTAATCAAGATGGTCTGATGGGAAATAAACTACTCAACATTATCGGAGGAAGTGCTTCTGCCGGAAAAATTGAAGATGGTAGCCACCTCAAAGGCAAAGAAGGAATTGACATTGAAGGAATGCTGGGAGAAGCACGCGAAATTCTTGTACAGACAAACGATGCAGTAATAACCCTGAAGTCAATTGCTCAAAAAATTGACACCGGCGAAGGTGACTTGGCAAAACTAGTAAACGACAACACGCTAACAACCGAACTAAACACCGTAACAAAAAAACTGAATTCAACCCTTGCCAACGTAGATCAAATAACCCAAAAAATTAATAGCGGACAAGGTGATTTGGCACGACTAATAAACGGTAATGAACTAACAAACAACACTTACAGCGTACTCGGAAACCTGAATGAAGCCGCCGACAAAACAAGTCAAATTGCTTCAGATCTGGCTGTTACGACAAACAGCATAAACAGCGGTGAAGGCACAGTGAATATGCTTTTGAATGACAAAAAAACCGCCCTAAAAATTGACACAACTATCAATAAAGTGCAAAGCACTCTAGATGAGTTTGATAAAACCGCCAAAGCCATTCAGGATAGTTGGATTATAAGATGGTTTCCCAAAAAGAAAAAGGAAAATAAAGAAGCCAAAACCGACAGTATTCAGTAACCTATTTCATCAATGTCTATTTGAATTCTTCAACAAACGCACCGCTTTCAGCGACAGAATAAAAATCTACGTCAGCTTCTCGACAAGTTTCTTTCACGTGGTTAGTGTACCAAGGGGAAATGGTCTTATCAGCTACAACCAACTTCGGATTCACGCACTCCAAAATCTCATTCATACGCGGTTTCAATCTGTTTGTTAAAATTAGATAATCCACTTCCAACGGTTTAGTTGCTGTCTTGTACCGCAACATATCATCTTTTAGAATCAATATCCGCTTACCTTTGAAAACTGCAAATCCATCATCAAACCAGCTATTTTTTTCTAAAAAACTCGGTCTGTGCAGCATTGATGCACGCCAAAAAGCATCGGCTGTATTGTACGCCTGCGGCTCATTGTTGGTAAATACAAAATTTTGTTTCCCGTCAATGAAATTTACAGTCGGTGAACGGGAATCAGAAAAAACAATCATTTTCGAATTTTGGTAGCTCAAATAGTTTCTAACAACAAAACTTCCCACAAAAAACAGCACAAATGTCAATCCCGCCATCAGTGGAAAATATTTTTTATTAAGTGCAAACGCGATGAAAAGAAAGACCGCCATTATCACAAAAAATAATTGTAATCCGGTGATACTGATAATTGACACCGAACCAGGGATCATTAAAATCAGACCTAACGTCTTGTTTAGCAGCCAGATTATCCATTTCAGCAGCAATCCTACCCAAGTTGCCAGCATCGGAACAAAAGAAACAAAGAACAAGATGATGGCTAAATAAATGATTACCGTGGAAAGCGGAATGGCGGCGTAATTTGTCAGTAAAAAATAATTAGGAAACTGATTGAAATAAAAAATAGAAATCGGAGCCGTACCCAGTTGTGCCGCCAGCGACACGGTCGTCAGACTCCAAAATGCCTTCATAAATTTGCTTACAGGTGAATAGAGTCTGTAAATCGAATTTTGAAAAGCCACAATGCTCAACACAGCGGAATAGCTGAGCTGAAACCCAATATTAAAAAGCACGTTCGGATTAATCAGCAGCAAGATAAAAGCGGACGAAAGCACCGTATTGTAAATCTGGGGACGCCGCTCGAGACAGGTTCCAACAGCTACAATTGACATCATCAACGATGCCCGCATTACCGATGGCGAAAGTCCCGTGATGACGGCATACGACCAAATAAAAAGGATGGAAACCACCGATTTAATAATTTGCTGCAGGCGCGTTCTTTTTAGGAAACGGAGCAAAAGCATGATTGCACCATACACAATCCCCACGTGCAATCCACTCACGGACAGAATATGCACCGCACCCGTATGGCTGTAAAGTTTGTAGAGCTCAGGTTCAAGACTGTCCTTATAGCCGAGCGTAAGCGCCGCCAACACAGCAAACTCATCACCGTCGATACCGTATTTTTGATAAATTGCGAGCAAGTGGTTGCGACACTGATTGGCAAAGCGAGTCAATAAAAAACGAGGATTTTCCCCCAACTTTTTCCATTTCCCCGAAGCAAGATAAGCCGTAGCGCCTATCCCCTGCCTTTTAAGGTATTTAGCATAATCAAATCCATTGGGATTTTGAGCGCCGTCAGGAGTTTTGAATTCAGCATCCACCAGCAGCCTGTCGCCAAAAAGCAACGAAGGCGGAACAGAATCTTTTTGGATATACAGTATCGCTTTGCCGGCAACCGGAGTAATTTCAATTGAGTCGTATCGATGCAGCAATTTTACTCGAAACGAATACGACCGTGCCTTTTCGACGGGAGCCGAAATCAATTCTACTTCGTAAATAGCACGATGATTCAGTTCGGTAAATTGGTTTTTCTGCTCAAAAAGATAACAACTGCCGTATCCGATACAAGCAAAACAAACAAAAACACCTATCCCAAACAACCAACGGAAGCGGTATTGCGTCTCAGAATTACGAATAAAAAGGAAAGAGATAAGAATCAAAAGGGATAAAATCAGCAAGACGCTCAATATTATTAACGAAACTCGAAAATACTGAAACAGGAGTATGCCGAACACAAGTGCAAACAACAGTCGAAAAAACGGCGTGCGTTGCAGAAGATTCATGTATGGTTAAATGGATATTGGTTGAATAATTTAAATGGTATTGTGCAGCATTCGGTGTATAGTTTCCATCGGGTCAGACGAGTTAAAAACAGCACTTCCCGCCACCAGCACATTCACGCCGGCATCAAACAGTTTTGGAGCATTTTCCGTGTTCACGCCGCCATCTACCTGTATCAGGCAATCAGGATTTTCATCGGCTACAATGGCTTTTAGCTCTTCGATACGTGCCCACGTATCTTCGATAAATTTCTGCCCGCCGTATCCGGCAAACACCGACATCAGCAACACCATATCCACCTGACCTACAAGCCCACACAAGCTACTTACAGGTATATCAGGGTTGATGGTAACGCCAACTTTTACCCCTAAATCACGAATAGCGCGCAAAGTATCAAACGGGTTTTTCAACGTTTCCAAATGTACGGTAATTACATCCGCTCCCGCCTTAGCAAACCGCTCGATGTATTTCTCAGGTTCCACGATCATCAAATGGACATCAATCACTTTCGCACAGTGCTTTTTCACAGCTTTCAACACCGGAAAACCGAACGAAATATTGGGTACAAAAACACCATCCATCACGTCAATATGCAACCATTCCGCTTCACTGCGGTTAATCATTTCACACTCATATTGCAACTTACTGAAGTCTGCTGAAAGCAAAGAAGGAGAAATTATTCGAGTCGTATTCATATTCTTTTTTTATAATAAACGCAAAGCTACAAATTATTCAAGAATACAGCAACCCAAAAAAATTTTGAATAACAACTCACATTTCAAATCTGTATATTGAAATGCTTATGAGTTATAAAAATTATCAAAATAAAAACAGCAGTAGATGCTAAATAAAGGTATAAAACACAAAAAAGGAGCTTTTCGCAAAGCCCCTTTTCGTAATCAGGTATTAGTCTTTCTTAAGGTATAAAAAAGATTGTGTTGTTTGTTTGCATACAAAGAAAATACATATTTTATTGTTTAACAAATAAAGACATATGTTATACAACCTATTTTTCCTGAATTTTATTGCTTTTTTCTTTTAAAACCTTGTAAAAATTAAACAAAGCACACAACAAAAAAAGACAATTTGCTAATTACAAGACACTTACATCCAAATGTTAATTTTAACCTTTGCTGGTTTATAAAAAGTGGATTTTTGACAAAAAAACCCTATATCTCCAAAAAATATAAAAGAATGAATAAAACAAATATCTTTGTAAAAAACTTTATTTATTGTCGTATTTCTCCATTTCTGGCGAAAAACAACACTAACTTTTATAAACCAAATACCAAGTAATTATGCCTATCGATACAAAGTCTGTTTTTTGCTCGATACTTTACGCAAAATGAATTTTCTTATAAATTAATTGTATCTTTGTTTCATTTTAAGTAATACAACGATTATTAAAATGCGTAATTTACTTTTCTTAGGACTATTGATGTTTTTATTTTCTTGCTCAAAAGTAGGTAAAACCAATCAAACGGACAATTTGGATGAGAAAACCGATGTGGAAATCCCCGCTTTCTCAGTCGATTCTGCTTTTGCGTTTATCCAAAAACAAGTAGATTTTGGTCCGCGCGTGCCCAATACGAAAGCACATCAAGACTGTGCCAACTTTTTAGCGGAAAAGCTGAAATCTTTTCAGGCTGAAGTTATTGTTCAAGAAGCTGATTTGCGTACTTTCGACGGAAAAACACTGAAAGCTAAAAACATAATCGGCTCTTATAATCTCGAAGCTAAAACACGGATTTTGCTTTTTGCGCATTGGGACACACGCCCGTGGGCTGACCACGATTCAGACCCGAAAAATTACGACACGCACATCTTGGGTGCAAATGACGGTGCTAGCGGTGTTGGCGTTTTACTGGAAGTGGCGCGACAGTTTAATCTTCAAAAGCCCGAAGTAGGCGTGGATATAATCTTTTTTGATGCGGAAGATTACGGAGCGCCTGACAAATTTGCAACAGAAGAAACAACGCATTCTTGGTGCTTAGGAAGTCAATATTGGGCGCAAAACAAACACAAACCCGGCTACCGAGCTAAATACGGCATTTTGCTCGATATGATTGGCGCCGGAAATGCTAAATTTTATCGTGAACAGGTTTCGGATTATTATGCAAAATACGTGGTTGATAAGGTTTGGAATCAGGCGGAGTCGCTCGGATTTTCAGCCTATTTTATCAATCAAACGGGAGGGGCAATCACCGACGACCACGTTTACGTCAATCAAATTGGCGGAATTCCTTCCATCAATATTATTCATCAGGAATTGAATTCTGAAACGGGATTTGGGCATTATTGGCACACGGTAAACGACACAATGGAAAATATCGACAAAAATACGCTGAATGCCGTTGGTACAACTTTGTTGCACGTAATTTACAATGAAAAGCCTTGATGTATGGATTTTAAGTATAAAAAAATAGCGGTAAAAATCGGAAGTAATGTGCTGACTCGCAAAGACGGCACGCTTGACATTACACGGATGTCGGCGCTGGTTGACCAAATTTCCTACCTTCACAAGCACGATGTGAAAATTGTTCTCATCTCATCCGGCGCGGTAGCATCGGGCAGAAGCGTGATAAAACCTTGCAAAAAGCTGGATGTGGTTGACCAGCGGCAGCTTTTTTCCACCATCGGGCAGGCAAAGCTCATCAATCATTACTGGGAGCTTTTTCGCGAGCACAACATCGTCGTGGGGCAAGTGCTGACCACCAAAACCAACTTTGAAGGCAGGCAGCAATACCTGAATCAGCGGAACTGCATGAGCGTAATGCTCGAAAACGGCGTGTTGCCAATTGTGAACGAAAATGATGCAGTTTCCGTTTCGGAATTGATGTTCACGGATAACGACGAACTTTCCGGGATGATTGCTTCAATGATGGACGTGGAAGCGTTGATAATTTTGAGCAATATTGACGGAATTTTCAATGGTTCGCCGGATGCACCGAACACCGAAGTGATTCGAGAAATAAAAAAAGGTGAAAAACTGACCGATTTTATTCAGCATACCAAATCCACTTTCGGGCGCGGCGGGATGCAAACCAAAGTTTCCATTGCGCAGAAAATTGCTGATGAAGGCATTGATGTGATTATTGCCAACGGCAGGAGGGATGATATTTTAATTGACCTGTTAAATAAAAAGAAAGATACGATTTCCACACTTTTCAGGGCATCGGATGAAGAAGTTTCGGGCGTAAAAAAATGGCTGGCACACAGCGACGGATTTGCCAAAGGCGAAATTTACATTGATGAAAATGCCGAAAAAGCGCTTACAGGTGACAAAGCTGTGAGTCTTTTGCCGGTCGGGATTACGAAGATTTCAGGGAATTTTGAGAAAGATGACATCGTGAATATCTTTTCCGAAAAAGGCAAGTTTCTCGGCGTGGGAAAGGCACAATATTCCGGCAAAAAAGCAACCCAAATTCTCGGCAAAAAGAACCAAAAACCGCTGATTCATTACGATTATTTGTATTTGGAATAGGAATAAGCCGGAAGTTTAAAACACAAAGCACGAAGTAGCCCTGAATTTTAGTTGAATACTGAAAAAACTACCGTTCTCTCAGTAAATTAAATGCCGCACCAAGTTTTTTAATCACATCGCGGGGCAGCAAACTCTCCTGCGACTGCTCGCTCAAAGCTAAATCGCCGGCAAGTCCGTGCAGAAAAACGCCGAGCAGCGCACTCTCTTCAGGCGTGTAGTTTTGTGTCAAAAGTCCTGCTATAATTCCTGTGAGCACGTCACCCATACCGCCAACTGCCATACCGGGATTACCGGTGGAGTTAAAATAGTATGTTCCGTCGGGCAGAGCGACAAGGGTGTTCGCACCTTTTAAGACGATTATTACCTGTAGCTCTTGTGCTTTTGCAGATGCTTTTTCAATTCGCTCACGTGAGTTCTTTGAATGTCCAAACAGTCGATCGAACTCTTTCGGGTGTGGTGTAAGAATGGTGTTTGCCGGGATGAAATCGAGAAATTCCTGATGGTTGAAAATGATATTCAGTGCATCCGCATCAAGTACGCAGGGACGATTCAGATTTTTCAAAAGTTCAAAAAGCATCTCGGCTGTTTCTTTTTCCGTTCCTAAACCCGGACCAAACGCAAAAGCATTGTAATTATCCAACGTATTCAACTCATTCACAAAAATTGCTTCCGGAACCGCCGTTTGCAAAATCACCCGGTTTTCTTCTCCGCTGTGAACGCTCACAAGTCCTGCACCGGCTCGCAAAGCCGACTGCGAAACCAACACCGCCGCACCCGCCATTCCTTTTTTGCCCGCCCAAATCAGCGCATGTCCGAATGTCCCCTTGTGCGAAAAACGAGAGCGAGATTTTAAGACATCTTGGATTTCCTTTTTTCCCAAATAATTATAATTCGTACTTGTCTCGGCAATGGCTTTCGGGTGAAGCTGAATATCTATCACTTTCCAATTGCCTACAAATCTTTCGTTTTCAGGGAATAAAAACGCTAATTTTGGAAATTGAAGGGTGTAGGTACTGTCTGCCCGGACGATTACATCATCCTTCGAAACGCACGTTTCGCCATCCAATCCGGAAGGGATATCAACGGAAAGCACCCTGTTATCAATGGAATTCAGCCATTCCGCGGCATCTCTGAAAATTCCTTCCAACGGGCGCGTGATTCCCGAGCCAAACAGTGCATCGACAACTACTGCTTGCGATGAAATTTCGGGCGGTAAGAATTTTTGCGTTTGCTCCGCGAAAAAATCGGGGAAAAACTCAACGAGTCGTTCCTTGTTCGTTTTGCAGTCGGGAGAAAGTTTTCCTTTGTGAAGCAGCAGAACCTGCACATCATAACCGATTTGAATCAGCATACGTCCGAGCGCCAATCCGTCGCCACCGTTATTGCCGGGTCCGGCTAAAATCAACACTTCTTTGCCAAAGCTGAAATCTTTCTTGAATTGCTGCAACATCCTGTCTGCCGCACGTTCCATCAAGGCGATGGATGAAATCGGTTCTCGCTCGATGGTTTGTGAATCAAGCTCTCGAATCTGTGATGTGGTGAATATTTTCATGGAATACAAATTTTACGAATTATGCCAAATTAACGAAAAGAACAATCAACTGTTTACGCCCAATCCAAACAGCGCAAAATCATATTTTATCGGGTCATCGGCATCAAAGGTACGCAAAACTTCCGTAATTTCTTCCACCGTTTTCCAATCATTTTGTTTTCGAGTAATCAGCCCTAAGTTTCGTCCCACGTTGCCGGTATGCACATCCAAAGGCAGCATCAGCGCGGATGGCGGGATGTTTTTCCAAAGCCCGAAATCAACCCCTGTATCATCCTTGCGAACCATCCAACGCAGAAACATATTCAGCCTTTTGGCGGAAGAACGGGCTGAAACATCGGGAACGTGTTTTCGAGTTCTCACTTCGTGCGGCATCTCCAAAAACACTTCGCGAAAATGCTTCAACGCACTGAAAATGGTGTTATCCAGCTGAAACCCTTTCGTGAAAACCTGTTCCAGACCGCCATGATTTTCATATATATTTTTCAGCGATTTTAGGAAAAATTGGCAGTCTATCCCATTAAAAGTTCGATGTACAAAGTCCGAGAAAGGGCTGAAATCATCTTCTTCCTTGACAAAATCGTAGGGAGCAAAATCCATCCGCTCCATCAACCGCCATCCGTTTCGGATAATAGTTTTCCGCTGCCCCCAAGCTATGGACGCGGAAAGGAATCCGGCTATTTCAATATCTTCTTTCCGAGAAAATCGGTGTGGAATTTGAATCGGGTCGTTTTCGATGAAATCAACGTGATTATACTTTGCTACGGCATCATCAAGGAGTTGCTTTATCATATTTTCTAAGTTGATAAATCTTTCTAAAAAGAAAAAACAAGGAAATCGAAAAACCTATTTGTAGTATTTTGGTGAAGCAAAAGGAATGGTTTCCCATTTTCGAGAAAAAGGATTGAATTGAGTGATTGAACCTATTTCGACTCCCCAATGCTCGGTTATGCGAAAGTCAATCGAACCGCCATAACTTGTACGATGATCAAACGGCGAGAGCATCATGGTGCTGTAATCTGCATTTTGATTCTGATAAAGCGAATACGTACCAAAAGCGTTTAACCCGATACGGTCAGTAAGTGCAAAACGGGCGCTTCCGCCAGTAAAAAAATTATTTTTCAAACCGCTAAAATCAACATATCTCATTCCTGTGCCCGTGAAAGTGAGAGTTAGTCGCTCATCGGGTTGCCACAAGTAAGTTCCCGAAATAGAATTTGACGCACCAAGACCGGGCAGAGTCAATTGATTGTTGTTGAGAATCAGTGCAGAATAGTTAAACAGCGGATAAAATTTCTGATAATTGTAGCTTGGTTGATTGAAATTAAAATTCATGCCTGCAGTATAATCAGGCAATGCGGGTAGTTTGTAAACATCGTAATTAAACTTAGGCAAAAAAGGGTTTTCGGGCAAAAAATCTGTTGACAGCATATTTTTTTGTTCAAACATTCCCTTCGAAATCGGTGCCGATTCGAACGGCTTAAGATCCAATTTCACGCTGTCATTGTATAGCGCCGTCGGTAAATCAAAACCGTCTTGTGCCGAAATTACGTTAAAATTTCCCTGAACGAAAATTATCAGCCC
>JAAYSS010000031.1 GCA_012518275.1 Bacteroidales bacterium
AACGGACGACTTCCGGGCGAGCGTCCGTCGAAGTAACGCGAGTAATTTTCAATTCCCGAGCAATAGCCAAGCTCTTTGATCATTTCAATGTCGTATGTAACCCTTTCGTATAACCGTTTTGCTTCGTAATCTTTTCCGACCGCTTTGAAATTTCCGACTTGTACTTCCAAATCGCTTTCAATCATTTCGATAGCTTTCATAATGCGCGGTTTGGTAGTAACAAAAATACTTGCCGGATAAATTTTATAGCTATCAAAAGTATCTAAAACTTGAAAATTAGCGGGCTCAATCGTCAAAATTTCTTCAATTTCATCGCCCCAAAACACAATCCGCAAAATAAAATCGCTGTACGCCAAAAAGATGTCCACCGTATCCCCTTTTACCCGAAAATTTCCGTGTTGCAAATCTATCTCGTTGCGGGTGTAAAGGATGTCCACAAGAGTCCGTAAAAAAGCATTCCGCACCAATTTTTGCCCCCGATGAATTGTGATTACATTTTCATTGAAATCGTCCGGATTTCCAATCCCGTACAGGCACGAAACCGACGACACCACCAACACATCTCTCCTACCCGATAGCAACGACGATGTGGTGTGCAACCGCAATTTCTCAATTTCTTGATTGATGGAAAGGTCTTTTTCGATGTAAACGTCAGTTACTGGAAGGTAAGCTTCGGGCTGATAATAATCGTAGTACGACACGAAATACTCCACAGCATTGTCGGGGAAAAACGACTGAAATTCACTATAAAGCTGAGCAGCTAACGTTTTATTGTGGCTCAGCACAAGTGTCGGTTTCTGCACTTGCTCCACCACATTGGCGATGGTAAAAGTCTTGCCGGAACCCGTTACGCCAAGCAAGGTTTGGTAAGGTACACCTTGATTTACACCATCCACAAGCTGTTTGATGGCTTCCGGCTGATCGCCGGTAGGTTTATATGGTGAAATGATTTTAAAATCCATTTTTAAGACAAAATCTTTTTGATAAAATTCGGAACTCAAAACTCAACTTCATTCCATCCGTTTTCAGATAATTCCATTACAGAATTTATCCCTGCTTTTTTCAACAATTTAAATACTTCATCAAATCCATCCGTAATTTTATCAGGATGATGGCTGTCTGAATTTACCATCACAGGTATATCCAATTCTTTTATAATTGGAAAAAACTGAATATCGGGATATGTGATTCCAAGCCGGATGTATGATTTTGTATTGATTTCAATCATTAACCCATGCGCTTTAATCAACTCCAAATAATCGGTTACAAGCCGACTGTACCACTTTTCTTTCACATTAAAACCAGAACAATTCATTCCATTTTGAGAAATTTTATCCATATGCCCTACAATCTCAAATCCACCTTTGCGAACCATATTGGAACTGAATTCGAAGTATCGCTCTACTGCTTGACGGATATCACCATTGTAAACAACATCCAATCTTTTCTTAAAATCAGAAAACTTCCCGTCGATAGAGAAAAAACCACCTTCGGGAAGCGGGTCAAGATAATGCACCGAACCGATTTTATATTCAATGTCGCTCAGGTCGTACAAATCAGTATTTGCATCAAAAACGCCTTCAATATAGTCTACTTCCAAACCCAAAAACAGCTCGATTTGTCCTACATATTTTTCTTTCAGCCTGTAAAATTCTTTTTTGTAGCAAGGAAAATCATCCAAATTCATATTCCACGAAGTGTGAAACGGAAGCGGCGCGTGCGATGAAAAACCAAATTTTCTCATCCCTTTGGCAAGGGCAAACTTGACGAAATCCTCCATGGGAGCACGTCCGTCGCAAAAAACATTATGGCTATGGTAGTTAGAAAATTGGATGACTCTAAAAGTTTAGGCGTTTTGTTGTTTAGTCACTTGTTTGCTCGACTGCTCTACATCAAGCATTTCTTTCGGAATAATCAACATTAGGAACATATAGAGAAAAAATCCGGGCAAAAAAGCGGTCAATACGGAAAGAAACACGTAAACAATACGCACAGTTTTCGCATCGATGCCAAACAACTCAGCAATCGCTCCGCATACGCCGGCTATTTTCGTATTTTCAGCGTTTCTGACTATGTTTTTCTTCAATTTCATTACTCGGCATTCGGCATTATCAGTATAAGAATAAGATAGGCAAGCAAACCCGGGAATGCTGCAGACACCATGGATATGAGCACGTAAGCAATCCGAACAAGTGTTGCGTCAAATTCAAAATATTCTGCAATTCCGCCACATACACCCGCAATCATACGATCATCCGAGCGAGTTAATTTTTTCTTTGTTTCCATATTCTCTGGTTAAAAACAGTGATTACAAAGATAAAACTTTTTTAAGAGAGAATGAATCTATTTTAAAGAATTATTTTTGTTTGCTTAAAAAATATCCCTGTCAAAGCACGAATCTTGAACAGGGATATCTAAATTTTCCATTAATAAAACGCTTCCGAATAAAGAGATTAGCTCAATTTCGCCAATGCTTCTTTAATTCTTGTGAATGCTTTTACTAAATTTTCATCAGATGTAGCGTACGACATGCGAATACAGTTAGACGCACCGAAACTCGTACCACCTACGCAAGCCACGTGTGCCTCTGCAAGCAAGAAAAGCGCCAAGTCTTCGGGATTGTTTATTGTTGTTCCGTTGAATGATTTTCCAAAAAAGGAGCTGCAATCGGGAAACACATAAAATGCACCTTTCGGCTCATTCACTTTCAAGCCGGGGATTTCACGAATCATTTTTACCACCAAATTTTTACGCCGTTCAAAAGCTTCGTGCATTTCAGCAACGCAATGCTGGTCGCCTTTGTAAGCGGCTTCTGCGGCTTTTTGAGCAATGGTTGAAGGATTGGAAGTATATTGTCCTTGAAGCGTATTGCAAGCATCAGCAATCCACTTCGGAGCGGCAATCCAGCCCAAACGCCAACCGGTCATAGCATAACCTTTCGAAACGCCATTTACAATTACGGTACGGTCAAAAACTTCCGAAAATTCAGCAATACTCACGTGCTTATCCAAGTAATTGATGTGTTCGTAAATTTCATCGGAAAGGACAAGAATATCAGGGTGTTTTACCAAAACATCTACTAATCCTTTCAATTCTTCACGTGTGTAAACACTTCCGGTTGGGTTAGACGGCGAGCAAAGCATCAGTACTTTTGTTTTGGGCGTGATAGCATTTTCCAATTGTGTCGGAGTAATTTTAAAATCACTTTCGATGTCTGAATATACAATCACAGGCTTCCCGTCAGCAATTTTCACCATTTCGGGATAACTTACCCAAAAAGGCGCGGGGATAATTACTTCATCACCTTTGTTAACCACTGACATAAGCACGTTACAAAGCGCTTGCTTGGCACCGTTGGAGCAGACGATTTGTGTCGGTGTGTAAGTCAATCCGTTTTCTCTTTTCAATTTCTCTACTATGGCTTTTCGTAGATCAAGATAGCCGGCTACCGGTGAATAAAATGTAAAATTATCATCAATCGCCTTTTTGGCGGCCTCTTTAATGTGAATGGGCGTGTTAAAATCGGGTTCTCCCACGCTAAGGCTGATTACATCGACTCCTTGAGCTTTCAGCTCGTTACTTTTTTGTGCCATTGCAAAAGTGGCAGAAGGCGATAAAGACGCCAATCGTTTAGATATCTCAAGCATAATAAGTTTATTATTTTTATCAATAATTTTAGGCAAAATTAATCAAATTTATTTGAATATGCTCATTTTTAATCAAGACGCACCGACTTCTAATTAAAAATCACAATTTTGTCATTTCATATTTTTTCTATCATCAATCATCTTTTTTGTAATATCGTATCCCAAATTAAATATTTCACGGCTTTTCTCGGTGTCAAACGTATCGTAATTTCCCACATCAATGGGTTCAATAAGCAAGTCACACATATCTTTATCTGCCATGCTATTAGCTTTGAACATAAAATGGTATGTCCGCATCGCGACGCTGAGAATTGATTTTTTGTATTCGTTAATTACGAGTGGGCTTGCATTGACGCCAATCACATTTTCGCAATCCTGACGAATGACGCTGACGGGGAAATTCTTGAACACACCGCCGTCCACGTAATGCTCTCCATCGATTTTCCTTGGAGAAAATAAAACCGGAATGCTCGACGACGCCATAATCACAGGCAGTAGTTCGCCCTTTGAAAAAGTAACGCTTTCACCCTTGTCCAAGTTAGTTGTAACGATACGAAGCGGTATTTTCAGCTCTTCGAATGTCTTGGCTCTTAACTTGCTACCTAAATATTTTTCAAAACGCTCTGTACTAAAAAAACCACCATCCGGAACTTGTAGTTTTGTCATTTTCCGAAACTCGACATGTTCGAAAATTGTCGCAATTTCATCCGGCAAGTAACCGTCAGCGTAAAGCGCCCCCACGACAGCACCCGCACTTACCCCTGAAATTAAATCGGGCTTTATGCCTTCTTCTTCCAATGCTTTGAGCACACCGGCGTGACACATTCCCTTTATACCGCCACCGCTTAGTGCGATGCCAATTTTATAGGGCTTTGATGCAAAAATTGCTTCAACCTGCTTTACTTTTGATTTTATAGTGTTTAATTTGCTCATGATTCAACATTGTAATTTGTAGAATTTAATTACAAATTTACAATTTTATTTTAGTTTATTTGTATCTTTGCGAAAGGAAAATTTTCAAGTTTAGAAAACTCCCCCTTATACTTAATGCGCATTCAATCTGATAGAATTAAAACAGCATACATATGGAAACACTTCTGATTATACTCGCATTCATTTGTATAGTAGTTGGCATTATTGGCTCCATTTTGCCTGTACTGCCGGGTGTCCCGTTAAGTTATATCGGCATATTGTTGCTTCATTTTACTGATAAAATTCAATTTTCGACACAGTTTTTGATTTTCTGGGCGGCAATGGTTATCATTGTACAACTACTGGATTACTACGTCCCGATTTGGGGTACGAAAAAATTTGGTGGCAGCAAACGCGGCATCTGGGGCTGTGCCATCGGAATGGTAGTCGGAATTTTTCTAGGTCCCTGGGGAATTATTCTCGGGCCTTTCGTGGGCGCAATAGCCGGCGAATTAAGCAGCGGGAAACAGACACAAGCTGCTATCAAAGCCGGTTTTGGGTCGTTTATGGGTTTTATCCTGGGAATTGTTTCGAAACTGATTGTCGGTGGATTTCTGCTATATTATGCGATAGGAGCAGTGGCTTAAAATTCGCTTTCAACTTATTGCATAAAATTTTTTGTGTTCGTATTTTATCTTTTGTCTTGACTCGCTTTATAAATCAATAAAAAATGCTACATATTTATCGCGCTTCAGCCGGTTCCGGCAAAACATTTCAACTTACCAAAGATTATATCTTCCTTTTGTTTAACGCTATTGAGAAAAATCCGCGTCCGCACCGTCGAATTTTAGCGGTAACATTTACCAACAAAGCTACGGAAGAAATGAAATCACGTATTCTCCAAGAACTTCATCTGCTCTCTCTAGGCAAAAAATCTGCTTATCGAGCTGATTTAATAAAAGAATTTTCACTAACAGCCGATGAAATAAATGAGCGTGCCAAGAAAATTCTTACAGCCATCCTACACGACTATTCGTCATTTTCCATCAGCACGATTGATAAATTTTTTCAGCAAATTGTTCGCTCATTTGCACGTGAAATTGGTGTAAGTGGCGGGTATAACATTGAGTTGGATGTCGATTTAACCCTTCAGCAAGCCATAGACAATATGTATTCTGATTTGCCAAAAAAAGAAAACAAACAATTGATGGAGTGGTTGATTGAATTTATGCGGGAAAAAATTGAATACGGCAACTCTTGGAGAATAGAAAAGGACATTGCGAATATCGGGAAAGAGCTTTTTAAAGAAAATTATCAACATAAAGCCAATGAAATTCAAGAAATACTAAAAAACAAAAAATTTCTAAACGAGTATAGAGCAAGATTAAGACAAGTTATTGACAAATTTAAAAATGATATTTCTAAGTTGGCGGATGAAACTTTAGATTTTCTGATTACAAATAACATTGAGCCTAATTATTTCACAAGAAATTTAATGTTCAAAACATTGGAAAATTTTAAGAATGAAAAATATAATTTTACTGCAACATATGAAAAATATTTAGATTCACCGGAAAAATGTTATACCAAAAACGCAGACGCACATGTCAAAACCGCCATTAACAGTATTTATTACAACGGACTTCAACAAAGACTTCTAAAAATTGACGATACAATAAAAGAAAAACTACCTATTTATAATTCTGCTAAAATCATTCTTAGAAACTTAAACACACTTGGAATCCTGACTGACTTAGCTCACCAAATCAGCGAACTTACTGCCGAACAAAACACCATGCTTCTCGCAGATACAAATATGCTGCTCAACAAAATTATTGATAATAGCGACACACCTTTCGTGTATGAGCGTACAGGGATAAATATTGCTCATTACATGATTGATGAATTTCAAGATACGTCGGTTTTACAGTGGGAAAACTTCAAGCCGCTTGTTTCAAACAGCATTGCAGTAGGCAAAAAGAACATGGTGGTTGGCGATGTAAAGCAAAGTATTTACCGTTGGCGTAATTCCGATTGGAAACTGCTTGCCAAACAGGTAGAAATAGATTTCCCAAAACAGACAATACCAAAAGAACTTGACACCAATTGGCGAAGCGATAAAAGCATTATTCAGTTTAACAATGTGTTCTTTGAAAAAGCTTCTACCCTACTCCAAGAAAAACTCAACAGCAATATTGAAGAGAGTAATCAGGGAAACGACTTAAAATCAGTCATTACAAATGCATATCGTGATGTCGAACAGAAAGTTTCTAAAAATGCATCCGATGGATTTGTGCGAATCGAATTTATAGAAAAAGCAAATCTGAAGGCGGAAAGGATGCAAATAGCTTTGGAAAAGATTCCGACTTTGCTTGAAGATTTGGTGGACAGAGGATATAAGCCGAATGACATCGCACTTATAGTTCGAAAAAATGATGAAGCTACTGAACTTATCAATTATTTGCTGACTTATAAAAACTCACTGGAAGCACGCCCCGGATTTAGCTATGAAGTAGTTGGTAGCGAAGGAATTAAACTCACTTCTTCTGCATCTATTAATTTTATCATTGCTGTTTTGAAGCTGGTTTTCAATCCGAAAGACGATGTGAGTCGCACCATCATGCAATATGAATATCTGATTGGAAAAATGAAGAAAACAGCAGATGATGCCGTCCGCTCAGGCTCTTCTGTAAAAGAAACAACTTCCGCTCAATCTCCCCTGTTTACAGACGAAGAAAATAAATGCATCGATGAGATCAGCCGTATGTCGCTATATGAAGCTACAGAAAAGCTTATCAGTACTTTCGGAATAGAAAGCTGGCATGATGAAACGGTCTTCTTACAAACATTTCAGGATGAAGTTTTTAAGTTTGTAAATACTGCAAACGCCGATCTGAACAGTTTCTTACGCTGGTGGGATGAAAACAGTGACAATCTAAACATAGATGCACCCGAAAATGAGAGCGCATTCCGTGTAATAACCATTCATAAAGCAAAAGGTCTTGATTTCAAGGTAGTTATTATTCCATTTTGTAACTGGGATTTGGATTCAAACAAAAGACCATTGCTCTGGTGTAACACTTCCAAAGCAGATTCTCCTTTTAACGAATTGCCACTGACACCTGTTCAGTACAGTAGTAAATTAGCAAACACGATTTTTCAAAAGGACTATTTTGAAGAGCAAATGCATCAGTATGTGGATAATCTGAACTTGGCCTACGTAGCTTTCACACGTGCAAGAAATGAAATGATAATTTTTGCAGATAATCCTTCAAAAAACATCAAAAACATGTCTGACTTACTTTTCAAATCATTATCAGAAAATAGTGTTTTAAGCGAATTTTGGAATGAAGAAAAAACGATTTTTAAAATTGGTGAACCGACCACAGCTGTTTATAAAGAAAAAAAATCAGAAATCATTACCCAAAAACGAACATCCTACCCTATCTCAGACAGTAGCGAAAGACTTAAAATACGACATACAAGCCAAGATTACTGGAAACAAGCTCCTATCGCTGAAAGTAGGGTAAACTATGGCACCATCATGCATGAAATTCTTCAAAAGACCATCCACCGAGGCGATGAGAAGAAGGCTGTGGCAGAGCAAATAGCTGAGGGAAAAATTAGTGAAAACGATTTACCGATGATTCAGAAAGAGCTTGAACGATTTTGGTCTATCCCTGAAGTAACGGAATGGTTTACCACCGATGCAGAAATTCTTAACGAAAATACAATCTTGCTCCTATCGGGTGATATGTACCGCCCCGACCGAATACTTTTACAAGAAAACAATGCTACGGTTATTGATTATAAATTTGGTGAAGAGGAAAAAAAATCACACGCTCGCCAACTTCAACGTTATGCTGACTTTTTAAAAGAAATGGGATATGCAAATGTAAAAACAAGATTATATTACGTAAGTTTAGGGAAAATTGTTTAGTTTTCAAAATATTATTGAATAAATTTAGCACAAAAAATCACAGCATTGTTTTATTATTAAAAAATAATATGTAAATTTGCTAAAATATTCTCAATAGAAGCGAAAAATAAAAACATAAATACGAAAAATATGAAATTCACAGTTTCAAGCACCGAGTTGTTAAGCCATTTGCAGGCAATCAGCCGTGTGATTAATAGTAAAAACTCATTACAAATTTTGGATAATTTCTTGTTGAGTTTGGAAGGAAACACCCTTACAATGACTGCTTCCGATGTTGAAACAACACTTATCACGTCAATGGAAGTGGACGATGTAGAAGGTAGTGGTACAGTAGCAGTAGCCAACAAACTTTTACTTGATACGCTGCGCGAGTTTTCAGAGCAGCCGCTTACATTCCAGATAGACGACTCTACCTTAGCTATGGTAATCACATCATCCAACGGTACTTATAATTTTATCGGACAAAGCGGTGATATGTATCCACAACTTCCGGAATTGGAAGAAGATGTCCAGAGTATGGTGGTTTCTGTGCCTGTACTTCTAAGCGGAATTTCAAAAACATTTTTCTGTATGGCAGATGACGAACTTCGTCCGGTAATGAATGGAATCTATTTTGATGTAGCAGAAGATTTGACATTAGTAGCAACCGATGCTCACAAACTTGTTAGATTTAAATCTGAATACATATCCACTTCCGTAGGAGAAGATGGAACAATAAGCTTTATCTTGCCTAAAAAACCGGCAACCATGCTTCGCAATATTCTGCCCAAAGAATCTGGCGATGTACAAATCAAATTAGACACCAAAAATGCTCATTTTCAATTAGGTAATTACACGATGGTGTGTCGCCAAGTGGAAGGGCGCTATCCAAACTACAACGGCGTAATTCCCAAAAACAACCCGTTCAAAGTGATAGTTGATCGAATAACTCTACTAAATGCTTTAAAGCGGGTATCTGTCTTCTCAAACCAAGCCAGCAATTTGATAAAATTGGATATTGCCGATAATAAAATTCAAATTTCGGCACAAGATATCGATTTTTCTATTTCAGCTGAAGAACACATCCCGTGTCAATATGAAAATGAACCAATTAAGATTGGATTCAAATCCACATTCCTGATAGAAATGCTTGAAAATATAGACTCAAACGATGTAATCATCGAGCTGGCAGATCCATCAAGAGCCGGAATTATTCTTCCATTTGAAAATGAAGAAGGAGAAGAAATCTTAATGCTTTTGATGCCTATGCTACTGAACGATTAATAATTTTACTTAAAATATAATTTATAAATGGCAGAAAAGTTAAGAAAACAAGCTTTTCTGCTTTTGTTTTGAAAAAATGAAACTTAATCTTAAAAATCCCCTGATTGTTTTTGATTTGGAAACAACAGGAACCGACATTGTTACAGACCGAATTGTAGAAATTTCGTATCTAAAAGTTTATCCAAATGGGCGCGAAGAGTCCAAAACCATTTTAATAAATCCAGAGATACCAATTCCGGAAACAGCTTCTGCCATACACGGAATTTATGATAAAGATGTTGCTGGTTGCCCTACTTTCAAGGAAGTAGCCAAGGAAATTATGCGTGATATTGAAGGCTGTGATTTGGCCGGATTTAATTCCAATCGCTTTGACATCCCACTATTGGCGGAAGAATTACTGAGAGCCGATGTGGACGTGGATTTGATGCGAAGAAAATTTGTGGATGTTCAGGTTATTTTCCATAAAATGGAACAACGCACGCTCAAAGCTGCTTACAAATTTTATTGCGATAAAGAGTTGGATAACGCCCACAGTGCAGAAGCCGACGTAAAAGCTACTTATGAAGTACTTCAAGCACAATTGGACAGATATCCTGAACTTAAAAATGATATTGAATTCCTTTCAAAATTTTCAGCTCACACCAATAATGTAGATTTTGCAGGAAGAATTGTATATAACGATAAGGGCGAAGAAGTTTTTAATTTTGGAAAATACAAAGGGCAGAAAGTAACCGATGTTCTTAATAAAGATATCGGCTATTACGGCTGGATAATGAACAGTGATTTTGCACTTCATACCAAAAAAGTACTGACCGGCATCAAACTTAGGGATTTTCAAAAATAGTTAAAAAGCAAAAATTCAGAAGATTACTTGAAAAATGGCACGGTCATTGCTTTTGCAATTGTCAGTCGTGTTATTATTGATGCTTTAATGAAAAGATTCAGACTCTATATTGCTATCTTGGGCTTTGCATTTACATTTTCAATAAGTGCAACAGCCCAAAGTACGTCCGTAACTGATCGTACGCCCGAACAGGAAGCAACTAAACAGACTGAAAAACTTCAAAAGGAACTCAATCTCACACCCGACCAAGTAAAACACGTGTACGATATTAACCTGAAATATGCTCATGAAAGAAAGCAGGCTAATAAGCGTACCGATGCTGTTATCCGCATCAAGAAAAAAAACGAGGAAATCAGCCGTGTGCTTAGTAAAAAACAGAATGACGAACTTTTGTCCAAACGTACACGAGTACAATCGGTAGAAATAGGTGGAGAACGTCGATATACACGAACAGATCCCACCAATAGAGCAGATAATATAAGACGACAATCGCAAAATTCGTATCAAAGAAGACCCTATAACAGACCTGTACGAACAAGCAGAAGTGCGATTAATCAAAATCAGCGGAAAAG
>JAAYSS010000032.1 GCA_012518275.1 Bacteroidales bacterium
AATTTCGGCATCAACGCTTCATCTGCATCAAGTTTCTTTCTTATCAAATCGCTCCAAAGTTCATCCGTGCTAAATTTTTCACCTACTTCATCCAAAAACGTGTACAGCTTAGGCAGCAACTTTCGGTTAAAAGTAATTTGTGATGCCGTCCGGGGAAGCCGCATTCCATACGTTTTTCTCATCCTTGAGCTTTGCCAAAGACACGGAACCCCACGAACTATGTCCTTATCTTTATTTATCCCTTTGGAATTTTCTAAAATCCATTTCTGCGTCATTCTTCCTATCCGATCATTCGTAAGTGAACAGTTATAATTCTTTCGGATGTAAAGAATAAACTCGTCATTCCCCATGGTAATCGTATTTTTCATAGCTTTATAGTATTAATTTAATTAGCCGACAAATAATGCATTATTCTTCAATGCTTTACAAATATAGGGATTTGATTTTGGAAAACAAAGCAACTAAATAAAAAAATCCCAACAAATTCTGAAATCTGTTGGGATTAAATATGTTTTCTCGTAACAAAAGTGCTATATTAACGATTTGTCGGTTTGTTGATTACTTGAAAGAAATCATTACCTTTGTCATCAACTAGAATAAAGGCCGGGAAATCTTCGACTTCAATCTTCCAAATAGCTTCCATGCCCAGTTCAGGATATTCCAGCACTTCCACATTTTTGATACTATTTTGTGCTAAAATAGCAGCAGGTCCACCTATCGAACCAAGGTAAAAACCGCCGTATTTTTTACAAGCATCAGTTACTTGCTGGCTTCGATTTCCTTTGGCAATCATCACCATACTTCCGCCATGCGATTGGAATAAACCTACATAGCTGTCCATACGTCCGGCTGTCGTCGGTCCAAACGAACCGGAAGGCATTCCCTTCGGGGTTTTTGCCGGACCGGCATAGTAAATCGGATGATCTTTCATATATTGCGGTAATCCGTGCCCTGCTTCAATACGCTCTTTCAACTTGGCATGAGCAATATCGCGTCCAACAATGATAGTACCCGTTAAAGATAGACGCGTAGATACCGGATATTGACTGAGTGTTTTCAGAATTTCGGGCATCGGTTGGTTAAGATTGATTTTCACTGCCTTCCCTTCACCCTGCTGACGGTATTCTTCAGGAATATATTGTCCCGGATTATCTTCCAATTTTTCAAGCCAAATTCCGTCTTTGTTGATTTTACCTTTTATATTACGGTCAGCAGAACACGAAACAGCCATTCCTACAAAACAAGATGCACCGTGACGCGACAAACGAATAATGCGAACATCATGAGCATAATATTTTCCTCCAAACTGCGCTCCAAGTCCTAGTTTCTGTGATGCTTTCAATATTTTCTCTTCCAGCTCCACATCACGGAAAGCGCGCCCAAGCTCATTCCCGGTAGTCGGAAGTTCGTCGTAGTATTTAGCAGATGCCAATTTTACGGTTTTCATCGTAGCATCAGCCGATGTGCCACCTATCACAAAGGCAATATGGTATGGTGGACACGCGGCTGTTCCGAGCATTTTCATTTTCTCTACCATAAATTTTTCCAGAGAATCCGGATTCAGCAAAGCCTTTGTTTCTTGAAAAAGATAAGACTTGTTTGCCGACCCTCCCCCTTTTGCTATGAAAAGAAACTCGTACTCATTACCTTGACTTGCTACAAGGTCTATTTGCGCCGGTAGATTGGTGCCGGTATTCACTTCGTCATACATATTCAGAGCTGCATTTTGCGAATAACGGAGATTTTCTTGTGTGTAAGTTTCATAAATTCCTTTTGAAAGCGCTTCTTCATCGCTTCCATCCGTCCAAACATTATTGCCTTTCTTAGCATAAACTGTAGCAGTTCCGGTATCTTGGCAAAAAGGAAGAACACCTTTGGCGGAAATTTCAGCATTGCGAAGCATCGTGATAGCTACAAATTTATCGTTGTCGCTAGCTTCAGGGTCTGTAAGTATTTTCGCTACTTGTTTTTGATGCTCCGGACGTAACAGAAAGTTTGCATCCCGCATAGCAGTTCGAGCAAGCAAAGTGAGCGCTTCAGGTTCTACTTTCAGCACTTCTTGATTACCAAATTTTTCTACACTTACATACTCTTTCGATAAAAGATAGTACTCTGTTTTTTCTTCTCCTAATGGAAATGGGTCTTGATAAATAAAAGGTTTTGTTGCCATGAAATTAATATAAATGTGTTTTGAGTGAATATTTTTCAATTGAATTATACCACAAAAGTAATGAATTAAAGAGAAATTATCTTTATAAAACAGAAAGAAATCTCTTTTTTTAATCTACAAAGTTTATAAAA
>JAAYSS010000033.1 GCA_012518275.1 Bacteroidales bacterium
GGGTCGGCATAAAAATCGTTGGTTTTGTAATAATCGGTGAGAATTTGTGCCAGTTCGGCACCTTTGCTTACACAAATATTGAAGTTTAATTCAACGGCTGTCGGATCAATGTCTTTCAGCAAATCGGCAATATATTGCGGAGTTAAATCTGCTTTTTTCAGCTGGAAACCAAGCGATGTTGCACCACGGCTCAGAGCGTTTAACGCTTTCTTGTTTGCCTCAACAACATTTTCCACTTTAATGTCTTGACGAATCAACCAATCGTTGTTTGGTTTTGTGCTTCTTACGTAAGGATACGCAGCAGGTTTCACTTCGGTTGTTTTCAGTCCTTCAATATCTTCTGCGCGATAGAAGGGTTGAACTTTAAATCCTTCGTTGGTACGCCACACTAGCCTTTTCTCAAAGTCAGATCCTTTTAGGTCTCTTGTAACCACTTCCATCCACTGTTCGGTAGAAACAGCAGGAAAGTCAGCCAATAAATTCAATTTCTTGTCTGCCATAATGTGTTTTAGTTATGTAATAATATATGTCTTTAGTTTATAGTACGCAAAGTTACCAAAATTAACTTTAACAGTTAGCCTTTTAAAGAAAAATTAATAGTAAAATGGTATAAAAAGTGGAAAGACTTACAGAATATGTCAAATATTAATTAACTTTACATCGGATGAAAATCCTATCAGACAATAAGAACTTAAAAAACTCACAAGATTATGAAAAAATCAAACGGTATAAATTTATCCGGATTGGAAACAAAAAATCTAGACACGCAGATAAGCCCCGACAAACCACTAATAATCAATCCGGAAGGAAAATCACATTTGATTACAACCGCTAAATGGGTACATTTCATCACCATAGTCGGATTTGTGATAATCATACTCATGCTACTGATCGGCGTTGCTACAATGGCCCTTTCAACGGTGGTAAACGAATATAGAGATTTTCAAGTATTTCAGTATTTTCCTATGTCGATGATTGTAATTGGGGTTTCGCACACATTAACAGCAGTAATAGCTTTTTTCCCAATCCATTATCTTTACAAATTCACCCGAAAAATTAAGCTTGGTATGGCATTTAATAATCAAGACCATATAAGTGAAGCATTTAGGAATTTGAAGAAAACAGCCAAGTTTTCCGGTATTGTTACCATCGTTTATCTGGCGCTGATGCTTCTTATCATCCCTGTTTTAATTTTATCAGCCGGATTGCTTCGCAATTTAGTAGGTGGAATACCTATTATGTAACGGATGTTTAGATAAAAAATAATCCTGAACAAGCCAAATAGCGTCCAGGATTACTTCAAATGTGACTCCGACAGGATTCTAACCTGTAACCTTCTGATCCGTAGTCAGATGCTCTATACAGTTAAGCTACGGAGCCGTAATTTTGGACTGCAAAGATACTGTAATTATTTTATTTCACAAAAAGAAACACATAAAATCCAAGAAAAAACATTGATTTTTACGAAGTATCCAAAAATCAACTAATCACGCCAAGACAAAATCAAGTTGTTTCTTGTCTAAATTTGCTTTGGCAACTTTTACAGTCAGCTCGTCACCCAGTTGATATTTTTTATTGTACCTCCTTCCTACCAAGCAGTAGTTTTTCTCATCCATCACGTAGTAATCATCGTCCAAATCACGAATCGGAATCATTCCTTCACATTTATTTGCAACCAGCTCTACATAAACGCCCCACTCCGTAACACCCGATATTACACCGTCAAACACCTGTCCTATTTTATCAGCCATAAACTCCACCTGCTTGTATTTTATCGACGCTCTCTCGGCATTAACTGCCACCTGCTCCATGTTGGAACTGTGTTCGCATTTTTGTTCTAAGTCATTTACATCCACTGATTTACCACCCTTGGAATATCGCTCCAAAAGTCGATGTACCATCATATCCGGATAACGACGAATGGGCGATGTGAAGTGCGTGTAATAATCAAATGCCAAACCGTAGTGCCCAATATTTTCAGTAGAATAAATTGCTTTAGCCATTGACCTAACTGCCAGAGTTTCAATAAGATTTTGTTCTTTTTTACCTTCCACTTCACTCAGAAGAGCATTGAGAGAAGATGAAATTTGTGGTTGCTTACCGGCAATTTTAAGTCTGTAACCAAACTTACTGATAAACTGCGAAAAATTCTCCAATTTATCAGGATCCGGTGTATCGTGAATGCGGTACACAAATGATTTGGTTTGCTGTCCTTTTTTCGGTTTACCGATGTGCATGGCAACAGTCCGATTTGCCAAAAGCATAAACTCCTCAATCAACTTATTAGCATCTTTCTGTGCCCAAAAATAGACACTCAACGGTTTGCCTTTTTCATCCAATTCAAAACGAACTTCATCTCTATCAAAAGCAATTGCACCTTTATCAAACCGTTTCTGACGTAGTTTTTTCGCTAACTTATCAAGCGCTAAAATTTCTTCACTGCAATCACCTTCACCTGTTTCAATAACTTCTTGAGCTTCCTCGTAAGAAAACTTTCTGTCACTTCGAGTTACCGTTTTTACAATTTCGTAATGTTTCACATCAGCATTGTCATTCATTTTAAAAACAACCGAGTATGTCAACTTATCTTCCCCTGGACGTAGAGAACAGATACCGTTGGACAAATGCTCGGGCAACATCGGGACTGTGCGATCTACCAAGTACACCGACGTGGCGCGCGATTCCCCCTCCTTGTCGATGATAGAGCCCGGACGAACATAATGCGTTACGTCAGCAATGTGTACACCTACCTCCCAAAGCTCGTTATTCAGCTTTCTAATCGAAAGGGCATCGTCAAAGTCTTTCGCATCGTGTGGGTCAATCGTAAAAGTTACGACATCGCGCATATCCCGCCGTTTGGCAATTTCTGCCAAAGTAATTCCGGCTTCTATTTTTGATGCGGCGGCTTCTACGTTTTTGGGATATTTATAAGGCAAACCAAACTCGGCAAGAATCGCATGCATTTCGGCATCGTTATCACCTTTATCTCCAAAAACATCCACCACTTCACCCACCGGGCTTTTCTTCGTGTGCTTCCACTCGGTAATTTTCACCAATGCTTTTTGACCGGTTTTTCCACCTTTCAATTTTCCTTTTGGGATAAGAATATCACTCAAAAGCACCTTGCTTTGCACGTTAAGAAAGGCAAAGTTTTCTGACACTTCCAAAATCCCGACAAATGTATCCTGCGCTCTTTTCAGCACTTCAACCACCTCACCTTCTGGTCCACGCCTCTTTCGCTGAGCATACAAAAAGACTTTCACAGTGTCGTTTAGCATGGCAGTCCCCGTTTTTTTATCAGGAATAAAAATCAATTCTCCACCATCATCCGGTTCGACAAACGACTTAACACCCTCACGGATAAATTTTCCGGTTACATGCCCGCCCCGCGAGCTGAGTCTGAATTTTCCACGAGAAATTTCACTTAAGAAGCCTTCGTAATTCAATTCGTACAACAAGTCAGTAACAAAACCTCGCTGTGCATCGGTTGTTATTCCCAAAAAATTGGAAATTTGCTTATAATTGAATGTTTTTTTGGGATTTTCGATGAAAATATTGGAAATTTTCTGTATTAGGTCTGATTTTACCAAACGGTTGCTTCCGTTACGTTTTCTGGATCTTGCCATAAAAAATTTTATTATCTTTGTTTAATACAACAAATTGCGACGTCGCATTGTTTTAACATTTACACAAAAGTAATCAATTAGACTCTTTAATGCCAGCGAATGAGAAAAAAAATTGCTTTTATCGTCAATCCTGCATCCGGCACGATGCCTGACAAGTCAAGAATTATAGAGCCGATTAATTCTTTGTTGGATAAATCCATTTACGGAGAGTTTCAGATTGCTTACACCGAATATCGCGGACACGGCACTGAATTGGCTCGGCAATTTTTACAAGATGGTTTTGAACGAATCGTAGCTGTGGGTGGCGACGGCACCGTAAACGAAGTGGGTAGAGCACTGATTCACACCGATGTATCTATGGGCGTAATTTCTATCGGTTCCGGCAACGGCTTAGCAAGACATCTGCAAATCCCGATGAATTTCAAAAAAGCGATTGAGCAATTGAATTATTCTGAAACCGTAAAAATAGACTACGGATTGGCTAACGGGAAACCTTTTTTTGCCACTGCCGGCACGGGGTTTGATGCGTATGTGAGTCAGAAATTTGCAGCAAGTAAAAAGCGCGGGCTAATTGGATACTTGGAACAAATGCTGACAGGATATCTCAACTATGAGCCACAGTATTATCGGCTTGAAAGCGATGAAGTTGACTTTGAAGGAAAAGCGTTCATCGTTACTTTCGCTAATGCTTCGCAATGGGGATACAACGCCTATATAGCGCCTGATGCGAGTGTTCAGGACGGATTAATTGACATTTCAATCATAAGCGATGTGCCTATTACAGCCATTCCTTCACTTACCTTTGAACTCTTTGCTAAAAACTTACACAAAAATTTCTTATTCAGCTCGCTACAAACCAAAGAAATAACACTGCACCGAGATTCAGAAGGTCCTTTTCATTTGGATGGCGATGCGTACGATGAAGGTAAAAAGATACACATTAAAGTTATTCGTGATGGGCTGAATGTGCTAATGAAGAAGAAGTTTTAAGCCCCACCCAACATCCCCGGAAGGAAGCATTAATCAGTCTTCTTATTCGGTCTTTCAACTTCAAATATAAATCATTTTCTTTGTCATTCCGCCGTCAATCACAATATTTTCTCCGTTGATAAAATCATTTTTCTCTTCGCAAAGAAAAAGCACCATACGTGCAATATCTTCAGGCTTTCCGACTCTCCCGGAAGGATGTTGAAAGTGGTCGTTTTCTGTCAAAGAATCATAATTATAATTTTCAATCCAACCCGGTGAAATAGAGTTTACCGTAATACTATATGAACTAAGCGACATCGCGAGTGAATGAGTGAGCGAATAAACCCCTCCCTTGGAAGCGGAATAAGCCTCTGTGCCCGATTCGCTCATCAGATAGCGGGTAGAGCTAAGATTGATGATGCGCCCGTACGGGTTTTTGGTTTCTTGATTTTTTCTGTGAATGGCTAATAATCGAGAAGTTATAAAAACCGAACGTAAGTTTATATTAAGTACTTGATCAAATTCTTCGACCGTCAGTTCAGTTATCGGCTTGAATTTCCCGATTCCCACGTTGTTCACAATAACATCCAGATCTCCCCAATCTTCCAAAAGTTGACCGACCGCGGATTCTAATGCCGATTTATCTCCTGCGTCGGTTTTTATAAACAGGGAATTTGTTTCTTCAGCTAACTTTTCACCTTCCACTACATCAATATCACAAAATGCGACTTGATGATTTTCAGCAGAAAAAGCTTGCACAATGGCCTTTCCAATACCATTAGCTCCACCAGTGATAAAAATTCGTTTGGGCATGATTGTAAATTTTATTTTGCAAATATATCTCAAAAAACTCCCCAAACCACATTTTGTGATTCGGGGAGTCGTCTATTGTCTTTGTTCTTTGCTCTAAAATCTTAGAAACTTACATCATTCCACCCATTCCTCCGCCCATAGGCATTTGTGGAGCAGGATTTTCTTCTTCCTTTTCAACAATAACAGCTTCTGTAGTCAAGAACATACCTGCAATAGATGCTGCATTCTCTAGCGCCACACGAGCAACCTTAGCCGGATCTACAACACCTGCTTCAAAGAACTTTTCATACTTGTCAGTACGGGCATTATATCCATAGTCACCCTTTCCATCACGTACTTTCTGAACCACCACTGCACCTTCTTTTCCGGCGTTAGCCACAATTTGGCGAAGCGGCTCTTCAATAGCGCGTTTCACGATTTCTATCCCGGTACGCTCATCATCATTCTCAGCTTTCACCTTGTCCAAAGCATCGATTGAACGAATATACGCTACACCACCACCAGGTACAATACCCTCTTCTATAGCTGCACGAGTAGCATGTAAAGCGTCATCCACACGGTCTTTCATCTCTTTCATTTCCACTTCTGAAGCAGCACCCACATAAAGCACCGCAACACCGCCGGACAATTTAGCCAAGCGCTCTTGTAGCTTTTCTTTATCGTAATCGGAAGTTGTTACAGCAATTTGAGATTTGATTTGTCCGATACGAGTTTGGATATCCTCAGTTTTACCGGCACCATTTACAATTGTTGTATTGTCTTTATCAACGGTCACCTTTTCTGCTGTTCCAAGCATTTCAAGTGTTGCTTGTTCCAATGTTATTCCTTTCTCTTCGGTAATAACTGTTCCACCTGTCAAAATGGCAATGTCTTCCAACATTTCTTTTCGACGGTCGCCAAATCCGGGCGCTTTCACGGCACAAATTTTCAACGAACCACGAAGACGGTTTACAACCAACGTAGTCAACGCTTCACTATCAACATCTTCTGCAATAATTAGAATAGGACGACCTGTCTGAGCAGCCGATTCTAAGATAGGAAGAAGTTCTTTTAGATTAGAGATTTTTTTATCGTAGATGAGAATTTGCGGTTTTTCAAACTCCACTTCCATGTGTTCTGTATTGGTAACAAAATAGGGCGAAATATAGCCGCGGTCAAACTGCATTCCTTCCACCACATCAATAGTAGTTTCAATTCCCTTAGCTTCTTCAATGGTAATCACTCCATCTTTTGACACTTTACGCATAGCATCTGCAATGAGTTTTCCGATGCGTGTATCGTTATTGGCAGAAACGGTAGCAACTTGCTCTATTTTGTCATAATTATCACCTACGGTTTTTGCTTGTTTAGCAATGCTTTCAACAACTGAGGCTACAGCTTTGTCAATTCCTCGTTTCAAATCCATCGGGTTAGCGCCTGATGTTACATTTTTCAAGCCCACATTTACGATTGATTGTGCCAACACGGTTGCTGTCGTAGTTCCGTCACCAGCATCATCACCTGTTTTAGAAGCTACTTCTTTTACTAGTTGAGCACCCATGTTTTGGTATGCATCTTCCAGCTCTATCTCTTTCGCCACTGTTACACCGTCTTTTGTAATCTGCGGTGCCCCAAATTTCTTTTCAAGAATTACATTACGTCCTTTTGGACCTAACGTTACTTTTACTGTATTTGCAAGCTCGTCAACACCTTGTTTTAATTGGTCACGAGCATCAATATTGAATAAAATTTCTTTTGCCATCTTTAAGTTATTTACAATTTTATTATTTACTGTTTATTCATAACTGTCCGCAAAAAATCGGGCAGTTTTTCTGTTGCTAATTTTTTTAAATAATCGCCAAAATATCGCTTTGACGCATAATTAAGTATTTTTCACCTTCCCATTCTAACTCTGTTCCGGCATATTTTCCGTAAAGAACGGTATCGCCTTTTTTCACGACCATTTCTTCTTCTTTAGTTCCGCTACCTATCGCAAGTACTTCACCTCTTTGTGGTTTTTCTTTTGCTGAATCGGGAATAATGATTCCACTTTCTGTCTCTTCTTCTGCAGGTGCCGGTTTTACAAGCACTCGATCTGCTAATGGTTTAATTTTCATAATGATTTATTTTATATTATTTATTAAAATTATTTTATATCGACACAGACATTTTAGCGAAATTTATGCCAATACAGATTTAAAGAAAATTTGGCACAAAATTGATTTTATGGCTGAAAAAATGAACAGAAAAGTATGACAACTTGTCACTTTTTGAGAGCAATACTCGACATATAGAGCAATTTGTACAAATCCAGCAACAGCATAGATGGGCATTTTCCAACTAAATTTTTTTGCAAAGTCGGATGGATAAAACCGTAAAGTGACGAAAGAAAAGGAATTAAATTTTTATTTTCGGCGCGAACAAACGTACGCAGGAGCTTTGACTGATTGATCAGATAAGGATAATTTCCAGTCTGATGCAAATAGTACAGATTGCGAGTTCCTTCTTTTATTTTATGAAGGAACGTTTTGTTATCATCCAAACCTTTGTGAATAAGTGGATTATCTACATGATGCACCTCGCATCCCAGTTCAGCAATCTGATGTCCAAACAACGTATCTTCATGTCCATATCCACGAATGGTTTCATCGAAGCGAATTTTATGAAAAATCTTTTTCGATATCAGGAAATTAAATGTAGAAAAATGGGAATACTTACCGTCACGCTCCCTTTGTGTTGCCATTTTTGCCTCACGCTTTCTACCGTATTTAAGCCGAAGACTGTACTTTTTATCGCGATTTTTCTTATCGTACGCCGTTCCTCCAATTACTACCGAATCTTCGTTGCAAAACGAAAGGTATTTTTCTACGTAGTGGGTAGAACAAACCTCACCGTCGCAGTCCAAAAATAGCAAATGATCATATTTAGCAGCATCTGCCAACCGATTTCGTACCGCTGAGCGACCGACGTTTTTATCCAACACTTCATATCGACAAAAAAGTAGTTTACCAACCTCTTTATTTTCCTCCAAAAACTGGGTAGAACCATCCTCCATTACAACAATTTCAAAATCAACAAACGAATCCATAGCCTGCTGATGAAGATCTTTTACCAGCTTGGTTACGTTGTAATTATATACCGGAACAAGGATTGAAAGCATGTTTTCTTATTCAGAGTTTTGGATAATTTCAATTAGTTTCTTTTCTTCGTTTTCCCAGCAATATTCCTTGGCTACTTCAGCAAAATGAGCCGTGTTCATCGGGTTTGAAAGCATTTCGTTTAGTTTTTCTGCGATAGACTCAGGTGAAATATTGTCAGTCAACAAACCAGTTTTATATTTCTCCACGATTTTTTTTATCTCAGGAAAATCAGATGCAAGCACGGGAACGCCCGCGTGCAAATAGTCAAAAATCCGGTTTGGTAGCGAAAAATAATAACTTAACCCCATATTTTCGAGTAGGCACAACCCAACATCAGCAGTTGGTGTCAGCTTTTTGAAGTCGTCCGGCAGTAATTTCCCCAAAAAAGTTACCCTGTCCGACAATTTCAAATCTTGCATAAATTTCTCCAATTCAGCCCGTACATCTCCATCACCGGCTATAATTAGTTCAGCATTTTCTATCCATTGCATAGCCGGAATAACGTACTCCAAACATCTACCTTTATTTAACGCCCCTTGATAAAGGATTGTTTTCCGTTTTTTCTTAATTTTTATTGGCAAATCCATCCGTTTATAAGGCACATTCCTGACCACTTCCATATGCACACCATATCTATCTTTGTAGTAATCAGCTATTGAACCACTTACCGTATATGCATTTTTTAGTTTCGGAAAAAAAACATTTTCTATCTTTTCCCAAACTTTTTTTACTTTCGGTCGATTTACTAATTCCGGAACTTCGGGAAACAACTCATGAGCATCAAAAATTAATTTTTTTCTACGAATTTTTGAAACCAAGAAATTTGCCGGCAAAGTGTCGGTGTCATTTGCCAAAAGTATATCGCTTTTACTAAAAAGAAGGTAAAAAAACAGACGTATGTTTAGTTCGGCATAAAATAAAAAAGATTGATTAAAGCACAGATTAAAGCGTTTATGACGATAAGAAGCCGAAAAAGGAAGACTATTGTTCAATTTTCGTCCAACGAGCAAAACGTCATATCCATTATCAAAACACGATTTTGCCACTTTCTGCACACGCTGGTCGGTAGCCAAATCTGAACTAACTGATATGATTATTCTTTCTTTCAATTAGCTATTTATCAAATCATTAACAATACGTTGATACAAATCCCGATGATATCGCCCATTGTTTTTTTCCACAGAAATATTGTGCCAAAGTAAAACCAATTCTCCGTTGTATTTTTTTACTTGGTCAATTAGTTTTTTTGAAAATGAAAACGCTTCTTCAACACGCAACTTCATATATCTATCATCGTCAAGCGTTGTATCCATGAGAGTCATAGGATGAAGTACAAGTGGAGTCAGCACTTTTTTTATGGGATCAATCCACCGAACTGCACGACATGTCCCAAGTCTGAAACCGGCTACATCCGCATATCCCATGGTAAAATCATCGGTCAATCCTGCTTCAATCAACGCATAAAAATCTTCAGGTTCCCTACTTCGTAAAAAATGATTTCGACTATAAATAATATTTTGCCCCAGCACATCTTCCAAAGTTTTCTTTTCCAAGGCTATCAATTCTACTTCGGCACCCGCCTGATACGACGGATGAAGACCAATACTTACGTCCTTTTCTTCACAAAGCTTAAATAACTTGCCGAAACCTTTGCTGTTAATGTTATGAATCGGCTTATCAGGCATTAATTCTCCCCCACCCGACTTGATAAAAACAACATTTTCAACCTGAATTCCCTTTAATTCTTTCTTTACTTCAAAAGCTAAATCGAACAACCATGGAAATGTGAACCAAGGATCGTATTCTATCCCCAAAAAATAAGTTTGAAGCGCTTTAAATGTTTGGTATGGATTTCTAAAAAAACGAGTTACAGCTCCCCCCACTCCCCTGAAATTTCTGTAATGTGCCACTTGATCGGCATCGTGCGTCAGATAAATTTTACTGAACTCTTCCTTCGGCTCATTAATTGACACCCCACTACTCGCCAAGACCTTACGAAGCCGATTTCCATATTCATCAACAATCGGACGACTTAAAAAACGCGCTCTAAAAGGCAACGAATCTCTTCCGAGAAAGCGACCATGCTCATCACGAAGACTTCTACGAACCACTTCTTCATATCGACTTACCAAAAAATAGGTTCCGGCAATTACATCAGCATAAATAACCGTTGTATCACCTTCTTTTTCAATTTTAGGCTTTCCAAACAAAAGGGGAATGCCATCCCATAATTGAAGTGGTAATTCTGGTATCGATTTTTCAGTCAAGTAAATACCTTCATCGAAAAAATCGGATGGATAAATCACCACTTTATATTTTCTGAAATTCTCTCTTTTAGACGTATATCCAACAAGATTAGCCTGCTCGGAATTTTCTTCTCCAAGCAGGAATTGTATTAGATAACTGATTATTTCCTGAAAATTATCTTTCATCAGCTACTTTCTAAGTTTTCGTTTCTGAACATGAGAGAGCGTTACAATCCCTGCTACAACAACTCCGAGCAAGAAATCTGAATCTTTATAAACACCCCATATCCCATTTTCAACGGGTAATTTTCCACCCACAGACTTCAATATCCATGTCAAAATCATGAACACGGCGAAAACTGCGAAGGCATAAAGTAGTAAATTAAGTTTGGAATTCATTTTGCTAAAAAGTATTTTACAAAGTTAGGTATTTTATTTTTGTTTTTGCTCATTTTGGCTTTGTAAAGTCCATTGAAAATAAGTATTCTGAATCCTTCCTAAACATTTGGAACGCTTTTTGTAAAATCAATGGGTAAATAATGAACATGAAAACAACAATATTGACCACTGCCCTATTGCTAGGATTACTTTTTAACCAAGCCAACGCTCAGAAATGGGAAATTGTAAAAGGTGAAAACTTAAAATACAAAGTAGCTTTCAGTTCCGGCTTAACCGGAAACGTAAAAGGTGGCGAAGCAACCCTTAGCGTAAAGCCTTCTACAACAAGAATCGGGGGAAACACCGCATATCAAGCTCAACTGAAAGGTGGAACCACTGGCGTAATTGAATGGTTTTATCAGGTATCCAACAATTATGAAACATTCATTGACACACGAACAAATGCGCCGGTGATGTATCGACAAACAGTCAGAGAAAACAAATACTCAAATGCCGATACGGTTTATTTCGACCAAGCAAATAAAATAGCAACCTATAAAAATAAAAGAATTCCTATTCCTACCAATACGCACGATTTTGTTTCAATGATTTATTACGTACGTACGCTGGACATGTCAAGAATGACAAAAGGCAATAGCTTTATATTACCTTTCTTCACAGCCGACAAAGTTGTAAACTCAAAAATTATCTATAACGGCGTGGAAAACATACGAGCCAATGGAAAAACAGTGGCATGTTACGCCTTCAAACCACAAGTTGGCAAAGGAAAAATATTCAACCAAGACTACCCAGCTACAATCTGGATTTCTGCCGATAAGGACAAAATTCCAATGTTGATTGAAGCTCGCATGAAAGTTGGAAAAGTAAAAATGGAATTGATAAGAAAGTATTAATTCTCAAAATTTAATTCTCCACTTACATACTGCTGATAGTACTTATTCAGCAAAGCCAAAAAATCACTGATTTCAGCCTGTGCACTTAGAGTGTCCGGGCTGATTTCTTTTTTATTCAATCGTAGAACCATGATTCCATACAAAAAAATCAAACACAGCTCAATGTCGCTAATTCCTGCATCCGTCTGCTTCAAACGTAGCGCTGAAAGTGAAGGAAGAATTTGATAATACTTAGCGCTGTATGATGCATCATGTCCCGACTTCATAAGTTCATTGTGAAAATCATTCAATTGAATGATGACATTTTTATTCAACTGCAAATGCCCTTTCTCTTGTACATTTTCAGCACGCATCATATCAATCAAACTTTCGTACCACTCGTATAATTGTTTCTTTTCTTTCGGTGAAACCGAATAAGGCGCCACAACCTGCCGATTTATCCTGTCCATATCCAACCCGAAAGCACGAATTAAATCTTCAATCTGCCACATATATAGCAGATATTCTATTATATTTTTCTTTCTAAGTTTTTGAGCTATAAACATGACAAGTCAATTGTCCCAAATCCCGTGCTTATACACGACACGACATGGTGACTGAATTTCTTTTTTCAAAAAACTGGATTAATTATAAGTCGGCAAAACCGAATAATCTTTTGAATAACGCAGATGCTGCTCTACATAGCCTTCATCATAAGAGATTTTCACATCTTTTACGTTTCCTTTTTTATCGGTTACAAGCGTATAAACCGGATTCACAAAGCCGCTGTATGGGGCAATTTTCAATTTCGCATAACGTTCAAGCACTTCTTTGTGAAGGTCTTGATTTACTTGCACGGCATATCTTTCAACCAAATCACGTGCAGCTTCAAAATCACCTGTTGATCTAATTCGTTGAATTTCAGCAAGAAGTTGACCAAAAAGTTCACGAAGTTTTTCATAGTCATTCACCACGATGAATTTTTTGCCGTCTTTTTCCTTCATTTCCACCACATTTTCAACTTTCCCTTTTTCAAACACCCAACTTGCAATCAACTGGCGATTACGCATGTGCGCCTGCTCAATGTTTTTCCCGGGCTGAATACGAGTGAGCTGCGTCATCAAACCGTTCATCAAATAGTGATAATACTGAGCCTTATAAGCTTCGTTGTCAGGCAACAGCCCTAATTCTACCATTTTCGGATCGCCAAGATAATACAATCCAAAAAGATCAGCGCGCGTTTCTTCAATCGGTGAGCCGTAAGCTTTCAGTGCATCGGGGTCCGTACCCGGAAGAATTTTTCCCGATCCATGTCCTAAACATTCGTGTAAATCCACGTGAAGATCGCTGGTTAGTGAACCGTATTTTTTTGCCAGTTCACGCTCCACATCTGACCACATAAATTCTTCATTAAAGCCGCTTCCCATAGATGATTGAGCGTATGCTTCGGTAATGTTCTGAATAGTTACTGATTTTGAACCATATTTTACTCGAATCCAGTTAGCATTCGGCAAGTTGATACCAATCGGTGTGGACGGATAGGTATCGCCACCCAACATTGCCGCAGTAATTACTTTGGCTGAAACTCCTTTTACCGCTTCTTTCTTGAATTTATCGTCAATCGGCGAATTATCTTCAAACCACTGAGCGTTATTGCTGATAATTTCAGTACGTTTGGTTGCTTCCATGTCTTTGAAATTGATGAGAGATTCCCAACTCGCTTTTATCCCGAGCGGGTCACCGTAAGTTTCTGTAAATCCGTTTACAAAATCAATTTTCGAAGTCAAGTCTTGCACCCATTTGATGTTAAATTCGTCAAATGTTTTTAAATCACCCGATTTGTAATAACTGATTAACGTATTAATTATGTCTTTCTGCGTATCATTTTCGGCTACATTTACTGCTTTCTCCAACCATCCAACAATTCGTTCCAAAGCGGCACTATACATACCCCCAATTTTATATACTTTTTCAACCACTTCTCCATTTTCTTTGGTTAATTTGCTATTCAAACCGTAAGAAATCGGCGTGCTGTCATTCGGATTTTTCATTTTGGCATAAAAATCTTCCACTTCTTTTTGCGTTACGCCTTCGTAATAATTATTGGCAGAAGTGGTAATTAAATCCACACCTGTTGCTTGATTGGATTTTTTGGGCATTACGTTCGGGTCGAAAATAATGGGAGAAAGCGTGGCTATCAGTTGCTCAGGTGTTTCACCTTCACTAAGCGGAAGCAAAGCTGCGTCAATGCTTTTTACCGCATCTGCAAAGAAATCTGCCGAAAATTCAGGCATTATTTTATCTTCGGAATAATGGTGGTGTATTCCGTTTGCCATCCAGATTTGTTTCAAGTATTTTTCTAACTTTTTATAATTTTCGGAAGTTTTATCATCAATGTTTTGATACACGGCTTCCAATGTACGACGAATTGCCAAGTTGTATTTGTTGTTTTGATCCCAAAGAATATCACGCCCTTCAATGGCTGCTTGCGAAAGATAATAAATCAGCTCTTTCTGTTTCAACGTCAGGTTTTCAAAACCGGGAACTCGATAGCGAAGAATTTTTATGTCGGCAAATGTATCCACTTTATACTCAAAATCTTCAACAGAAGGAGTAACAGACTTGCTTTCACCATTGCCTGTACAAGCAACAAAAAGAATTGGAACCATAAGAAATAAAATTAGTTTTTTCATTACGTTTATGTTTTAATAAGATGTTATGTGCTGAATATTACGCACACTACGTTTTATCAATTTATTCCATTTATAGAATAACATACAAAGTTACAAAATATTATTTGAACTTGTTTTTTAATCAAAATGAAATATCTTATTTAGAACTATTAGCGTAAATAGTTTGTTTCATTACTACTAATCGTTTATTTTAATACATATTTTCTCTAAATCGATATAAATAAAATTGCTATCATTTCGACATTATAGATTAAAATAATATCTTTATAGAAAAATACGTTTGCTATATCTTATTTCTACTATTACTTTTGCAACAGTGAAATAATTAATTCATAACAATATAAAAACACAAAAATTTATGGAAACACAAGATCAAAATCAAAATCAAGTAGTAACAATGCCACGCATTGGCGACAAAGCGCCTGAATTTAAAGCAGTTACAACACAAGGAAACATCAATTTCCCGCAAGATTACACTGGAAAATGGATTATTCTTTTTAGCCATCCGGCCGACTTTACACCGGTTTGCACGTCTGAATTTATGACTTTTGCAAATATGCAGAAAGAGTTTGACGAGCTGAATACACAATTGGTGGGTCTTTCAGTTGATGGATTGCACAGCCACATCGCATGGCTTCGAACCATCAAAGAAAAAATTGAATACAAGGGGATGAAAAACATGGATGTTACTTTCCCGCTGATTGAAGACATTTCGATGAACGTTGCAAAAGCATACGGTATGATTCAGCCGAATGAAAATACTACACAAGCTGTACGCGCCGTATTCTTTATCGACCCGAAAGGTGTGATACGTACAATTATTTATTATCCACTTTCGTTAGGACGTAACTTCGATGAACTCAAGCGCGTACTTATCGGCTTGCAAACAGTTGATGCTTACGGCGTAGCTCTGCCTGCAGACTGGCGTCCGGGTGATGACGTAATTATTCCACCTGCCGGTACTTGTGGTGCGGCTAAAGAACGTATGGAAAGTTCGGATGAAGACCAAACTTGCTACGATTGGTTCTTCTGCACACGCAAACTGCCAAAAGAAAAGGTTGATGAATTGAGAAAAAAATAATTGATTATTTATAATTGATAAGAAAAAGAGGATGTCCTATATTAACAAGACATCCTCTTTTTATTTTACAACAAAGGCTTTTGATTAACTCACTTTACTATATTCTAATTTTTGATAATCCTCTTCACAGCTTCAGCGCCGTTTTCAAATTTTATTTTTAATAAATAAACCCCAATGGGAATATCTTCTACATTCAGGTAGTTGACTTGATATTTTTCTGTTAATACTCCTCCTTGCAAAGATATTAGCTGCAAATTACTTACAGTGCAGTCGGACTGCACGTAGATGTTATTTTTAACTGGATTTGGATAAACTTCTATACGTGTATTTTCTGTTTGCTTTAATCCACTTTTAACAAACACAATTTGATAATCTTCACCTCCATTATTGTCCCAAGAATCTGTAGCTGTATAATTTACCACGAAACTAATATAATCCACAAACTGAGAGGAATTATTAAATGGACCTATTTTTACTTGATATTTCCCATTTACAAGTGTAAATGGTGTTCTGGCTGCTCTCTCGTCATTCCAGTAGGTAGAACCTGAAGGTAAATAGTCTGTAATCGGTTTCTCAAACTCATTCACTCCCCAATGTAATACGGCACCCTCTTTGTTTTCCGGTAATTCGATAGTTATAATATCGTTAGCAGAAGGATTTGACGGAGTAACGATGTAGTTACCTATAAACGATTCATTGCTGCTACCACCTTCGTCATTACCGACAGTAGATTTCCCAACCCAAACATGTGAAATTGGTGATCGTGCCATATTCCCTTTATTATCTACAGCTTCAATATAATAATCCACTAATACATTATTCAAACCTTTAATTTGAGCTGAATATTCATTTGCTTTGTAGGTTGGCTGCAACGATAATTTACTTGCTATAGCTTTTTCTGTCATAGGAAGCTCCTGCCAATCATTCACATCTTCACCTCCTTCATATGTCTCATTATCTGAAGTTAACATGGAGTTTTCTCCATCTTTATCTGTTCTATATTTTAATTTAACAGATTGAAGCCCACTTACATCATATACATAAGACCACACAGTAAAATCGGATGGCATTACAATTTCCCATTCTGTTCCCCCTGGATTATATGGCTCGCGCTGTGGATGGTAAATAGAGGGTGGTGTGAAATCATTACCGCTATTTACTACATTCATTGCTTTTGCTACAGCAGCGTTTGATGCTTTTGTGGGTTTTGAGTCCCAATCTTCTGTTCCATCCCAATACCAGTAGCAACTTGTTTGACCCACGGTTAGAAAATCCCAAGCGGCTTTGGTGTCCTGTGAAGACGGATTAATCTGGTCTGCTGTTTTTACGATATTGGCTGCCGCCGTAATAATGCTCCAGCTGTTCCTATCATGACTATATCCATCTATTGGATCCCCATTCCATTTCAAAAATTCTGGGTCAGAACCAGCACCTGACCAACTGCCGGCTTCTACATGTATAAAATCATTATCTGCCGGTGGAAACATCTCAAGATAATCTTGAATAGTGGTACAAACAAAACGGTCTGGTTTTGAATTTATCCAACTTACAAAATTATCAAAATTGCTTCCATAATAGCTGTCTGTACCTCCACCATGATTATCACCATCGTGATGCAATACTACTAAAATTGGATGATTTGGGTCTGTGTTATACACTTCAAGCTGGCTCATTGTATATTCATAATTCAAAGCACCAAATCCTCCTCTTCCATCCTCATTTCCAAAGAAAGTAGAAGTAGGAACTGCTATCATTTTATATTCTTTTCCTGTACTCGGGTCAATGTATTTAATCCAATGTGGACGATGTCCCCAACCCGCAGAAATGGGTATTGGTGCCCAGAGTCCATTTAGCTGTTTCCAATCATTGGGGTTTGGATTAAGTATATCAGCTTTGTTTGGTTCAACCACATTACCGGCTTTTGCCCAAGGTTGACCTTTTGCAGCCCTATCAAAATGCTGATTATCTACCATCACCCACTCTATTCCTTCATCTACCAACGCAGGTATCATATGGATTTCAAAAGCATTTTCAGGTGGAAAAATTCCTTTGGAATAAGGCATTCCGGGAAAGTTTTGGGCAAAAACGGCTTTGTGTTTTTGAATTTGAATACGAATATCGGCATAATCAATCAAAGCCATAAGCGGATGATGATATCCGAAAGCTACCATATCTAAACGTTGATTTCCGAGATTAGTTTTTTTCGACACCATGCTATTCCAACTATCTTTCCAGTTTTTAAATCCTTTCCCATTTGCTTCCATTACGTTAAGATTTTCTATCAACGAACCGGAAAAACTGACTTGGGCTCCGGCGTTAGGCATTGACAACATCTTATTTACCGCATTGGCAGGCCAAGATGTATAAGGCCCCGAACGGGAATTAAAAATCTCGTATAAATCGTATGAAAAAACGTTGGAGTTTTGCGATTGCACAACACTTTCACCCGGTTGATAAATTGGTTGGTGCATATGCCAGTGAAATGCTACATAAATGGGAGGATTAGCCGAGTAGGCTACAAGTACACATGCAACAAATAAAAAAACGGTAAAAATCTTTTTCATGGTTGTTAATATTTTGTTAAAAAACAATACTTTTAGTTACAAAGTTAACCCTAATATAGCTATTTGTATTCATTTTAATATAAAAATTAGCTTTTCGCTATGCAAACGTTTTCCAATAATTTTAAAAATATCTGTCCGCATTTACTGGTAATTCCCTTTGTTTGGGTAAATTGTTTTTAGCTTTATTCCCCCCGTCACATAAAATATTATACCCTAAAATGGTGGTGAAGCTGCTATAAAAACGGTTGAATTTATGAAATGTCATGTGATGTTTTCAATTAATAATTACAACAAATTAAAAGGTTAAATTTGATATGGAGGACAGCCTTTAAGCCATTTTTTACAAAGCTACGGATTGATTAAAATCCAAAAAATATTCCTTACCTTTGTAACTATGTTAAGTGACTTTATCAGCCAAAAAATCAGGGAAGAATTTGGATTTAATCCCACAGAACAGCAGTCTTTTTTGATTGAAAAGCTATCGATTTTCATCATGTCAAACGATACTCACAAGGCTTTTTTGCTGAAAGGGTATGCAGGAACAGGTAAAACGAGTATTGTTAGTGCATTAGTTCGTGCATTGAATAGTTTAGAGCAGAAAACCGTACTTCTTGCACCTACCGGACGAGCAGCGAAAGTGCTTTCAGGCTATTCGGGATTTCCGGCTTTTACGATTCACAAAAAAATATACCGCCAAAAATCGATTGTTGATTTTAGATTCCAACTGACTGATAATCTTCACAAAAACACCCTTTTTATCGTTGATGAAGCTTCCATGATATCAGACTCAGGTAGTGATACAGCCTTTGGAAGTGGAAGGCTTTTGGATGATTTGGTAAAGTTCGTATATAGTGGCGATGGCTGTAGCTTGCTTTTGCTCGGCGATACAGCACAACTTCCACCGGTAAAACAAACACAAAGTCCTGCTTTAGAAGTCAAGCAATTAAAAAGTTACGGGCTGAATGTGCAAGAATTTGTACTTACAAGCGTTGTCCGCCAAGCACTGGAAAGCGGTATTCTTTACCATGCTACCAATCTCCGCATGCACTTAGCACAAGAGACTACTTTCAAACATCCAAGATTTAAGCTGAATGGATTTACCGACATCGTTCGTTTGAGCGGCATGGAACTGACTGATACTGTGAATAGTGCTTACAGCGGTGTTGGTGTAGAAGATACAATAGTAGTAACCCGCTCCAACAAGCGGGCTAACCTGTACAATGAAGGCATCCGTTCACAGGTGTTGATGCGGGAAGAACAACTTTCAAACGGTGATTTGCTAATGGTAACACGAAACAATTATTTCTGGAACAAACCATATCCCGAAATTGACTTTATTGCCAACGGCGATGTGCTGGAAGTTATTCGCATTCGTAAATATCGAGAAATGTATGGGTTTCATTTTGCCGACCTTACGTTACGGTCGTTAGATTTCGGATGGGAAATTGATGCGCGTGTGTGGCTCGATGGACTAAGGTCTAAAAATCCGGCGCAAATGAATGAAATGGCGAAGCAACTATTTGATGCTGTAGCTGAAGATTACCCCGAAATAACCAATCGACGGCAATTAGCTCGAAAAGTATTTGAAAATGAGTATTTTAATTCACTGCAAGTAAAGTTCGCTTATGCCGTAACCTGCCACAAAGCCCAAGGTGGACAGTGGAAAAAAGTTTTTATAGACCACGGATATTTACCAAAAAATCAAATAAATGCTGAATATTATCGCTGGCTTTACACGGCGCTGACACGTGCAACCGAGCAGGTCTATTTAGTCAATTTCCCGAATGAGTGTTTTTTGTGATGGATTTTCCACATATCCAATCTATCACTCACCGCTCATCCCTAAATTAAATTCCCGTATAATTTCTAGGCGTTATCCGCCGAAGTTCTTCTTTCACTTTTTCATCCACTTGCAGCGTTTCGATAAAATTCTCAATCGTACGTCGATTAATTTCTTCATTGGTACGAGTAAGCTTCTTTAGCGCTTCGTAAGGTTCAGGATAATTTTCTCGACGAAGAATAGTCTGGATTCCTTCGGCAACAACCGCCCAAGAATTGTCAAGTTCCTTGTAAACAGCCGTTTCGTTGAGAAGCAACTTATCCAATCCTTTCATTAAACTTTGCGTGGCAATCCGAGTATGAGCGAACGGAACTCCTACATTCCGAAGCACCGTACTATCTGTCAAATCTCTCTGTAAACGTGATATTGGCAGTTTTTTCCCTAAAAATGTGAACACCGCATTTGCCATTCCGAGATTTCCTTCGGCATTTTCAAAATCAATCGGGTTTACCTTGTGTGGCATCGCAGAAGAACCTACTTCACCGGCTTTGATTTTCTGCTTAAAATACTCCATCGAAACATACATCCAAATATCTCGGCAGAAATCAATCAAAATCGTATTGATCCGTTTTAAGGCATCAAAAAGAGCAGCCAAATTATCATAATTTGAAATTTGCGTAGTCCAAGGCTCACGCTCCAATCCTAATTTTTCCCTTAAAAATCGGTCGCCAAACTTTTTCCAATCGTAAGTAGGATAAGCCACAAAGTGTGCGTTAAAATTGCCTGTTGCACCGCCAAATTTCCCTGAGTGGGGCACGGATTTTAATTGCTCCAACTGCTGATTCAAGCGACTTACAAACACCATAATCTCCTTCCCCAACCGGGTTGGTGATGCGGGCTGCCCATGTGTCTTGGCAAGCATCGAAACATCGCGCCACTCATCCGCTTTTCGGGTCAAGGATTTAATCAACAAATCCATTTCCGGCAGATAAACTTCCTCAACGGCTTTCTTTATAGAAAGCGGCACGGATGTATTGTTGACATCTTGCGATGTAAGCCCAAAATGAATAAACTCCTTATAATCAGACAACCCAAGCTTATCAAATTTCTCTTTCAGAAAATATTCCACCGCTTTCACATCGTGGTTCGTTACTTTTTCGATGCCTTTCACCTTTTCGGCATCGCTCTCCGAAAAATTCAGGTAGATTTCTCTCAACTTCGGGAAAACAACCACCGGTACAGATTCCAACTGCTTCAACGGAATTTCGCACAGCGCGATAAAATACTCCACTTCCACCAAAACACGGTAGTGAATCAGCGCATATTCAGAAAAGTACTCGGAATAAACATTTGTTTTAAAATGATAACGCCCGTCAATCGGGGAAACTGCAGTAAGTGTGGATAGTGCCATAATGTTGATTTTTAGCTGCATGAAGCAGGTGTTTGTGAGTTACAAAATTAGTAATAATTTGTAGAATTAGGAAACGGTTAGGTAGTATGTAAGTTTAGTGCACAAATTGTGCATAATTTTATTTTAAAAGCGTGGATCATTCAAGACAAAAGCACAAAAAAGAGAGGAATACAAAGAAGTTATTTCTTTATTAAAACGTGGGTATTTAATCAGAAATACCGCAAAACCCACAAATTTTCAGTGTCAATAGTTCAAAGAATTAAAAAAGAGTTTGACTTATAGACCACTTAACCTTTATTTAACTGTGGACAAAATGGATGAAATGGATTAAATGGATGTATAAAAAGAGAAAATAATGTGCTTACTTTGCATTTAAACAGCTATTAATCTAACGCGTGTTAAATTTAGATATTCAAAAAAATTAAACTATATCAGAGAAAAAGTCAGATAAAGAAATTTCAAAATAATCACAAATTTTCTTTAATGTGGTAATAGTAATATTCGCCTTTCCGCTCTCAATTCGTGCAATATGAATACCCGTATCAAAGAAAAAGACTTCTTGAGTAATGTGTTTTTGCTCTCTTAATTGCTTAATTTTAAGTGCAACGTCACTTATTATTATATTTTCTTTGTTCTTTTCATTCACTTTACAAAGTGAGTAAAAAAATATTTACACAACAATGACATATATGTCATTGTTGTATCTTTGTATAAATTATTTTTATTCTTTAACTAATTATTTAAATTTTATGAAAAAAATTGTTTTAACATTCGTTTTTTCTGTGACAATAATGTGCGTATTTTCACAAAGTAATGCTCGTTTTGGTATTGTTGGTGGCATGAATGTCAGTAAATTCGGGGGTAATGCTATTGCAAATGTACTTCCGTCAAGGATTGGTTTTCATGCAGGTCCTAAGGCAGAAATTAGTCTATCTATGCTTAGGAATGTCTATTTAGATGCATCTGCACTACTGTCATTAAAAGGAACAGGACAACTATTAGATGAGGGTAATAGAAGCCTTTATTATTTAGAAGTTCCTTTGCGTATTGGTTATAAATATCCGATGAACAATACTTTTTCTGTTTTTGGCAAGGCGGGTCCATACGTAGGTTTTGGATTATTTGGTTCTTCAATTGAAGGCTATGAGGATAATCCCTTTAGCGATGATGAGTTTGGTTACAAGAGATTTGATTTTGGTTTAGGAGTCAAAGCAGGAGTTGAAATCAGCAACAAATATCAGGCATCTATTGGTTATGATTGGGGGCTAATAAATATCGATAATAGTGGCAGTATAGGTTTTTCAAATAGAAATCTTTCTGTTTCTTTAGCTTATTTATTTTAACAATTGATACAAACGTATCAGTAAATGATTATTATGAAAAAATTCTTTTTCTTATTATTAGGAATTATTCCAACGCTATTTTTCACTTCTTGCGAAAATGAAGAAAATACTATAAAAAAAGATTTTAAAGTAGGGGATACTGTATATAAGCTTATATATGCTGAAGTAAATGACATTCCTGATAAGTATTCAAATGATGTTAAATTTGATGCTGATTTCAGTCGTAACGGGAAACGTGTAATACCTGAAGAAGTAAGTCTTCGAATTGTTCTTTTAAATACGACAATCAAAGATTTAAAAGTAGGAGATGATTTAATCGAAGCATCTTACTCTTTAAATGTTTGTGTAAATCTAAAAAAATATGAACTTTGTGATTGTCCAGGTATCGCAGTAATCAAATCCATAACCTCATCAAAAATTGTAGTTTCATTTAAGAACCTTATATTAGAAAGGGAAGAATGGTTTATTAGTAAAGTTACGGACAACAAAGAAAGTATATCAATCAATGGGGATGTTGAGTTCATTATTTCAGGTGGTGTTTTCTTTATCCCAAAGTAACACTAATTTATATTTATGAAATCCTCATGATTACAAAATTCACCCCTATGTAGATGAATTTTATAATGTAAATAATATCAACTAATTAATTTTATTAATAATTTAAGTATGAAAAAAATCTTTTATTTATTTCTTTTACTTCCAATAGTAACATTATTCGTTTCATGCGAAAAAGATAATGGAAGTATCGATATTAATCCCACTTCGGAAGATGAATATTATCAAGTTTCTTTTGATTTTGGCGGTGATATTTTTGTAGAACAAAAACAATTGGGTAACACTAACACGACTACTACAGAAATGAAAAAATCTCCAACTTTAGCTTCTGCTTCAGCAAGTGACATTTACGGAATAAATGTTTACTATGACAAAGAAAAAGATGGAACACCAAATGATGTATATGCTTATGGAGTATTTGACAACGTAGGATATATGAATATTAAGCTGCTTTCAGGGCATAAGTATTCATTTACGTGTACGCTTGTCAAAAATGGTAAAAATGATCTTTATTATGGTCAAGCCTACAGACAAAGCTATCCGGGCTTCTGTATGCCGTTTCTAACATCTAAAAACATTCCTTCAATGTTGGAAAATAAATTTATTACGGGCTCTGTTCAATTAAGTGGTATAAAAAATGGAGCGACACACACTAAAGACATAGCCTCACCAAATTCATCTAATGCGAATAGTTATGCTAATGTTGATAGGTATTATGGAGAAACAACAAATTATACTCCCGTAGATGGAGGAAAAGTTTTAATTAATCTAAAACGTACTGTTTTTGGTGCAAAGTTTATTATTGAAGGGGTAAGAGAAGGAACTTTAACTGCTTCTTGTGGTAGCTTTTGGAATAAAACTACAAATACCGATGTAACTGAAGCAGAAAAAATATATAGTTTCCCAAATGTTTATTCAAGTTGGATGGAAAATCCAATTACTGAAAAATTAAATCTGTCATTTAAAAGTAGCATAGGTTCACAATGGGACTTAGCAAGCACAAAAGACATAGTTTTCAAACGCAATATGCTAACAACTGTAAGAATAGTGGTTTCTCCTGACTTGGCTTCAGCGTCTGTAAGTTTTTCTGAAGAAAGTATGGACGAAGATAATTTTATTGATTTAGAAATTAATTCCGATGGGCTGATTGACACACCTGTTACACCTAACAATAATTAATTAAAAACAGAAAACATGAAAACTAAAATAATTATTTCTTTTTTGATATTTGCAGGCTTATTTATATCTTGCAGTAAGGACAATGAGCCCAATCCAAAAGATATAGACACCACAAAAGAATATATCATCTCATTAGGATTTAGTGGTGAAATAACAGAAGAATACACACCTTTATCTAACAATAAAACTTCAAGTTTTGTAGGTGGCAATAAAGTAAAATCACAAAATAACGTAAGTACGGTTTCAGGTAATGATTTGTACGGCATACAAGTATATAGAGGCACTACTCCTTTTGCCTATGGCTTATTTGATGATGTCAGCAATATTAAAATAAATTTGCTGTCGGGAAACAAGTATAAGTTTGTAGTTTCTGTGGTAAAAGACGGGAAGAATAAGATATGTTCAGATTCAAAAGGCCTTGCTTATTATAAGCCTTTTGATACGAGGGGTTCAAATCCTATCAAATTGAGTAATAAATTTGAATATAATAATTATTACTTTTTTCAATCTTTAGATAAGGGTCGGTCCTGTTTTAAGGGTTATAGTTATTATTATTATCCTCTTACCGACCGTTATTACGGTGAATTAAGTGATTACGAGCCTACAAATGACGGTTCCTTATCTATAGAACTAAAACACGTAGTTTTTGGATTGAAGTACACCATTTCAGGTATAACAGATGGTAGCGTACGCTTTATTTGTAAAAACAAAGATGTAACTTTTTTTGATAACTCAGGCATTGTGTCTAACTTTGAGAGTGAACCACAGATACGCACCTTTGAAAACGTGTATGACAGTTGGCTATATGCCGATAACTATACAGAAAATGTTACAGTACAAGTAATTTGGACACGTGATGTTGGCGTTGTGCAAGATTTGGGCAGTAAAGTGGTACAGGTAAAACGTAACGCAATGAATGTTATACGTGTAAAATTAGGTGCAGATGATGGAAGTTCCACATTTGGCATAACAACTGATAGTGATGTCGCTATGGGAAGTGAAGAAATTACCGTACCCTTACAAAAGTAAAAATTAATAAGTAATTATATTAAAGGTGGGTGTTCTATAAAAACACTCACCTTTTTTGTATCTTTGCTCATCATCAAAATATAAAAAAAGAGAAAAAGAAAAGAGTAAAATATTTTTGCTATGAATATCTAGTTTCCCTGCTAATTTGATTTGATTAATAACAGTACTAATATGAGAACTATTATATTTTTCTTTTTTATCCTTTTGTGATTATTTTCTTTGACCCTTGATGGTTGCTGTCCCAAAGATGAGGATATATTTGCATACTTTTCCCTAAATTATCTTTTAAGTATCATGTGAAAGTTTTTGTATTGTAATACACTCTCATTCTAATAGCCATTTTCGCTTTGTTATTGGGCTCTTTGAGTTGAAAATTAACTGTAAGAGTTTCTTTTTTTCGATCCATCATTAATCTATTTGTTTCAAAGATATAACAATAAATTTAAATTGATACTGTAGAAGGTACTGTTTTGGCATCCTTTTACGGTATTTAAGAATAGGAACGAATGGAAGCAGATAGAAGTAAAATGAAAAAGGTTGCAAATCAGCAACCTTTTAAATATGTTTTTTGTTTGTAAACAGAGGTTAAAACAAACAAATTGTTGTCCCACCAGGATTCGAACCTAGACTGACTGAACCAAAATCAGGAGTGCTGCCATTACACCATGGGACAATCATTACTTTACTTCATTTCAAAAGTGGTGCAAAGATAATACTGTTTTTTGTTTTATCAAAACTAAATCCAAAAAATCGGCTAAAAGCTATTTAAAAGTCTATTCAGCGATTAAAAGGAAGTAGTTCTTCTTCCCTTTTTGTACTAAAATGTATTTATTATTCAACAAATCTGCTGTCGAAATCAATCTATCTTGGTTGCCAATTTTTTCTTTATTTACACTGACAGCCCCATTTTTAGTCATTTTGCGCATCTCACCTTTCGACACAAAAATTGACGCAGAATCTGTAAACAGCTCAATGGCTTTTACCCCTTCGTGCAGTTTTTCACGAGAAATGACGAATTGCGGAACGCCGTCAAAAACAGACAGCAAAGTTTCTTCGTCCAGTTTTTTCAATGCTTCTGAAGTTGCATTTCCAAATAGAATATTGGAAGCTTCTACGGCGGCTTCATAATCTTCGCGCGAGTGAACCATTACCGTAACTTCTTCTGCTAAGCGCTTTTGTAATACTCTTAGGTGTGGTGCTCGCTGATGCTCACTAACGAGCGCACTAATTTCTTCGCGATTGATTTCTGTGAAAATCTTAATGTATTTCTCGGCATCTTCATCACTCACATTCAACCAAAACTGATAAAACTTATAAGGCGACGTATACCTTCTGTCGAGCCATACATTTCCGCTTTCGGTTTTCCCGAATTTACCCCCGTCAGCTTTAGTAATCAAGGGACAAACAAGCGCGAAAGCTTCGCCACCTATTTTTCTGCGAATCAATTCCGCACCGGTAGTGATATTCCCCCACTGATCAGAGCCGCCCATCTGCAACTTGCAGTTTTTAGTTTGATACAAGTGCAGGAAATCGTAACCTTGAAGCAGTTGATACGAAAACTCTGTAAACGACATCCCTACTGTTGAGTCAGAACTGAGACGCTTCTTTACCGAGTCTTTTGCCATCATATAATTAACGGTCAGATGTTTACCGATATCTCGAATAAAGTTCAGAAAAGGATAATCTTTCATCCAATCGTAATTATTCACCAGCTCGGCGGCATTTGGTGCATCACTTTCAAAGTCAAGAAACTTAGCAAGCTGTGCTTTGATGCACGCCTGATTGTGACGCAAAGTTTCTTCGTCCAATAAGTTCCGCTCAGCTGATTTCATCGACGGGTCGCCAATCATTCCTGTCGCACCCCCAACCAAAGCTATCGGTTTGTGTCCGGCACGCTGAAAATGGCGAAGCATCATCACGCTTACCAAATGACCGATGTGCAGCGAATCCGCCGTCGGGTCAATACCCACGTAAGCAGTCGTCATTTCTTTTTTGAGTTGCTCCGCGGTTCCCGGCATCACCGTGTGAACCATCTCACGCCATTCAAGTTCTTCAATAAAATTCATCGAAATTTGATTTTAAAAATACGAGTGCAAAGATAGAAAAGAAAGTTGAAAATTGAAAGTCGCAACACAGTGAAGATCCCGAAAAGCGAAGCAATTCGGGAATAAAACACGATAGATAAGCGATAAAAAGGTTTCTGGGCAAACACTACTGCTCATCGCTCACTTAAACTGTATTATTTTTTATCCTTTATTTGTTGCATTAAACTTAAATAACTACTTTTGTTTATCACAAAAAACTATCAATCAGGAAAGAGATAAATAATGAAATTTATCAAGATACATAGAGAAGGAAAATGGATTATTGCTTTCACGTTGTTTCTGCTTTTGGCGTTGAATGTGATTATTTACCTTCAATTTCCAAAGCCGATTTTGGCAATCAACATCATCGTTTCGTCCTTTTTGTTTCTGCTTGTTACCTTTTTCTTCCGAAATCCGAGCAGGGTTGTTGAAGTTGACGATCCGAGCCTGGTATTAGCGCCTGCTGACGGTACTGTCGTGGTTATTGAACCTACGGAAGAGCACGAATATTTCGGCGACAAACGGATTCAAGTTTCTATCTTTATGTCAATATTTAATGTGCATGCCAATTGGTATCCGATAAACGGAACAGTGCTGAAAGTAGAGCATCACGACGGCAATCATCGGGTAGCCTACTCGCCTAAAGCCAGCATTGACAACGAACGCTCAACCATTGTAATAGAAAGTGAAGGCAAAACCCAAATATTAGTAAGACAAATAGCCGGTGCTCTTGCGCGTAGAATTGTAACCTATGCTAAAGCCGGCAGAAAATGTCACTTAAACGAACAAATCGGATTTATAAAGTTTGGATCTCGAGTAGATATGTTTCTTCCGCTGGACACTGAGATTTTTGTTACGATAGGTGAGCCAACCACCGGAAATGAAACCATCATCGCACGCTTAAACGAATAACATGACAATAGAAGAAGCCCAAAAACAAGTTGACGATTGGATTAAAAAGTACGGCGTTCGCTACTTCAGCGAACTGACCAATATGGCAATCCTAACCGAAGAAGTGGGTGAACTTGCGCGTATCATTGCCCGCACATACGGTGATCAATCTTTCAAAAATTCCGACAAGAAATATAATCTCGATGATGAAATGGCCGATGTGCTTTGGGTTTTATTGTGCCTTGCCAATCAGACGGGGGTAAACCTGACCGATGCGTTGAAGAAAAACATCAAGAAAAAGACCGAAAGAGATAACGAAAGACATCGAAAAAATAAAAAATTAATTAAATAAAACTGACATACCGATTTATTATGGCAACAAGATTTGAACAACTTTTTAATGTGTACGACTGTGATGCACTTACAGATGAGTTTGTAAAAAAAGAGACCGAAAAGATAATTTCTGAACACTACACAGAAAATGACCGAGTGGAAGTTTACAAGCAATGTCTCAACTGCATCGATTTAACATCTCTAAAAGAAACGGATACGGAAGGTGAAATTCGTGAAATGGTGGAAAAAGTAAATAAATTCGAAGAAAACTTCCCCGACCTCCCAAACGTTGGAGCAATTTGCGTTTATCCATCCTTAGTGCCAACTGTAAAAGATATACTGACGGAACCGATTGGTATCGCGTCGGTTGCTGCCGGATTTCCTTCTTCACAAACTTTCATAGAAGTAAAAGTTGCCGAAACAGCTTTGTGTGTAAAAGAAGGTGCTACAGAAATTGACGTGGTTATTTCCATCGGCAAGTTTCTGGAAGGGAAATACGAAGAAGTGTATGATGAACTTACGGAAATAAAAGCTACCTGCCGGGATGCACATTTGAAAGTCATTCTCGAAACAGGCGATTTGAAAACTGCATCAAACATCAAAAAAGCATCTATCTTAGCCATGGTTGCAGGAGCCGATTTTATTAAAACTTCCACCGGGAAAACTCCCGTTGCAGCGACCCCTGAAGCTACTTTTATCATGTGCTCCGCCATTAAAGAATGGAATGAGAAAAACAATGCTAAGGTAGGTTTCAAACCTGCCGGGGGAATTTCTACCACAGAGGATGCCGTAAAACATTACACGCTGGTGAAAGAGATTTTAGGAGAAAACTGGCTTAATAACCAGCTTTTCAGATTTGGAGCCAGCCGCTTAGCAAACAAACTGTTATCCAGCATCCGAAAAGAAGATGTAAAATACTTCTGATACGAACTAAAATAAATTATAATTCTGAAAAGTTTTTATAAAAAGCATTCCCTTAGCCGAGAATGCTTTTTTATTTAGCTGATTTTGCCGATATTTGCAGGAAAAATTATCCAAATGAACACATTTGACCTTTTTATATTTATTCCGATAGCACTTGGGCTTATTTTTGGACTGTTTAAGGGCTTTATCAAGGAAGTTGTTTCACTGTTGGCAATTGTTTTGGCGATTTTTGCTGCAGAATTTTTAAGCGGAAAAGTATCTCCGATTGTTGGAGAATGGTTCAATTTATCGGCTAAAATGGCAACTACCGTTTCATACACTTTGATATTTATCATTACGGTAATAATAGCATTTCTGATATCCAACCTAACCGACAAGCTACTGAAAAACATCAGTTTAGGCTGGCTAAACGGATTGCTGGGTGGAATATTTGGTGCATTGAAAATTGCAATTATCGTAAGCGTTTTTATGAATGTTTTTGATGCATTGGATAGTAAGTTTCAATTTGCCAATCAAGAGAAAAAAGAAGCTTCGATGGGTTATTATCCGGTTTTGAAACTGGCTCCTTCGCTTTGGAAAGAAGCTAAAAAAACGTACGACGAGAATAAAAGCAAGCAACTGGAACAAGATGAAGCACTGCCGAATGACACCGTGAATTATGAAGAATTCCAACCGACGAGAATTATCTAACAACCTATTAAAAGCAAATTATTCAGGAAAACATCTGGAGTGTGGGTGTGACGAAGCCGGTAGGGGTTGTCTTGCCGGACCAGTTATGGCTGCAGCGGTAATTTTACCTGCGGATTTTTATTGCGAAGAGTTAGACGACTCAAAGCAACTCAATGAGAAGCAGCGAAATGCAATCCGAAAAGTAATTGAAAAAAAAGCATTGGCTTGGTCGGTCGCTTCGGTGAGTGAAAAAGAAATTGACAAGATAAACATACTCAACGCTTCCATTTTGGCAATGCACAAAGCAATCGAAGGATTGAAAATAAGACCGGAATTTATCATTGTTGACGGGAATAAGTTTAAGCCTTTTCAAAACATCCCGCATCAAACCATTGTGAAAGGCGACGGAAAATTTCTTTCGATTGCAGCTGCTTCCGTTCTTGCAAAAACGCATCGAGACGAGTTAATGAGAAAATTGCACACAGAATTTCCACAATACGACTGGGACAAAAACAAAGGCTACCCCACCCCGAGTCATCGAAAAGCTATTAAAGAATTTGGACCAACACCCTACCACAGAATAAGCTACAAGCTGCTCAAAGAGCAAGAATTACCCCTTGATTTTTAGAAAAATCGGAAAGAAAATCCTACACTAAGAAATTCCTTAAATTGAATGGTTGGTTTTTCTTCATCTTTCTTTAATATGGCTGTATTGTCATATCGCGGATTCAAAAGCAAACGTGCAGTAAGGAATCTGTTGATAGTAAAATTATTAACAATTTCTAAATCGGCTTCTACTTTCTTATAATTCGTGTAAACCCTGAATCTCGAATTGATTTTCCAATTCATCATTGGCGAGTAATTGAGTGTCGTCAACAATGAGCTACCAATCTGCTTAAGCTGGTTTTCACCCTTTTTTATACCAAAAGAGTTTGGATTCACATTAACCGTATCATTCACGTAGATATATTTGAAGGAAACGGGTGCGAACATCAGCGAAAATATTTTCTTGTACTTGTAGTCCATACCAATTCCCAAGTTTGCTCTTACAGGAGTAAACAGTTTTGTTTTCAAAACATTAGAGTTTATTTTTCGGTAATTGTTGAATAGATGAGTAGAAACTTCGCCCGAAACAGAGTAGTACCAGTTTCCGCCGGCTTTCACACCAAATTTTGTTAAATATCGAATCAAATCATCGTTCGTGCTAATTTTTCGAATCGTGTCTCCATCCACAGAATGAAAGCCTGCTCGCCATTCAAACTTGTTGTCCCACTGAATATTTTTTCTATTATCGTAATTGAATTCGGTTAAAAGTATACTTAAGAAAGCTAAATTACTATGTCCACCTTGATGCCAGTTGGGCGACACATAATTTTGTGAGAACTGAAGCATCGCATTCGCTCTTCGTTGCCAATAAATCTGCTGAACTTGTTCATAGTCAATTTTTGTTTCGCCTAAGTCAATTTCATCATCATAAACATCAATTTTATCAATTTTTTTTCCTTGTATGGGACGCGACATAAATGTACTTAGGTGTGGCAATCGGTCCAAAGTTGTCACATAAAGATGTATATGGTTATTTGCTACGTACCTGCGTGCATCAGTACGAAGCTCTTCGACCATTTTTTCTGAAGACAAATTTTTAGTTGGGTCAATACAGAAAAAAGATTTAATCGGAGGACAGAATGCATCGCTTGTACGTACTTCTTCGGGCCAAATTTTACTGATGTCTTTCCCCATATACACAAGCGGAAGCACAAGCGGATTGGATGCATAAAGCAACGAATCGGTTCTGGAGATCGGCAAACTCATAAGAGAGTCAGCACGATACTTTAGCTCAATGGAATCCACCAATCTTGTCGACGCATCCGACTCAAAGATAGTGTACTTATATTCAGGTGTTTCTACATTCGCAGCCGCTAAAGTTGAATCCAGAAAAACACCCTTAAAAGGAGGAATAAGTTCCGGAATGGAATCTCTAAAACCCTTATTCTGCCCATAGGACAAAACCGCGATTGTATTCAAGATAATAAATAAAACCGTGACAATATTTCTATGTAAACACTTCATTTACTATTTTTTAATCAGAATACGAGAGGCAAAGTTACAAAGATTATCTGTTTAGAAAAGCAAAAAAATCTCAAAAACCGTTGTCTGGCGTTATTACAAACGATTAAACGTCGGTTATTCATCTATCGAATCAAAAAGAGTGGGAGAATCTTGTTCAAGTCGGCGAATTACTTCAAACATCAGTGTTTCTCGGATAAATTTGGACTTGTTTTGAATATTATACTTTTCTAAGTATCTGCATAAAGCTTTATATTCCAAATCATTAAGTGTAAAAACACACCTATGATTCCTGGTTGAAACACGGTTGCGCGAGGGTTTTAATGATTTCTTCTTCGGCATGAACATTCGTAAATTTATGCAAAAATAACATTATCTACTTAAACAAACTACCTTTTGCTCGTAAAAAAGCTTATTTTTGTTGTATTATTGATTTTTTTATCACAAAAAATGGCAGAGCATAATAAATTAGGAGAATTGGGTGAAAAAAGAGCACAAACTTATTTGCTCAAAAAAGGATACAAAATTAGACACGTCAACTGGTTTGCCGGAAAATTAGAGCTGGACATTGTGGCTGAAAAGGACGGCTGGTTAGTGGTTGTGGAAGTAAAAACACGCTCGACAGATACGTTTGAACACCCGGAAGAAGCCATTACCAACCGAAAAATTAAAAACATCGTGCAAGCAACTCATGAATATATTTTAGAATTTGACTGGCAGGGAGAAACTCGTTTTGATGTGATTTCAGTGATTCCCAGAGGACAAAGCTTTCATATTGAACACATTGAAGATGCATTCATGCCACCACTTGAATAAAATTATTTTTTTAACTTTCTTTCTTGAAATAGTTTAATTACTTTTGCAAGAAGAAAAATCTTATCCAAAAAACACATTTTCATTAAAAACAAACAAAATGAGAGCATTAGAAAAGAACATTGCTGAAAGATTACTAAGAATTAAAGCTATTAAACTTCAACCGAACAACCCGTTTGTATGGGCGTCAGGCTGGAAATCACCCATTTATTGCGACAACAGAAAAACCCTATCATATCCCGCTATTCGAACTTACATCAAAAATGCATTGGTGCACACCATTATGGATGTGTATCCTGATGTCGAAGTAATTGCCGGCGTTGCCACGGGTGCCATTGCACAAGGTGCGTTGGTGGCTGATGAGCTCGGATTGCCATTTATCTACATCCGTTCCACTCCGAAAGATCACGGGCTTGAAAATCTAATCGAAGGCGACTTGAAGCCGAAGCAAAAGGTAGTTGTTGTCGAAGACCTAATTTCTACCGGTGGAAGCTGTTTAAAAGCCGTTGAAGCGATACGTAAAGACGGCTCAGAAGTGCTCGGGATAGTTTCCATTTTCACTTATGGATTTGGTGCTGCAGAAGAAAAATTCAAAAACGCCAACGTAAAATTCACTACACTGAGCGATTACGATTCAGTACTGACCGAAGCACTCGCCACAGATTATATCTCTGACGTCGATTTGGAAACCCTTCGCGAATGGCGAAAAAATCCTGCCGCGTGGAAAAAAGATTAACTAACAACAAACAAAATGACAACTTACGAAAGTGAAATAAAAACCATCGCTCAACCGCAAGAACTGGTTTTCAACACATTGAGCGACCTATCTAACCTAAAAAAGGTTCAAAACATCGATTTGGAAGGCAACCAAAAAGCAGCTCAATACTTCAAGGACATTACTTTTGATTCAGATTCTGTGAGTTTTTCTTTCGCCGGAATCGGACAGGTCGGTTTCAGGATTATCAAACGTGAGCCATTCAAAACCATTAAACTACAAGCTGAAAATTCACCAGTCGGAGCATATGGATGGATACAGCTTTTGCCCATCTCAGATAATAGTTGCAAAATGAAAATCACCATCAAAGCCAAACTTCCGATGATGATAAAAATGATGGCGGACAGCAAACTGAAAAAAGGTATAAATACCATTGCAGATGCCATTGTTGAAGCTATGAATGATTTACAAACAGACTTGCCGAATCCGTAAGTATCTAATTTATAATTTCGTATGAAACTCTGGGAAAAATCAACAAAAGTCGATGAGAAAATCGAGCAATTCACAGTCGGGAAAGACCGTGAAATGGATTTGTATTTAGCTAAATACGATGTATTAGGGTCTTTAGCGCACATTGCGATGTTGGAATCGGTCGGATTGCTTAAAAAAGATGAGCTGGAAGTTTTAACTGCCGAATTAAGAAACATTTACCAAATTGCCGAACAAAAAGAATTTAGGATTGAAGATGGCGTGGAAGACGTTCATTCTCAAGTAGAATTAATATTGACACGCAAGTTAGGTGATGTCGGAAAGAAAATTCACAGCGGGCGTTCACGAAATGACCAAGTGCTTGTTGATTTGAAGCTTTATACTCGCGCCGAGATTGAAAAAACAGTAAAAGCCGTTTCTGCCCTGTTTGATGTTTTGATGGAGCAAAGTAACCGTTACAAAAACGTGCTAATGCCCGGTTACACGCACCTTCAAATTGCCATGCCGTCGTCGTTTGGGCTTTGGTTCGGTGCATATGCCGAGAGTTTGGCAGATGACCTTCAACTCTTGCTTTCCGCTTGGAAAATCACCAATCGAAATCCGCTCGGCTCGGCTGCCGGATACGGCTCGTCGTTTCCGCTTAATCGGCAAATGACAACCGAACTGCTCGGTTTCGACACGATGAACTACAACGTGATTTACGCTCAGATGGGACGCGGAAAGATGGAACGGGTAGTTGCTACTGCGTTAGCAGGCGTGGCTGCCACCATTGCCAAGTTGGCTTTTGATGCCTGCCTGTTCACTTCGCAAAATTTCAATTTTATCAAACTCCCCGATGAATTTACCACCGGTTCGAGCATCATGCCGCACAAGAAAAATCCCGATGTGTTTGAACTGACGCGCGCCAAATGCAATAAAATTCAAGCTATACCACAGCAGATTACGCTTATCACGAACAACCTTCCGTCGGGCTATTTTAGAGATTTGCAACTAATTAAAGAAGTATTCGTACCCGCTTTTGAAGAACTTCACGACTGCCTTGAAATGACCGCGATGATGATGGTACGGATTGAAGTAAATAAGAGCATTCTTGATGATTCAAAATACGATTATCTTTTTAGTGTTGAAGAAGTTAACCGTCTTGTCTTGGAAGGGATGCCTTTCAGGGATGCGTACAAAAAGGTTGGTTTAGAGATTGAAGCCGGGAATTTTAAACCTGAAAAAAATATCCGCCACACGCACGAAGGGAGCATCGGGAATCTCTGCAACGAGCAAATTCGCGCATACAAGGAAAGCGTGGAAAAAGAGTTTAATTTTGAAAAGGTAACCGAAGCAATCAGGAAACTTATTGAATAAGAGGACCTACATTGACACGGCAAGGGTAAAAACGCTGACTTTCACATCTTCGGCTTGTTGCAATGCATGGGTACAAGCTTCAAGGGTAGAGCCGGTTGTCAGCACATCATCCACCAGCAAAACGTGCTTCCCTGCTATCGCATCGGGATTTCGCAAGTCAAATATCCCGCGTGTATTCTCAAATCGCTCATACACCGATTTCTTGGTTTGCGTGGCACTTTCCAGTTTTCGGTACAGGTTACCCATGTGCATCGGTTTTTCCATGATTTCTGAAAGTCCTTTCCCGATTTGGTCGCTTTGATTATAGCCCCGCTTCGCCTGTTTCTTTTTATGCAGCGGAACCGGAACTATCATATCAATTGACTGAAACTCATCCGAGTTTAGCAAATCTGCACCCGCATATTTTCCCAAAACAACACCTATTTCTTTGTTGCCGCGGTATTTTAACTCGTGAATTAACTTCTGAAAGTCAGAACCTTTCTGAAAAAAGAAGTAAGCGCTCGCGTACGCGATATCTACTTTTCCCCAAAAACGTTTTTCCACCGGATTATCCTTTTGCAGGTGGTAGTTTGTTTTCGGCATCTTGTTGAAGCACGTCATGCAAAGCTGTTGCTCGCCCGTTACCAAGTCTTCACCGCAAATCAAGCACAGATTCGGGAAAAACAGATTCAGCAAATGATTCAACAGTCCCGCCATTTTTTATACTATCCATTGAATTAATTTCGGCAAAAAAATAATCACGCCGACAACTACCGAAATGCATGCCGCAATCAGCACGGCGCCCGCGGCAATGTCTTTTACCTTCCCGGCAACGGGGTCTTTTTGCGACGAAACTTTATCTACCAGCAACTCAATAGCCGTGTTGAACATTTCGGCGCTGAAAACCAAGCCCATGCAAAGCAAGGCGACAATCCATTCCAAAGGTGATATTTTCAGCAAAAAACCCGCAACAATTACCAAAACAGCCACGCCGGCATGAATTTTCATATTGGCTTCCGTGGAAAAAACCGAGCGGATGCCCTGCCACGCGTACCCGAAGCTTTTTATCAGTCTGCTCATACGATTTCTATTCTTTTCTGCAAATGTATAAAAAATTCTTTATAAGTTGTGAAAAACCATAGATTTACTTACCGTACGGTAGTTCATCGGATTTGCTAAAAAATCGGTGAGAATGGAGCGAGAATTTTATAATCCGAAACTTTATTTAATGACGGATTTCAAATCCGAGATGAATGACTACGAGATTGTAAATCCCGCTGGACGGGTAGTACTTGGCTTACCAAGAAACCCGTGTTGACTAGGTTAATATAATTATTAATTAAGCACTGAACTGAAATTAGTTTATATTATTCGTTAGATTAGAACATCATCATTTCTAACCCTCTGTCATTCGAACATAACTATAAAATACACTATAAGCAGTTCGGCAATCGGGACTGTCTCAAAAGTCTACTTGAACACAAATTACACAAGTTTCGCAAACACACAAACCGTAATGCGCTTAATATAAGCAACATAAAAAATGATTTTTGTGTAAATTCATGCATTTTATGTTTTGATAATTTCTTTTGAGACAGCCCCAATCCCCGCGGGGGGATGGTTAGAAAACATAAAAAACAACCTAAACTATTTATCAATTTAACACTTATAATGATTTTTTATTTGCTTATTTAAGAGCAGACGAGGATGTTGTCTCAGCTCTTTTCCCTGTTTATTGTTTATTTTACCACCAGCTGCTGCCGATACGTTTTTCTGTCTTTGATTACATGCACGTAGTAGAATCCGGAAGTAACGCCCGATAAATCCAGCTGATATTTAGCCTTGTCTGTGGTTACCTGTTTGACTAAGCCGAGGGGCGACCAGAGCTGAATTAGGTAACTTCCCGTTATATTAGTAAGCGAAACCGGGACATCCAGATTCTCCGGCTGCCTATCGGTCAGGCTCACGGTTACTATGTTTGATGCGGGGTTAGGCACAAGATTTATGCTCCTTCCTCCAACAATTTCGATTATGCTAAATTCTTCCCGACTCCACCCGCATTCACCGTTGTACTGGAGGGAAACAGTATAGTTTCCCGGTTCGGATCTGCTGAAACTTATCTTTTTTCCTGTAAACACTTGGGGCAGCGTAAAAGGCTCGTCGGGATATATCTTCCACCTGTAATCGGAAGGATTGGTAGATTCACCCTTAGCATAGAGCCAATAGTTCATACCGGTATAACCGTAAGAAACGGCACTTCCCACGGTGCCCGGCGCCTGCGGATCAACGGGACAGAGCAGAACATTCGGCACCTGTGTGCCAATAAACACTCCGTCTTTATTTAATCTTATTATACTATTTCTTCCTACGGTAATGTACGCCTGAACAACAGCCAGAAACCCAGAAGAATTAGGCGACCGCGCCAACGTAATGGAAGGGGTTCCCTGTCCACTGACAATATTTAACCCGATAATCCTCCAAGACACCGAAGCTCCCTTAGGAAAATTGGTAATAGCATAAGTGCCTTGGTCGCAGATGGTGGAGGGACCGGAGATGCGGGGGGCTACGGCTTTAACGGCGGCATAAGCGTCTACAAGACCGTAACCCATCTCTTGATGCCAGGTGCCATTTGGTCTCCCTGACGTAGTGAAATAAGGATAACCACCGACTTTTTGAGCTGTCTGTTCTATTATATCTCTCACTTGTTGTCCGGTAAGGTCGGGACGAACAGAGAGCATAAGGGCGGCGACTCCAGCTACGTGAGGAGTAGCAGCGGAAGTGCCGTTAAATAAAGAAGTATAATCTCTGTTACTTATATCTGAACCCTGTTGTGGAGGATTATAACCTGCATTCCCATGAATATCCGTTGTATATATCTTTACACCTGGAGCAACAATATCCAATTGTGAACCAAAATTACTCCCCCACCATTTTTCTTCGTCGCAACTAACTCCTAAAGGATCTGCACTTACACCCGGATTGGTTTCCAAAACATTAGAACTGCTCCGTTTACGTTCTCCGCACTGACTCATTGCGCCTATTGCTAATATAGATGGATTACTGTTTGCCGGATAACTAATTGAAGAATTAAAATTACCTGCAGCAAAAATAACTATACATCCACGACCTTGCCTACCTTGTGTTAAAGCATTATTTATTTCTGCATCAAGCAAAGGTATAACATGATTTTGCCTCCATGAACAACTGACGACGTCTGCATTACTGACAGCCCAAGCATGATACATTGCAGATACAGTCCAGTCGTCGTCCCATATTTCTCGTCCATTCTGGGTATATGTAACTCTTATAGGAATAATTCCACAATGCGGTGCTACACCTATTGTCCCAATTGTATTATTTACAGATCCAATAATGCCGGCACAACAAGTGCCATGCGCATCGTTTCCGGTACAATTACCATTAGCTCCGCCTACAGTTCCATCTGTAGCATCAAATCCCAATAACAAATTATTAGCTAAATCCGGATGTGATAAGTCAACACCTTGATCAATTACTGCAATTCTAATGTTATTATCTCCTCGTGTTATGCTCCAAACTTCGGGGGCATTTATATCTATTCCCGACGTACCATTGTTTTGTCCTGTATTGTTAAGTCCCCATTGATTTGGATAAAAGGGATTTTGTATTCCTTCAAAGCTTGTAAAAGAGGGTTGTGATATTTCAAAAAAACCTGATTCAAATAGTTTATTAGCTATAGTTATTGAATTCCCATCCAATAAAGTAATAAGAAAGGAATTAGCTTCAGAGCCAAGTTTTCTGAATGATTCATAACTAATATTCAATTTTTGGAGTATACCAGACAAGCTATTGCCTGATTTTATTTTGACCATGATTTTATCTGTAGGAATCAATATACTCCCTTTGTTATTTTTCAACGATTGATTTATATATTTTATACTTTTATTACTACGCAGCATCGAAAGAGTTCTTTCTTCTTCTCTATTAAATTTTACAACTATTCGGGCAGGAGTTCTTTGTTCGTTTTTAATGTCAGAGAATAAGTTGAGTTGATTTTTCAAACTAATATCCGGCTCTTTTAAGAACTTGATTTGAAATAAACTATCTGTTTCCACAAAATATTCTTTTTCTCCATTCGGATGATATATAAATATATTCTGGCTATTAAGCACTTGTAATGTAATTAAAAATACCAATGAGATAAAAATCTTTTTTTTCATAACTGTTGAATTTTAAGTGATTTTAAAGATATATCAAACGTAGAATACATAGCATCGGTTGTAAATTTTGTATTTACAAAATCTCCAGAGAAAGATATATATAAACCGCTTTGAGGAATATTCCATTTTTCTATATCCGCTATCGGGAAATTGCAGAAGTTTCCATATTCATGTCCCTGATTATTAATTCTTAATCTTTTATAAATCAAATAATTTGCCGAAATAGAATTTGGATCATATATTATATATTCTATCTCTTCATTTTGAGAATATCGTTTAATTATTTCACTTTCTTTTGTATGTGCTAAATTAAACAAGAGAATGTCTCTTTTCTTTATTTCTCCGTCAATAGGATGATTAACAGAACTATTACATCTTTGATAAACTACATTTACATCAATGTAGTCAATTAAATTTTCCCTCTCGCACCCCATTCCTCCAATCAGCAAAAACAGGGCGAATAGGGTAAATAAAAATGTTTTTGTTTTCATATTTCTTCATTTTTATACTTAAAAATTCGGTTTATATATTCTTTTTATCGCTTGCAAACAAAGGTTGCAAACGGTATTTTGGCTGGGCGGAGTATCGGTATTCATAAAGCTGTGTTTCATCAGATTAAATTACGACGTGAAGATATAAAAAATAAATGAATACATCCACAATAAATTGTTAAATAACCGTCCCGCTCATTCTTTTTTAATTGCTTCGCAACACACCATTCGCAGAATGGCGCGAGCGGAAGGCATTACTTTTATTTTTGATACTCCTCTCCTGTGTTTTTTCAGCAGCTGGTTTTGTTGCAAAGCGTCTCTATTCGGAAAGAACCTTGTCTCCACCTGCCCGTATATACCTAAAATAAAAGTGGATAGGAATATTGCTGTAAATATCGTCTTTTTCATTTTATTGAATTTTAAAATTAATTCTGAGATTTAGTTTAACAGATTGATTTTTACTATTTACAACATAGTCAAATTGGGTGTTTATGGAGGTATAGTAGTCCCCTTTAGATAGTATGTTTCTACTTTCATTCATGCAGAGTGGATAGTCCGGTTGATTGCTTTCTGTTAGTCGCCAAGGACAATTTAATAGCCTAATTTCATTAGGAGCTATTGTTATTTCCTGTGGCGTCAAACTAAACTCACACCATATTCCGGCCCAAGGCTTTCCCATATCAGTATTATCCTTTTTGTACACCCTATAAAAATCATTATTCACAAAATGAGTTGGTACAGAAATAGGATTTCGATAGAAATTTTGTATTGAGAAATTGAAAGTAAAGTTTTCTCCTTCTTTAAAGACGGTCGCCGGTTCCCCTTTCTCGTTTAACAGGCAAAATTTAAAGACAAGATTATCTATTTCCTTTTCAATAATTGTCGAGTTGGTGTCTGCATCCAATGTTCTCTCACACCCCCATTCCTCCTATCAGCAAAAACAGGGCGAATAGGGTAAATAAAAACGTTTTTGTTTTCATAAGCATTCTGTTTTTAGAGTTAATAAAAATGGCCTTGTATATATAAGATGGTTTTTACCCCCGAAACGCAACATCTGCCGTGTTAAACTTTCTTAAATATGCGCCGTAAATATAAGACTAATAAAGAGAAAAAGCAAGCGGAAAAAGATGTTATAAAGTAGGTTTTAGAGCTTTTAATCAAGGAGACGTGTTAAAAGAATTTAAAAAAAGCACGGGTTACGGGCCCACCCAAGCGGAGCGGATTTCAAATCCAAGATGAGCGGAAAAGGGATTATAAATTCCATTGGACGGGTGCAACCACTCGTTACATCTTAGTTACAAAGCCACGCCAAAACAGCTGCTGCACCAAATATAACTCCGAGCCAAAACAGTTTTTTTAATAGATTTTGGTTGATAACCGAACCACTCGGGGTGCGATTATAAAAAAGGCACGAGTTAAAAACCCGCGCCTTTTAAAATTCAATTAAAATTTAATCTTTAAACTTAGCACTAATAAACTCTCTATTCAATCGTGCAATATGCGTAATAGAAACATTTTTCGGACATTCGGCTTCGCATGCCCCGGTATTGGTGCAGTTACCGAATCCGAGTTCATCCATTTTCGACAGCATCACCTTTGCACGACGGGCAGCTTCTACCTTGCCCTGTGGCAATAAAGCAAGCTGACTTACTTTGGCTGAAACGAACAGCATAGCCGATCCGTTTTTGCAAGCAGCCACGCAAGCCCCGCAACCAATACAGGATGCGGCATCCATTGCTTCGTCAGCATCCGCTTTTGGGATTGGAATAGCATTTGCATCAGGAACGCCGCCGGTATTTACCGAAATGAAACCGCCGGCTTGAATAATTTTATCAAATGCACCGCGGTCCACCATCAAATCTTTGATAATGGGGAACCCTGCCGAGCGCCACGGTTCTATCGTAATCGTATCACCGTCTTTGAAGTTGCGCATATGAAGTTGGCACGTTGTAATTTCCCCGTCAGGTCCGTGCGGATGCCCGTTGATGTACAAGCCACACATACCACAGATACCTTCACGGCAATCATGGTCATACGCCACCGGCTCTTTATGTTCATTAATCAGTTGCTCATTCAAGATGTCCATCATTTCCAAAAATGAGCAGTCGGGTGAAATCCCGTTTAATTTATAAGTCTCGAAAGCGCCTTTCGCCTTCGGACCAGCTTGACGCCATACTTTCAGCGTGAGATTTAATGTTTTTTCCATATCTTTTAATAGTGAACGAGTAAACAAGTTACAGCCTTTTATGCTTTATAATTTCTTTGTTGTCTTACGATAAACTCGTAATCCAACGGCTCTTTGATGAGTTCAGGTTCGTTGTTTTCACCGGTATATTTCCAGCAAGATACGAATGAAAAATTATCATCATCACGTAGAGCTTCACCTTCCGGTGTTTGATATTCTTCGCGGAAATGTCCGCCACAGCTTTCTTCACGAAGCAGAGCATCACGAGCCATCAATTCGCCTATTTCTATAAAGTCAGCCAATCGAAGTGCTTTTTCAAGTTCCAAGTTCAATCCGTCGGCTTTACCCGGTACGTACACGTTTGTCCAGAATTCCTTGCGGATATCTTTGAGTTTTTCCAAAGCAGTTTGCAGTCCTTCTGCCGTGCGTCCCATCCCGACAAAATCCCACATGATAACTCCAAGTTCACGGTGAATGCTATCCACCGAGCGTTTTCCTTGAATGCCCATGACTTTCTGAATCCGATCGTTGACCGTTTTTTCAGCTTGCGCAAATTCTTCGCGGTCGGTACTCATGCGCGGAACTTGAATTTGGTCTGCCAAATAGTTTTGAATGGTATAAGGAAGTACGAAATAGCCGTCAGCCAATCCTTGCATCAATGCCGATGCGCCCAAGCGGTTTGCACCGTGGTCTGAGAAGTTGGCTTCGCCGATGCAGAACAAACCGGGAACGGTAGTTTGCAGTTCGTAATCCACCCAAATGCCACCCATCGTGTAATGAATTGCCGGATAAATCATCATCGGCGTTTTGTACGGATTATCGTCCATGATTTTTTCGTACATCTGGAATAAGTTTCCATAACGAGCTTCTACCACGTCCTTGCCAAGGCGATCGATTGCATCGGCAAAGTCAAGATAAACAGCTAGCCCCGTACTACCTACTCCATACCCTGCATCACAACGCTCTTTGGCTGCACGTGATGCCACGTCGCGGGGCACTAAGTTTCCAAATGCCGGATAGCGGCGTTCCAAGTAATAGTCACGGTCTTCTTCTTTAATATCCGTTGGTTTTAATTTTTTGGCACGTATAGCTTCAGCATCTTCTTTTTTCTTCGGAACCCAAATACGTCCGTCGTTACGCAAACTTTCAGACATTAAAGTCAATTTGGATTGATAATCACCACGAACCGGAATACAGGTCGGGTGAATTTGTGCGTAAGCCGGATTAGCAAAATAAGCTCCCTTTTTATACATTTGCAGAGCAGCAGAACCGTTAGAAGCCATCGCATTGGTAGAAAGAAAGAAAGCGTTTCCGTAACCGCCAGTTCCAACAACTACGGCATGTGCGAAGAAACGTTCTATCTCCCCGGTAATCAAATTTCGAGCAATAATTCCACGCGCCCGCCCGTCAATTATCACAACGTCAAGCATCTCGTAACGAACGTACAATTTCACGTTGCCTTTTCCTACCTGACGGCTGAGTGCCGAATAAGCCCCGAGCAACAACTGCTGTCCGGTTTGTCCGCGTGCATAGAATGTACGCGACACTTGCGCACCACCAAAAGAACGGTTGTCCAGCAAACCACCATAATCTCGAGCAAAAGGAACACCTTGCGCCACACATTGGTCAATAATGCTATTTGAAACTTCAGCAAGGCGATACACGTTTGCTTCACGAGCACGGTAGTCGCCACCTTTTATGGTA
>JAAYSS010000034.1 GCA_012518275.1 Bacteroidales bacterium
ATTCCATATGTTCCAAATCGGTATCTACAAAAATGGAAACGCGAATGCCTTCTTGCTGAAATTCGCCCACCACATCTTGCAAAAATGCCAAGTGCTTTTTCGTGTCCCAACCGGCATTGGATGTCAAAGCATCGTGTGCATCAGGGACGAGCGTAACCTGAGCCGGCTTTATCTCTTTGACCATTTTGATAAATTTCGGAATCGGATTCCCTTCGATATTAAACTCGGTGGTCAAAACCGGTTTCAAATCGTACACGTCGGTATAGCGGATGTGCCTTTGATCGGGGCGCGGATGAACAGTAATCCCTTCTGCACCAAATCGTTCGCAATCCAACGCCACGTCAAGAACGTTTGGGATATCGCCACCGCGAGAGTTTCGTAAAGTAGCTATTTTATTGATATTTACACTTAATTTTGTCATATTGTAAGTTTTTTAACAAAAATCATACAACTTTCAAGGATTTTGCTCTTTGAACTTTCATCAGAATGAAATGAAAAATTAATTTGCTATTTTCAATTCCATTTTGTTCCTTTGTAAGTAGAAAATTATTGAGACGCAAATTTACGCAAAAAATTGAAGTAATAGTACAAAAGGCTGTTTCTTTCGAATTTTTTAAAGAATTCTTATCGATTTAATCCTAAAAACCGATTTGTAATACATTTATTTTGCTCTAATTTTTTATCCCTAAAATATGGATTTACATAAAACAGTCAGGATTGCGCTTTTTGGAAATTTACGCTGCACCGATATGAAAGATCAGTTGCTTGAATTGATCAATTTCTTTCAGGGTAAAAACATTATCGTTTTGCTTGAAGAATACATGCAGGAATATCTTGAAAGTCAATTAGATGGTTCGTTTGATGGGTTTGAATTGATACATGACGATAATTTCTCGGCAGATTTGGCGCTGAGCGTCGGTGGTGACGGCACGTTCTTGAATACGGCATTGCGTGTCGGGAAAAAAGACATCCCCATTTTGGGAATAAACACCGGCAGACTCGGGTTTCTGGCTGATATCGCCAAAAATGAAATTATTTTAGCCTTGCAAGATATTTTTGAAAATAAATACAGCATCGAAAAAAGAAGTGTGTTGAAAGTTCAGGCTTTGGACGGCACACGACTTGATTCGCCTTACGCACTGAATGACATCGCTATATCTAAGCAAGATAGTAACTCGATGATTCAAGTAAAAGCTTTCACGAGTGGTGAAATTATTAATACGTACGAAGCTGACGGATTGATCGTGTCAACCCCCACGGGGTCAACGGCTTATTCTATGAGTGCAGGCGGTCCGATTGTTGTTCCGCAGGCGCAGAGTTTTGTGATAACTCCCGTGGCATCTCATACGCTGAATGTACGTCCGCTAATCGTGCCGGACGATTGGATAATCGAACTGGAAGTAAAAAGTCGAAGCAACAGTTTCTTAATTGCGATTGACGGACGCTCGAAAGTCTTGGACCACAGCACACGCTTGCGTGTGAAAAAAGCCGATTATTGCATCCAAGTACTTAAACCGCTGAACCACACGTTTTTTGAAACATTGCGGAATAAACTGCTATGGGGTGTGGATGTGAGAAATTAATTTACGCCTTACTGCACTTGGAGGAGTTTCTGCAACACGATCGATATGATACAGCACGTTGTTGAACGTTCCTTTCAACTCTGTTTTTCCATCGAGTATAAAATCACAGGAAATCGAATAAATAGTATCATTTTTAGCATGGATATTCATTGTTCCGTCCGTGATATAGGCAATTTTTGACTTCGTCGGATCGGCTTCTATGTAGTGAATGAACGCCCCTGACGGGATGGCATCGTGATTGTCTTCAAATTTTTTTCCGCCGTAAAATGTAAACGGCTCGCCCGTTTCCGCCACCTTGTATTCGCCATTGGGAAGTAAAGTGTCGCTCGACGCACTGAAAATATCTTCGATAATTAAGTATTGCCCTACACCTTCAAGTTGGAATTTATCATTTATAGCTAATTTTTCGGTGAATAAATTGAGTGATACGACGTTGTTTTCAATCTCGTAATTTTGATAATAATTTCCGTAAAAATCGGCAAATCCCCACATAAATTTTGGATTGGTTTCGTAGGGGTAAGGCGCAGGTGGTTCAGCCGGCTTACAAGCGATGAACGACACAAGGATGAGTGAAAAAAGTATTGTTTTCAATTTATTCATAACAACCTATTTGACATAGAAACGTTATTTGGCGAAATATATTTCACGGGATAGAGCGATGCCAAAAATCCCATTGCAAGAACGGTGGCAAAAGAAATCAAAATATCGGAAAATTTTAATACCACGGGATAGGCGTCCACCACGTAGTTATCGCCACCGAGTTTAAGAATTCCGAAATGCTGTTGAATTAGAATAATTATTATTCCTATCACAATGCCTATAACTGCACCGAGTGCAGAAATCAGCCATCCTTCAAAAAGGAAAATCCGTTTGATTAATTTTTCATCTGCGCCCAGGCTTCGTAAAATTTCGATGTCTTCTTCTTTTTCCAAAATAAGCATCGACAGCGAACCGATGATGTTAAACGTGGCAATCAGCAAAATAAAACAAAGAATCAGGTACGTAATCCATTTTTCTATTTTCGTGATGTTGAAGAAATCTTCCTGTTGTTCGTATTTATTAAGCACCTTGAAATCAGCACCTAAAAGCTTCTGAATATCATTTTTCACTTTTTTTAGGTTGGATCCGGGCGCAATTTTTAGTTGAAGGTTAGAAACGGTATTTTCATCGTATTCAAAAAGTTTTCGAGCTAAATCGATAGAAATCAGTATATTTTGGTCGTCATATTCGGGTTGATTAACCACAAAAACCCCCGATGTGAACGGGCTTTCTGAGTTAAAGCTCGATTCGGGTCGAACGATGTTGATTTTTTTTGTACGTTTCGGTGCATAAATCGTCAATGGGTCAATTAAATGAACGTTTATACCCAATTTGCTCGCCACGCCGATTCCTACTACTGCCCGCTCGAAAGCACCGTCGTTCAGCTCGAAAACGCCGTCGTACATGATGCTGTCGATGTCGGTAACTTTGTGGAATTCATCGCTAACGCCGAGTACTTTTACAGGCATCTGACGGTCACCAAAGCGAAGCAGAGCCGTTTCTGCAATTTCTTCGGCTAAATTAATTACTGAATTGTGTTGTTTCACTTTTTCAAACTCGGGCGTGCGGACATTGAACGTTTTACCTTCCACCAGCGAAATTTTCAAATCCGGGTCGAAAGCCGAAAACATTCCCTGTATCAGCCCTTCAAAGCCGTTGAACACTGACAGCACGCAGATAAGCGCAACCGTTCCGATGCACACTCCCATAGCCGAAATGGCGGAAATGATGTTGATGGCATTGTGCGATTTTTTTGAAAAAAGGTATCGCTTAGCTATCCAAAGGGCGAATTTATGGTTTTGGCTGTTGTTCATTGCTGTCCTTGTAATTATCCATTCCGTAGTCATAATCTTCGGGATGAACAATTGGGTCGCTTTTCAACAAATTATCGATTTTTTCGAGATAATCCAAGCTGTCGTCAATGTGAAAAATAAGCTCAGGAATAATGCGCAGTTGGTGTCTTACACGCTTTCCCAGTTCATAGCGGAATGTTTTTGTTGTGGCTTCCACCTGCTCCAGCACCGGCTCTACTTTGTCAGCCGGAAAAATGCTTAACCTTACGTGGGCGATGCTTAAATCGGGACTGATGCTCACACTTGTTACGCTTACGAGTGTTCCCTGCATTTGCTTGGCATAAAGTAAAAATATTTCTCCTAATTCTTTTTGTAGTAATCGCGCTATTTTTTGTTGTCGTATTGTTTCCATAAATTTTCTTTCATCTCCCAAAAAGAGATTTTTGGGTGTATATTTCAAGTGTATAATTAATTGATATATTGGTTATGTTTTTAGGGAGCTTTCCATTCAAAACCATCCTTTGTGTCTTTTATCTCAAAGCCCAATGCTGTCAGTTCGTTGCGGATTTTATCTGAAGTTGCCCAGTCTTTTTTCTTTTTGGCTTCCAAGCGGATATTCAGCAATAAATCTATCGCTTTATAAAAAGCTTCGTTGTTTGTACTATCTTGAATTTCAGACTGTAATCCAAGAATATCTTCCAGGTATAATTTGAAAACCGACTGCAGTTCTTCCAAATCCGATTTTGAAATCGTTTCTTTTCCGTCGTGAATAAGATTAATAACACGCAGATTGTCAAATAAATGTGAAATAACAATTGGTGTGTTCAAATCATCATTCATCGTATCTTCACATTTTTTCCGCAGGTCGCTGATTTCGATGCTTGATTTTTCGCCGGCAGAGAGTTTTTGTAGTCGCACGTAACCTTCCATTAGTCGTTCCAATCCTTTTTCTGACGCTTCCAATGCTTCACTGCTAAAATCCACCGTGCTTCTGTAATGAGCTTGCAGAATAAAAAATCGAATGGTCATCGGGCTGAAAGCCTTGGTCAGCAATGGATGATTTCCGGTGAAAAATTGTTCCAGCGTGATGAAATTCCCCAGCGATTTCCCCATTTTCTGTCCACCAATGGTAATCATATTGTTGTGCATCCAGTACTTCACGGAATTTTTACCCAAACCTGCCTGATTTTGAGCAATTTCACATTCGTGATGCGGAAACATCAAATCCATTCCGCCCCCGTGAATGTCAAACTCTTCGCCGAGATATTTTGTGCCCATTGCCGAGCATTCTAAATGCCATCCCGGGAAACCCATACTCCAAGGTGATTTCCAGCGCATGATGTGTTCGGGCGAAGCTTTTTTCCAAAGGGCAAAATCGACCGAACGGTGTTTCTCGCTTTGTCCGTCGAGTTCACGAGTAGTTTCAAGCAATTCGTTGATATTTCTGCCTGATAACTTACCGTAATGGTGGTTTTTATTGTATTTTTCCACGTCAAAATAGACGGAACCTTCACTTTCATAGGCATATCCTGCGTCCAAAATTTTCTGAACGAAATCAATCTGCTCCATGATATGTCCTGATGCGTGCGGTTCAATACTCGGCGGAAGCACATTCAGCAATTCCATCGCTTTGTGGTAGCGAAGGGTATAATACTGAACAATTTCCATCGGTTCCAGCTGTTCCAACCGGGCTTTTTTTGCAATTTTATCTTCGCCTTCGTCAGCGTCATTTTCCAGATGCCCCACGTCTGTGATATTCCGAACGTAGCGCACTTTGTAACCGAGATGTTTCAAATATCGGAACAAAATATCAAACGTGATTGCCGGACGGGCGTGTCCCAAGTGTGGGTCGCCATATACCGTCGGTCCGCAAACGTACATGCCCACATTTGGTGCATGAAGCGGGATGAATTGTTCTTTTTTTCGGGTAAGAGTATTGTAAATATAAAATGTTTCTCTATCCCTTGAAGGGGGAGTGGAATGAGTAAATTCGGCTTTTTCTGTATTATTTTCCATTGTTCCTTATTTATTACGAATAGTTCTAAAGTTTCAAAAATTTCCCTTTGGTGTGGGTTAGGGGCAACTTACTTAAATCCTCTTTGCTTCTTCAATTCTTCATACGCTTCATTCACGGTTCGGAATTTCTCAGTTGCCTTTTTCTTGATGTCTTCTCCCAAATTTGCCACAGTATCGGGGTGGTATTTTTTCGCCATTTCGCGGTAAGCTTTTTTGATTTCTGCATCGGTGGCTGATGGCTTGATTCCCAACGTGGTGTATGTCCAATTTATATCTTTTGTGCGGGTGTAGGGCGCTTTGAGCGAATTAAAATCTACGGTGCTTACACCTAAATTCCAAGCAATTCGCTGAATGACTTGTATTTCGTACGGATTTTCCACCCCATCGGCAAAGGCTATCTCAAAGAGCAAGTGAACCAATTCCAGCTTTCCGGAATAGTTCATATATTGATTGATTTGACGAGCAACTTGCACATCATCGATTGGTTGTTTTAGTAATTTTTTGAGAATTTGCAGGGCTTCGAGTGCACCTTCTTCACCGAAATTTGCCAATAGAAAACGTTTGACAACATCCAACTCTTTCTTTTGGGGTCTGCCGTCTGCATTCATTACGCAGGCAATCAGCACCAAGAGAGACATTTTGAAGTCTCCTTCTGCTGTACGCCAATATGGATTACCGCCACGTTGTTGATGCTCTTGGTATTCGCCGTAATTAACAACTTCCACAGACCCATCAATCAACGAACCAATGGCAAACCCGATTAATCCGCCAATCGGACCGCCCAGCACGAAGCCCAATCCGCCTGTTATCCATTTTGTAAAACGAGCCATAATTCAGATTATAAGATAGTTAGATGCAGCATTGTTAGATTTGTTATATTCTAAATCTGTCTTTTCTATGAAAATTAGTGATTACTGTTTTAACCTACAAAGATACGAAAATTTCCATTTTATAAAGGGCAATCAAAGAAATACTCTGATTATTATATGTTTTCCAAAAGATTCTTTTTTGCATCTTTGCTTAATTAACGTTGCATTTACTAGATGAACTTACAAACAATATTGTCTAAGTGTGAATAGTGAGAAGGATGGATGCATAGCTAAATTCACAAATGTGACTTGTCGCTTTTTCATTTTGTTCATTCAATCCAATTCTGTAATTTTGTAATCTTAATCATTTTGAAAAAATATGGATAAAAAAGTCAGAGTGCGCTTTGCGCCAAGTCCCACCGGTCCGCTTCACATCGGCGGAGTTCGCACGGCATTATATAATTACTTGTTTGCCCGCCGGAATAACGGCGATTTCCTGCTTCGTATTGAAGATACCGATTCAGCTCGCTTTGTGCCGGGAGCAGAAGAGTATATAGTTGAGTCGCTTGCGTGGCTCGGCATCAAGCCTGATGAAGGAATTGGTGCTACACCCGAAGGAAATCACGCGCCTTACCGCCAAAGTGAACGCAAAGAAATTTACAAAAAACATGTGGATGAATTGCTGGAAAAAGGGCTGGCTTATTACGCTTTTGATACACCGCAGGAACTGGACATTATGCGGGGAAAAATTGCTAATTTTCAGTACGATGCATCTACCCGTATGCAGATGCAGAATTCGTTAACTCTGTCGAAAGAAGAAACGGAAAAAAGAATCAATTCCGGAGACGCTTATGTTGTTAGAGTTAAAATTGAACCCAATATTGATGTTGTGGTCAATGATTTGATTCGTGATGAAGTGGTAATTAATTCATCGATCCTTGATGATAAGGTTTTGTATAAATCGGTTGACGGACTGCCTACCTACCACCTTGCAAACGTGGTGGACGACCATTTGATGGAGATTACGCACGTGATTCGTGGTGAGGAATGGATTCCTTCGGCACCGTTGCATGTGTTGCTTTATCGCTATTTTGGTTGGGAAGATTCCATGCCTGAATTTGCCCACCTTCCGCTCTTATTGAAACCCGACGGCAACGGGAAACTCAGTAAGCGCGATGGTGATCGGCTCGGATTTCCCGTTTTCCCGCTTGAATGGGAAGACCCGGTTACGAATGCGGTTTCGTCCGGATATCGCGAAGCAGGATATTTCCCGGAAGCGGTAGTTAATTTCTTGGCACTGCTCGGCTGGAATCCCGGAACTGAACAGGAAATATTTTCAATGCAGGAATTGATTGACCAATTTTCACTGGACAGGGTAAGCAAAAGCGGTGCAAAGTTTGATTATGAAAAAGGCAAGTGGTTTAATCATAAATATTTAGCTAAAAAAACAACTGAAGAGCTTACTGATATTTTTCAGCATATTTTGGTAGAAAAAGACATTATCGAAGATTCCGTAAAAATCAGCAAAATTGTTGATTTGGTAAAAGACCGCGCATCATTTGTAAATGAGTTGTGGGAACAGAGCTTTTATTTTTTTGAAGCACCGGAGCATTACGATGAAAAAGTAGTTCGAAAACGTTGGAAAGCAGAAACACCCACACAAATGAATGAATTGGTGGATGTGCTGAAATCCGTTGATGATTTTTCTGCTTCAAATACTGAAATAGCTGTAAAACAATGGATTAAGCAGAAAGGATACAGCTTGGGCGGTGTGATGAACGCTTTCCGACTGTCGCTTGTGGGCGCTTCAAAGGGAGTAAATTTGTTTGATATTACCGAATTGATCGGAAAGGAAGAAACGATAAAGCGGATAGAATCAGCTGTAGAGCGTCTGACATCTGAATAAAAAAGATTACCTTTATTTATGAAATGCGTTCTCATCATCACTTACTACTGGTTCCCATCGGGTGGAGCGGGCGTTCAGCGGTGGTTGAAGTTTGTGAAGTACCTGCCTGATTTTGGCTGGGAACCGATAGTGTATGTGCCTGAGAATCCGGAGTATCCTTCTGAAGATTATTCGTTTAAAAAAGACATTCCCAAAGATTTGGAAGTTATTAAAAGACCAATTTGGGAGCCTTACGATATTTATAGAAAACTTGTCGGGAAAAAAGGGGAAAAAATCAATGCGGGATTTATTTCTGAAAATAAAAAATCGGGCTGGAAAGATAAATTCTCGATTTGGATTCGTGGCAATTTTTTGATACCTGACCCACGTCGGTTTTGGGTTAAGCCGTCTATTAAATATCTATCGATGTACTTGCAAGAAAAACCGGTCGATGCTGTTGTTACCACGGGTCCACCACACTCTATGCACTTAATTGGACTTGGATTGAAAAAACATTTTCCGCAAATTCCTTGGATTGCCGATTTTCGTGATCCATGGACAAATATCGACTTTTACAAAGACCTGAATTTGACGTGGCTTTCAGACAAAATCCACCATAGAATGGAACGGAAAGTGGTTCGGAATGCCGACTGTATTGTAGTTGTTTCGAACGAAATGCTAAGGGAGTTTTCAACACTTAGTCCAAAGCGGCTTGAATTGGTAACAAACGGATTTGATGATTCTGACATGGAAAATATTACAACGTCGCTTGATTTGAACTTCTCGCTCTCTCATATCGGTACGTTGAATAGCTCTCGAAATCCTGTTTCGCTCTGGAAGGTGTTAAGCGAGTTGAGCCAAGGAAATGAGAATCTTAGAAAAAATTTGAAAATTCAGCTGATTGGAAAAGTTGATTTTTCAGTGTTGGAAGATTTGGAGAAATACGGGTTGACTGGAAATTTGGTTAAAATTGACTATTTATCACACGATGAAGCTATCAAAAAACAACAATCGTCTCAGATTTTGCTACTTTTGATAAATAATTCGCAGAATGCAAAAGGTGTTCTCACCGGAAAATTCTTCGAGTATTTAGCCGCTGAAAGGCCTATTTTGGCTGTAGGTCCCACGGATGGTGATGTTGCAGATGTATTGAACGAAACTCGGGCAGGACGAATTGCCGATTTTGAAGATGAATCGGCGATGAAATCAATAATTTTAGATTATTACAATCAATACAGAAAAGGGAATTTGGAGGTGGATTCCCATTGCATTGAAAAATATTCTCGCCGAGAATTAACACGGCAACTTTCTGTACTTCTGAATGAATTAACTTCTTAACATTTTATGAAAAAAATTTTAACCGTTGTCGGAGCTCGTCCGCAATTTGTGAAAGCAGCCACACTAAGCCGCCAGTTTGTAAAATTTAATGTGGATGAAAAAATAGTACACACCGGGCAGCATTATGATGCGAATATGTCGGATGTGTTTTTTGAGGAAATGGAAATCCCCAAACCAGTCTACAACCTTGATATTCACGGGGTAGGTCACGGTGCTATGACCGGGCGCATGCTTGAAGGAATTGAGCAGATAATCGTTAAGGAAAAACCTGACGGCGTGCTGGTTTACGGTGATACAAACTCTACACTTGCCGGCGCTTTGGCTGCATCGAAACTTCATATCCCGGTCATTCACGTGGAGGCTGGGCTTCGTTCGTTCAACATGCAGATGCCCGAGGAAATTAATCGTATTTTGACCGACAGAATTTCCAGTCTTTTACTTTGCCCAACTGATACTGCCGTGCAAAATTTAAGAAATGAAGGCTTCGACAATTTTGATGTGAAAATTGTGAAAAATGGAGATGTGATGCAGGATGCGGCACTGTTTTATGCCGAAAAAGCATCCAAAAAATCACAGATAATCGAGAACTTGAAGCTATCAAATTTCGCGCTTGCCACCATTCATCGTCAGGAAAATACGGACAATCCGGAAAATCTGAATGGAATCGTGGATGCGCTGAATGCAATAAACAGTGAGTTGCAGGTGGTTGTACCGATTCATCCGAGAACTCGGAATATCTTGAAATCTCAAAATATCGTTCCCGAGTTTATGCTGATTGAACCGGTTGGGTATTTTGATATGATTATGCTACTGAAAAATTGTGAATTGGTGCTTACCGATAGCGGCGGCGTACAGAAAGAAGCATTTTTCTTTGGTAAACAATGCGTTACGATGCGCGAACAGACTGAATGGGTAGAATTAGTTGAAAACGGCTTTAATATCCTTTCGGGTACAGACGCACAGCGAATTATCAGTGCATTTAACGAAAGCATAAGCAGAGTATCTGATTTTAACCTGAATTTGTATGGTGGAGGCAATGCAGCAGAAAAAGCAGTACTTGAAATCTTAAAATTTTGAAATAAAAAACGTTGTGATGTGAAAAATAGGAAACTTAAATAATTTATAAGTTTCCTATTTTTATTTTTAATTATCTGATAACTAAATAGAAAGAAAAATTTAATAGAAATTTAACAATAAAATATTCAAAAACATACCATTTTTTTGATCTGTTTTATGTACTTTTGCAAAAAATAAAATAAAACATTGGAAGAGCATACAAAAAATATCATTCAAGTTGCATATCTAAAATTTACTCAATTTGGAATTCGAAGTATTTCCATCGATGATATTTGCAATGAATTGAGGATTTCCAAGAAGACTTTTTACCAAATTTTTCCAAAGAAAGAAGATTTGGTTGAGGCCGTTCTGCAATTCCAATTGACTTTGGAAAAAGAAAATTTCGAAAAAATTCAGCGGAATAAAAATGCCATTGAAGCACTTGTGACAATTATCAAGGAGCTTCGAAAAATCACGAACGAAAATGTGCCGACTTTTTGTTACGATTTGGAAAAATACTATCCTGCAACTTGGTTAAAGCATCAGGAGCGGAAAACCCAGTGGATTCGAACCAGTTTTGAGGATAATTTGTGCCAAGGAATTGCCGAAGGTTTTTACCGCGATGACCTAGATATAGAGATGGGTGCCATTTTTCATGCGGTTTCGCTGAATAGCATTAAGGCTACCATGGAGATGTTTCCGAAATTGTCGTTCAAGCGGCTTACCGAGTTTTACGTAGAGATTATTGTGAGGCTCATTACCAATGAGAAAGGACTGAAATACGTTCAAGAACATACACAGAAAGAATAATTTATAAAATGAAAAAAATAATTTTGCTGTTTGTTTGTGCGCTTGCCTACAGCGGGCTTTCTGCACAAGATACCCTGAAGTTGACTTTGTCTGAGGCAGTGGAAATCGCACTCAGTGAAAGTCCGACCATAAAGCTGGCTGACAAGGAAATAGAGCGCGTCGATTATTCGAAAAAAAGCGCATGGTATGCTTTGATTCCCAATTTGGAAGGAAACGGTCAATATGCCAAGTATGTTGCTCCTGCAAAGATGAGCATGTTCGGGCAGTTAATGGATTCTCCCACCAAAGCTACGGGTTCGCTCGGGCTCTCGGCGTCAATCCCGCTGTTTGCGCCGGCTCTTTGGCACAGCATAAATATGACTACGCTGGAAATGCAGGCCGCCGTGGAGAAAGCGAATGCATCGAAGATAAATTTGAAAAATGACGTTACGAAAGCATACTACAATGTGCTTGTTATTCAGGATTCCTACAAGGTGTTGCTTGAAAGCTATGAATTGGCGAAAAAAAATTTCGACGTAGCCAAAAAAGGATACGATGCCGGAGTGCTTGCGGCTTATGATTATATTTCGGTAGAAGTTCAGCTGAATAACCTGCAGCCCAATATCATGCAGGCTGAGAACGGCATCAACCAAGCTGTAACATATCTGAAAATTCTGCTCGGATTGGATGTGAACCAGCCAATCCGGATTGTAAATACGCTTGCAGATTTTGAAAAAAATGTGGTAGCAGTGGATCGTTTGCAGGATTTGAATCTTGAAAACAATCCCGACCTGCGTCAACTGGACATTGGACGTTTGCAGTTGCAGAAATCGCTTCAACTGCAACGCTCACAGCGCCTGCCGACTCTTGCTGGTTTTGGGCAGTACGGATATCAGGGCATGTCCACCAAGGAAATGATGTTGAATTTAGGCATGGCCCCCATACCGGTTGAAGCACGCCGTGATTGGTATTCTCAGGGGTTGCTGCTTGGACTTCAGTTGAGAGTGCCGATAACAGGCATTTTTACTGGCTCGCCCAAAGAAAAACAGCTGAAAATTCAGGAAGAATCCTTGATGCTGCAGCGTTATCAGGCTGAGAATGCCATTCACCTGCAGGCATTGACTGCTTTGGATCAAATGAACAAGGCGGTAAAACAGGTGGAAGCCACTCGTAAAAGCATCGAGCTTTCTGAAAAAGCATATTCCATTTCATCCAAAAGATATGAAAATGGCGCCGGAACGATGGTTGAACTACAAAATGCATCGCTTGCTATCACGCAAGCAAAACTTTCATATCATCAAGCTATTTCGGAATATTTGTCGGCAAAAGCCGATTTAGAAAAATTACTTGGCAGAGAAATTTGATAAAAATATTCATTAGAAAAAACAACTAATTAAATAGAAATGAGAAATAATAAAGTACTGATAACTAGCTTTTTCGTATTGTCAATAGGCTTGTTTTCTTGTGGCGGTGCAAAGGAAAAAGAAACTACGGAAGTAGAAGAAAAACCGATTGTAAGGCTCGCACAGGTGTTTGAGCGTGACGTGCCGCAGGTTGCTGATTTCACAGCCACCATTCAGCCCCAAGTGAAAAACAGCATTGCACCGACAACGCCCGGGCGCATTCGCCGTATCATGGTCGATGTGGGTGCACGTGTAGGCAAAGGGCAGCGTCTGGTGCAGATGGATGCCGTGAATTTGGAAAATTATCAGACCAACATAGTTAATCTTCGTAAGAATTACAACCGACTTTTAGAACTTTATGAAGTGGGTGGAGTTGCCAAACAAGATGTAGACAATATGAAAGCTCAACTCGATCAAGCGGAAGCATCGATGAGAAATCTTAAAGAGAACACCTATTTGGTAAGTCCGATAAGCGGTGTGGTAACTGCCCGGAATTACGATAACGGCGATATGTTTACAGGACAACTGCCCGTTCTTACCGTTATGCAGATTAACCCGCTGAAAGCCGTGGTAAATGTTTCTGAAACTTACTTTCCGAAGGTACGCACGGGGATGGGTGTGGATATTAGTTTTGATGCTTTCCCGAATGAACGTTTCAACGGTACAGTCAGCAAAATTTATCCTACCGTGGATGAAATGACGCGCACGTTTGGTGTTGAAATCAGAATGACAAACCCGGGAAATAAAGTCCGTCCGGGAATGTATGCGCGTGTGACAATGAATTTTGGAACGGAAAAACGGGTTGTGGTGCCGGATCAAGCAATCGTGAAACAGGTTGGTTCTGGCTCGCGTTTCGTGTATGTATATCAAGATGGAAAAGTTTCATTCAACGAAGTAAAACTTGGACAACGTCTTGATTCAGAGTATGAACTGATTTCCGGTGTGGCTACAGGTTCTCAGGTTGTTGTTGCCGGTCAGTCGAAATTGTCCGATCAAATGGAAGTGAAATTAGCCGACGAAAAACCACAGAAAGCTACGGAAGAAAACTAAACCAACGGGGAATTAATTAGATTATGAAAATATACGAAAGTGCAGTTAGGAAACCCATTATGACCATTTTGGTGTTTGTGGGCGTAATTATTTTGGGACTTTTTTCGTTGAGAAATTTGTCGGTTGATTTGATGCCGGATATTGAGATGAATGTACTGATGGTAATTACTACCTATGACGGGGCGAGCGCAGCGGACATCGAAACCAACGTAACCCGACCTTTGGAAAATGTGTTGAATACAGTTCCAAATTTGAAAAAAATAACTTCTACTTCGCGTGAAAATCGTTCGTTGGTGATGCTTCAGTTTGAATTTGGGAAAAACTTGGACGAACTTACTAACGATGTGCGTGACAAACTGAACTTGGTAAAGGCAATGATGCCTGAAAACGCAGAAGAGCCGATTATCATGAAGTTCAGCACTGATATGATTCCTGTGATTATGTTTTCTGCCACGGCCGATAAAAGTATTCCCGCGCTATATCGGATCTTGGACGATAACGTAGCCAATCGATTGGCACGGATTGACGGGGTAGGGACGGTGTCGATTGCAGGTGCGCCCCAACGCCAGATTCAGGTGTATGTAGATCCAATTAAAATGGAAGCACATAACCTAACTGTTGAAACAATCGCTCAAAAAATTGGCGCGGAAAACCTGAACGTACCTACCGGAACAATGGATATTGGGAATGAAACCTTTTCGCTTCGTGTGCAAGGTGAATTCAAAGACCCGAGCGAGATCAACAGCGTGATTGTTGGGAATTACGGCGGAAAGCCGATTTTCCTTTCAGATGTTGCTACCGTTACTGACGGATTTGAAGAGCGCGTGCAGGAAAGCTATACTAACGGGGTGCAGGGGGCTGTAATCGTAATCCAAAAGCAATCGGGTGCAAATACGGTGGACATTGCCAATCAAGTGCTGAAAGTGATGCCCGAAATTCAGAAAAACTTACCGCCTGACGTAAAACTTACTGTTATCAATGATACATCAGACGGAATTAAGAAAACAATCAGCGGGTTGGTTGAAACTGTGCTGTTTGCCTTTATTTTCGTGATGATAGTAGTGCTCTTTTTCTTGGGACGCTGGCGCGCAACCATCATCATTATCCTTACCATTCCGGTTTCGCTCATCGCATCGTTTATTTACTTGTACGCCACAGGCGGGACGCTGAACATTGTTTCACTCAGCTCACTTTCCATTGCCATCGGGATGGTGGTGGACGATGCCATTGTGGTACTTGAAAATATTACCACCCATATCGAGCGGGGAAGTCGTCCAAAGAGTGCTGCCGTACACGGAACCAATGAAGTCTCACTTTCGGTGGTGGCATCAACACTGACGCTGATTGCCGTGTTTTTTCCACTGACCTTGGTGTCGGGTTTTGCTGGCGTGATGTTCAAGGAATTAGGTTGGATTGTAACGATTATCATGACCATGTCGTTAATATGCGCCATGACGCTGACGCCAATGCTGAGCGCCCAGATGCTTCGTTTGGATAGAAATCCGACAAATCTCACTAAAAAAATTTATGCGCCGATTCAGCGGTTCCTTGATTGGCTGGATGTGAAATACGCGCAATTTATCAACTGGACCGTGCGCAACAGAAAGAAAACTGTGATCTTCGCCTTGTTATTTTTCATTGTCAGTTTGATACCGATAATAACCGTGGGAACCGAGTTTTTCCCGACTACAGACGGAGGATATATTTCAGCTAGAATCGAACTTCCCGTGGGTACACGAATGGAAATTACGCGGGATTTGGCGATGAATCTTCAGAATAAATGGAAAAAAGAAAATCCTGAAATTGAAACAATCAGTTTTTCGGTGGGGCAGGCAAGCAGTTCAAACGTGTGGGGCTCGCTTCAGAATAATGCCAGTCATGTTATTAGTTTTGATATCAGTTTGGTGGAATTGAAAGAACGAAGTCGTTCGGTTTATGAATTGATTGAACAATTCCAAAAAGAGTTGGCGCTGATTCCTGAAATTCGTAAGTCTAATGTTTCAACCGGACAGAACGGCATGATGGGGGGACAGTCGCAACTTGAAGTTGATATTTTCGGCTATGACTTTGAAGAGACAGACCGTATTGCGCAAGAATTGCAGGACCGCTTTAAGAAAATTCAAGGATTGTCGAATATCCAGATCAGCCGTGAAGAATATGTGCCTGAATATCAGGTAGATTTCGACAGGGAAAAATTAGCGCTTCACGGGCTGAATATGGCAACAGCATCCAACTTCTTGAAAAACAGAATCAATGGACTTACCGCGTCGCTTTATCGTGAAGACGGCGAAGAATATTTTGTGCGCGTGTCGTACGACCCACGTTACCGCCAGTCACTGGCTGACGTGGAGAATATCTTGATTTACAACATGCAGGGAATGCCTGTGCGCGTAAAGGACGTGGGGACAGTCGTGGAGCGATTTACACCGCCGACGATTGAGCGAAAAGACCGCCAGCGCGTGGTTACAGTCAATGTAACTCTTGCCGGAACTACGATGGACAGAGCAGTTTCTGCCATTAATAATGCGATTTCGGAAGTAGATGTCCCTTCGGAAATATTTATCGATATCGGCGGTTCGTATGAAGACCAACAGGAATCTTTTGCCGACTTGGGCGTGCTGTTTCTTATAATTGTGCTGCTGGTTTACATTGTTATGGCTTCGCAGTTCGAGTCGCTCACGTATCCGTTTATCATTATGTTTTCAGTGCCGTTCGGACTTTCGGGAGTGGTGCTGGCAATGTGGATTACTAACGGAACACTGAATATCATGTCTTTCATCGGGCTTATTATGTTGGTCGGAATTGTGGTAAAAAACGGTATTGTGCTTGTGGACTACATCAATCTGAATCGTGAGCGTGGCATGGGAATTATCCGTTCCGTAATTTCGGGCGGGCGCTCGCGTCTTCGTCCGGTGCTGATGACCACGGCTACTACGATTTTGGGTATGCTCCCGTTGGCGTTGTCGCAAAGCGAAGGTTCTGAAATGTGGCGTCCAATGGCAATTACTGTAATTGGCGGTTTGACGGTCTCCACTATTCTTACACTTCTTGTAATTCCGGTGCTCTACGCCATCATGGCAGGTATCGGTGTGAAGCGTCAATCCAGAAAAATGGCTAAAAAATTAGCCGTAAATCAATAAATTTCAACATTTAACTTCTGAATCAAATGAAAGCAGTATTTATATCCTTCGATCAAGCCCACAAAGAAGATGTCATCCGTATTTTGGATAAATATATGATTCGTGGTTTCACACTTTGGGAAGGTACGCACGGACGAGGAACAAAAGAAGGAGAACCGCATTACGGAAGTCACGCGTGGCCTTCGTTGAATAATTCCATTATATCCGTTGTTGATGATGCAAAAGTGAAATCACTGAAAGAAAGTCTAAAAGAACTTGATGAGGCTTCGCCAATGCTTGGATTGAGGGTTTTTATATGGAATGTGGAAAATTATTATTGAGATATCTGATGTCTTATAGTAGGATGATTATTTAACTTTTAAATAAATAGGGGATGAATGGTTGATATCCAAATAATTTTTATGTAAATTTGTGGGGAATTTGCTGAGTGCAGATTCCTCATTTTTATTTTTACATCTATGATACGTTGGGGATTTATCGGTTGCGGAAGTGTAACTGAAAAGAAAAGTGGCCCGGCTTTTCAGCGGGTGGTTGGTTCAAAAGTAGTTGCAGTTATGCGTAGAAATGCTGAATTGGCAGAAGACTATGCTAAGCGTCATAATATTGATAAATGGTATTCAGATGCAAGGGAATTAATCAATGACCCCGAAGTTGATGCTGTTTACATAGCCACACCACCTAGTTCACATGCAGAATATGCCATTGCCGCGATGAATGCAGGAAAACCGGTGTATATTGAAAAGCCGATGGCATCTTCTTTTGAGGAGTGCCAGTTGATTAGCAAAACGGCTTTGGAAACGAAAATTCCGTGTTTTGTAGCTTATTACCGTCGTACGCTTCCGTATTTTCTGAAAGTCAAAGAGCTTGTAGAAGAAGGAGAAATCGGCAAGGTTAAGGAAGTGAAAATCACCTTTATAAATCCACCTTATCCTTCTGATTTTAATCCTGAAGCGCTTCCTTGGCGAGTTAAAAAAGAAATAGCCGGAGCCGGATATTTTTACGATTTAGCATCGCATCAGCTTGATTTTCTTGATTTTCTTTTTGGAGAAATTACTGAAGCAATAGGGAAAACTGAGAACGTAGCAGGGCTTTACGAAGTGGAAGATATTGTTGATGCCAAATGGAAGCACAAAAATGGTGTGGTAGGAACCGGACACTGGGAGTTTGCATCATCGTCGGATGTTCGGACTGATGAAATCGGAATTATTGGGTCTGAAGGGTCTATCGTGTTTTCAACATTCGATTTTACTCCGATAGTTATAAAAAACAAATTGGAAGAAGTATTTACAGAAACAAATCCGGAAAATATTCAGTATTTCTTGATAAAAAGTATTGTTGATTACTTAAATGGTATTGGAGAATATCCCGTTAGTGATTTTCAATCCGGGATGAGAACAAATCGAGCAATGGATAAAATATTGGGGCGGATTTGATTTTTTGTAAGTTCAGGTATTTATAAAAAGGTTAAGGTAATATTTTGCTAAATTTTAGCTATGAAAAAAATTTATACTTTTCTTTTTCTTGTGCTTTCCCTTACTGTAGTAGGGCAGGTAAATGTCTCTATCCCTGAAATCCAAGGGAGTGGAAATGTTAGCCCGTATAATGGGCAAAACGTGAAAACCACAGGAGTTGTGACGGCTGTATTTACCGGTAACGGCACAATAAATGGTTTCTTTCTGCAAGACAAAACAGGTGATGGAAACGCAGATACTTCGGATGGTATTTTTGTTTATTCACCCAATAATTCAACAGTTCAACAAGGCGATGAAATATCGATAACAGCATACGTATCTGAATATCACAGTAGGACACAGCTATCCAATGCAAGTAATATAACAGTATTAAGCAAAGGCAATATAATACGGCCTCAGAAAATTTTCTATGACATAAATAATTGGAATTGGGAAAGATATGAAGGAATGCTTGTGGAATTTCAGCAACCGCTTTATGTCAATAATAATTATTATTTAAAACAGTATGGTGAATTAGAATTAGGTATAAAACGTAAAATGATTCCTACAAATATCGCATTACCACTTTCATCGGAATATAAGGCGCTGGTTAATGAAAACTCATTGTCACCCATAATTTTAGATGATGCATACACCTCCACGTATGTTTCGCCTATTGTTTTTGCTGATGAGAATGGCACCAGAAGACTTGGCGAAAAAGTGGATAAACTGCAAGCTGTTGTTGATTATTCCAATTCTAGATATGTTTTTTATCCCGTTGGAGAAGTGCGGTTTTACGGTAACCCAAGAAAGCGTACGCACGATGATATTGGAAAGTATAATCTGAAAGTTTGTGGTTTTAATCTTGAATATTACTTGGTACAAAATTACGGGAAGAGCAATTTTGGTGCAGCAAATCAGGAAGAATTCAATCGTCAACATGCTAAAATCGTTGATGCACTTTATGGCATCGATGCAGATATTTATGGCTTGATAGAAATAGAGCAGGGACAAGCGGCATTGTCAAAACTCGCACAAGCGCTAAATGAAAAGTCGGGGACAAATAATTATACTTTTATTGATGATGGTGGATATGCAAGCGGTACTTTTACAAAAGTGGGATATTTGTATCGTTCAGATAAAGTTTCTCCGATAAAGGGCTTGACTAATATTAATAATCCTGGTCCAAGAAACAGAAAAAAACTACAAGGTTTTGAATTAAACTCCAATAAAGAAAAGTTTATTTTTAGTATAAATCATTTCAAAGCAAAAAGTGGATGCAGCAGCGCAAAGGGAGGAGATAAAGACCAAGGTGATGGACAAAGTTGTTACAACTATACACGCACTTTGGAGGCTAATGCTGTGATGAATGCCGTTAATATCGGTAGAACTAATTATGGGACAGATAATGTTTTGATTATGGGTGATTTAAATGCATACGCCAAAGAAGACCCAATTCAAACTTTTCTGAATAAGGGGTATGTAGATTTGCATCAAAAATTTCATACAGATAGTGCTTATAGCTACGTTTACCGAACTGAAGCGGGCTACCTTGATCATGCAATAGCCAATGAGTCTATGGCTCAGCAGGTTACAGGAGTGACTGACTTTCATATCAATGCTGACGAGCTTACGGATTATGGGTATAGCAAAGCAGATTGGAATGTGGGTATGTATCGCTGTTCAGATCACGATCCGGTCATTGTCGGAATTTCATTAGGAGAAATTGTTATTGATGATGAAGAGCAGCAGCCATCAGACAAATTATTGAAAATTTATCCAACGGTAGTTACAGATATTCTAAATATTGAAGTAGCGGACAATAGCATAGCACAAATTTTTGCTGTAAACGGCATCAAATTATATGAAAAGGAAATCACGGGTCAAACCCTTGATATAAAACAAGCAAGGTTGCTTCCGGGCGCCTATATACTTCGGGTTCTTTATGATGGAAAAATTCATCAACAGATTATTATTGTAAAATAAATACAGAGACAAGCATTGTCATATTCAAAAAAAGATTGTATCTTTGCACCCGTTATTGAAAAACCATTTGCGGTCGTGGCGTAATTGGTAGCCGCGCTAGACTTAGGATCTAGTGCCGAGAGGCGTGGGGGTTCGAGTCCCTTCGACCGCACTTTATAAGATAAGTAGCTGGAAACGTTGTTTTTATAAACGCGTTTCCAGTTTGTTGTAAAAATTACTGCAACAAATCTGCAACAATTTTTTTACTATGGTTATCACTAATCATTGTAAAAAAAAAATGTCTTTACCCCAAAATTTTCACACTCCAAGTCAAAATCATAATTATTTGCCGGCTGTTCTTAAAGAAAATAAAAGCGGTTGGTTAATAGAGTATTATGTAGAACATCCAGAAAAAAAACGTCTTGTACGTAAGCAAATACGTTTAAAACGCTTAATATCTCGATATTCTACTTTAAGAGAAGCACGTTTACATATTTCCAAAATAATAACATCAATTAACATACGTCTTTCCGGTGGTTGGAATCCTTTTTTTGAAAACGAGGATGCGCGTTTTTATGAGAAATTAAATGTAGTTGCTGATTTATTTCTTAAAGAAAGAACTAAAGAGCTTCGAGAAAATACGATGCGAAGCTACAGATCATTTATTAATATTCTTTTATCATACGTAAATCAAGAAAATCCACATTTAATTTGCTCATTATTTAATCATAGTCTTGCAATCAGATATATGGATTATATCTACAATGATAGGAATGTGAGTGCAACTACTTATAATAATCATTTGAAAATGGGGATTGCATTTTTTAATTGGTGTAAAGAAAAAAATTATTCAAAAGAAAATCCATTTGAGAGAATAAAGAAAAAAACTAAAGTTCAAAAAAAACGAATTATAATTCCTAAAAACGTAAGACAACAGATAACTGATTATCTTATAAAGACAGATAATATTGAGTTTCTTGTTATATGTAAATTAGTATATAACAGTCTTATACGTCCAAAAGAGATATTATTGATAAAAATTGAACATATAAATCTGAAAGAAAAATACATTGTTATTCCCGGAGAAAATGCAAAAAATCATAAAACTCGGTATTGTGCTATAAATGATGATATTATTAATGACATACAAAATCTAAATTTAAGAAAATATCCAAAAGGTTATTATTTGTTTGGAAGCTATTTGCGTCCATCAGCCAAGCCGGCACATGTGAAACGTGCCGGTAAAGAATGGACAAAGCTACGTAAAGCATTGAATTTGCCTACCGAAATGCAATTATATAGTTTACGAGATACCGGTATTTTTGATATGCTAAAAGCTGGAATTGATGATTTAAGTGTAATGCAACATGCTGATCATAGTAGTTTAGATATTACATCAATTTATGCAAATCATCATGATCCGAATTTGATAAAAACAATTTCGACTCGCGCGCCGAAATTCTAAAATAAACAATCATAATTAACCGCAATTCCCCGACTTATGTCGGGGTTTTGCATTTTAAATAACTATTTAATTTTCATGCTCTATGGGACGAAATTTATTTATTGATGCTGAGTGGTTTCTCAATCAGCAAGTTTATTTGGTTGGCTATGGATACAATCAAAAAGAAGTTAATCAATTGCACGGCGTTACGCTGAATTCGTATGCCTTTGCGTCTATTCTTCGGGATGTGGATGCTATTTACTGTTACGGTCCGGATATCGGAATGATGGAAAAGTTTTTTAATTGTGACTTGAAAAACTATTATTACTGTTTTAATCTGCTTACGATCATTAGGCGCCTTGAACCAAAGCTAAAAAGCTATAAACTCTCAGAACTTGAAAAGATTGCCGGTATCGAACGCCAAACGATGGTTTACAAGTCTAACATTTGGCAGTTGCACAAAGATTGGCAGAATCCACTGAAACGGCATTATGCAATGTTATATAATCGGGAAGATGTGGTAAATCTGATGAAAGTAAAAAACTTTTTCTTTCAGCGCCACGGAGTGACCAGAAGGGATATTGTAAAATATAGACTTTAGTAAAAAAGAAAAACCCCGAGCAATCGGGGTTTTTAATGTCTGGGAACTTCGTGTGGGCATTAATTTGTATATAAGATTCCTATCCGTTCCACTTGTTTAGTTTTAAATATAATATGTAGGTATTTAAC
>JAAYSS010000035.1 GCA_012518275.1 Bacteroidales bacterium
ATGGTGTTTTTACCTACTTTGATTTCGGTGGTGCCGTTTACATCGAGACACACTTTTTCAACCAATTGCTCGGTAAATTCCATCATCCAGTTGTAATCTGTGTATGCCACGTAAATTTCCATAGCGGTAAATTCCGGATTGTGCGTGCGGTCCATTCCTTCGTTTCGGAAGTTTTTAGAAAATTCGTACACCCCTTCAAATCCACCCACAATTAGTCTTTTCAGGTAAAGTTCGTTGGCAATACGCAAATAGAGTGGAATGTCAAGCGCATTGTGATGCGTAACAAACGGACGCGCAGCAGCTCCGCCGGGAATTGGTTGCAGAATCGGGGTTTCCACTTCGATGTAACCTTTCGAGTTGAAAAAACTGCGCATCGAGTCGTAAATTTTTGTCCGTTTCAGGAAAATATCTTTGATGCCTTCATTTACCACTAAATCCACGTAGCGCCGGCGGTATCGAAGTTCTGGGTCTTCAAACGAATCATAAGCCACACCGTCTTTGTACTTAACGATGGGAAGTGGTCTCAGCGATTTACTAAGGATGGAAAACTCTTGCGCGTGTACGCTGATTTCACCCATTTTTGTACGGAATACAAATCCTTTGATACCGATGAAATCGCCGATGTCGGTCAGTTTTTTGAACACGGTATTGTACATTTCGGGTTGTTCTTCAGTATTGATATTGTCACGAGTAACGTACACCTGAATGCGTCCCTTGCTGTCTTGCAGTTCCAAGAAAGAAGCCTTTCCCATGATACGTCGGCTCATGATGCGTCCCGCAATGCATACTTGGCGTTTGGGCTCTTCGTCGTCTTTAAACTCAGCTTTTATATCGGTTGAAAATGCATCGGTAGGATACAGTGCGGCAGGATAGGGCTCAATGCCCATATTGCGCAGATTTTTTAGGCTCTGTCGCCTAAGTTGTTCTTGTTCACTTAATTCTATTGACATAATTAGTTTAATAGTTGAATGGTTGAGTTGTTAAATAGTTTTTCCTGTATTTCAACGAACAAATCAGCTATTTAACAATTTAACTAAAAAATGAAAGTACAAATTTACAAAAAAATCCCCGACAAATATAAAAAGTTTTGTCGGGGAGCAGAAAAAATGAAAAAGTTATTCAAAATTATTCTCTGAGCATCACTCGTTTTCCGTTTTTCCAGTAGCAGGCTTTGTATTCGGCAGGGAATCTGCCTTTGGCACCTGCCACATACACGTCTTTACCACTAATGAATATACTGTAAGCAATGGCGCCGTCTTCTAATTCTACCAGCTCATCGTTTTTCCAGTAGCAAGCGATGTGATTGGTACTGTTAGAATTATTTTTATTGTAAAAACCAACTGCAAACACGTCTTCTCCTACTGTTTTTATTTGGTTTACTTCGCCGTAATTTTCATGCAGGCGCACCATTTCTTTGTTTTTCCAGTACATCGGGAAATCCATTTTACCACCCACGTAAACATCGTTTCCTGATTTGTGAATACAGCTTACTCCTTTGAAGAAGAAGTAATTTTTCGGCATGGGAAGCTGGGTGATGTTTGTAGCGCCATCCCAGTAAAAGGCAGACGTCGGTTGCATGTAAACGCCGAACTCGGCATAGCTTTCTCGCCCGAAGAAGCCTGTGAATACTTCGTCATGTGTCGCATCCACGGCATGAATAGCGCCTATCGCGAGTGTGTCCATTTGGATAAGTGTGTCTTTTTCAGACATTTCGGTGCTTTTGTAAAAATGTAACTGGTTGTTGTAGTGCAAGCTGTAATTCCTTGGAAATCTATAAACTACTACTTCGCCTGTGTTCTTTTTGTAAACTGTGGTAGCCCTGTAATATTCGTCGATAGATGTTCTGAAATAATTTCCGGCAGGAAGCAGTTTTGTCAGTTTTTCGATGTCAGTTTTAGCACTGTCAATCCAAAATTCGGTAAATACCCTGTAATCGGTGCTTACCAGTGAAGTGATGCCCACTTTCCCGTCTTTTACGAAAATGGATAAAGCGGTAGAACTTTCATAATCTTTATGTTCAGGCTCGTCAAACAGGTTACAACCGGCGAGCAGAATAACTGCACAAAGCAGAATTAAATTTTTAAAATGTGTTTTCATCGTTGTTAAATTTATAAATAAATGAATTAGACTTAATTTTCTCTCTCTATTACTATGATGGATAAAAAGGGCAAAACGCAACATCAATAAAGTTAAATAAACTTAAATTAGTGTTTTTTTTAACTCTATCAGGTCTTTTAGCTGTTTCTGTTATGTTTTTTGATATACTTAACTCAGTAGAATTTACTTGTAAGAGTTAAGAGTGGGGTAGGATAATTCGGAATGTAGTTCCTACGTTGATTTCAGATTGTTTTACAAAGATTTTGCCTTTGTGGTATTCTTCTATTATCCGTTTTGCTAAGGAAAGTCCAAGTCCCCAGCCGCGAGTTTTGGTGGTGTAGCCGGGCGAAAATACCGCTTTGTAAAACTTGCGTTCCATGCCTTTACCTGTGTCTGTGATGTCGATTGTGACGTCTTTTTCGTTGGCTTTTACGATAAGGTCTATTTTGCCGATTCCGTCCATGGCATCGATGGCGTTTTTGCATAGGTTTTCGATGACCCACTCGAAAAGTGGAATGTTCAGTGGAACAGCGATGGATTCATTCTTAGGGTAGTGGAGTGATATGACAACTTTGTTCGAGCTGCGGTTTCTCATGTAGTTTACGGCATTGCTTAGTGCATCAAACAGTTCGGTCTTTTTCAAGTCGGGTTTGGAGCCGATTTTAGAAAAACGTTCGGCAATGATTTCCAAGCGCTTTACGTCTTTTTCCATATCAAGTAGCAGCTTGTCTTCTTGGTGGCGCGATTTTAGCAGTTCAGTCCACGCCAAAAGCGAAGAAATAGGGGTGCCGAGTTGGTGTGCCGTTTCTTTGGAAAGCCCTACCCAAACCCGATTTTGTTCGGCGCGCTTGGTGCTTGCAAATGCAAGAATTACGATGATAAAAAACAAGAAGATAACCCCAAACTGTACGTATGGAAAAATATGTAGTCGCTTGAGAAGCAAGGAATCGTCGTAGTAAATAAATTGCTTGGAGCCGTCGTCGAGACTAAAAGCAATGGGTTGGTGTTCTTTTTTTAATTTTTTAATTTTTCCGGAAATAAATTCTTCTTCTTTACTTTTCGGAGTGTTGATATTTCGATACGAAAGCATGTTGTCGTTCTCGTCAGTCATGATGACGGGAATCGTGGTGTTACCTTCGATGATATTGAGCAAGAAGTTGACGTCGGTATTTTCATCAGCAAGGAGCAATTGTTTGGTCGCATCTGCCCAAATTTCAATCTTTTTAGTTTCTTCTACCGAAAGTTTTTCAGCCAACCGATTGGTAAACACAGTGGAAGCAACAACGATAATAACCGCTATTGCTATAAATGTAAACTTCAACAATTGATTGGTTTGATAGATTTCTTTCATCTCAAAATAGATATGAGTATTAAACGGCAAATTTAATGAAAATTGTGTGAAACAAGAATTTTTGGACGTATGCCTAACGGCTTGGTCGAGAAAATAAATTACTTCTTCAGTTTTGCGTTTCGTTTATTAAAAAACCGTATCTTTGTCAAAAAAGAAAACGTATGCACAAATCTGGTTTTGTTAATATTGTGGGTAATCCGAATGTAGGTAAATCCACGCTGATGAATGCATTGGTGGGCGAGAAAATTTCCATTATCACGTCTAAAGCGCAGACTACGCGCCACCGCATTCTCGGCATCGTAAACGGCGAAGATTTCCAAATCGTTTATTCGGATACGCCGGGTGTGCTGAAACCGAACTATCGGCTTCAGGAGTCGATGTTGAGATTTTCTCGTTCGGCATTGTCGGATGCAGATGTTTTGCTTTACGTAACCGATGTGTTTGACAACCATGAGAAGAACCTTGATTTTATTGAAAAAGTAAATCAAAATCCGGCGAAGATTCTTCTTGTTATCAATAAAATTGATTTAATCAACCAAGAAAAGCTGGAAGAATTGGTGGAAAAATGGGAAAGCGTATTACCAAAAGCCGAGATTTTTCCGATTTCCGCTATCGAAAAATTCAACATCGAGCCTTTGTTTCAAAGGATTAAAGAATTGCTTCCGGAGTCGCCGCCGTTCTTTGACAAAGACCAGCTTACGGATAAATCGGAACGGTTTTTTGTTACCGAGATTATTCGAGAAAAAATCTTGTTAAATTACAAGAAAGAGATTCCGTATTCCGTAGAGGTAGAAGTAGAAGAATTTAAGGAAGAGGAAAATTTAATCCGCATAAATGCAGTGATTTACGTAGAACGTGAGTCGCAAAAAGGAATTATCATCGGGAAAGGCGGAAAAGCGATTAAAAGAGTAGGTTCGGAAGCTCGGAAAGATATTGAAGCGTTTTTTGAAAAGAAAGTTTATTTAGAACTTTTTGTAAAAGTGGAGAAGGATTGGCGCAATAAAGAAATAAAACTTAAAAGTTTCGGTTATCGCCCTGAATAATTTTTTAGTTGGTATGAACTTTGTTAATTATAATGTGTTTTAATGTTAGAAAAGAACCAGAAAAATCATTTTAGTATTAACAAATTAAATTATTCAAAATTATGAAAAATAACGGCGGTATATTAGCGGCACTTCTTGGAGGTGCGGTAGTTGGGGCAGCTTTAGGTTTATTGCTGGCTCCTGAAAAAGGGGAAGAAACAAGAGCTAAAATTGTGGACACTTTTGACACAACGAAAGAAAAAGTGGTAGATGCCCTGAAAAAAAGAGGGATAAACTTGGACAATAGTGAATTAGAAGATCTTGTTGACGAAATCAAAGCCGAAGTAGAAGATTTAACGTAAAATTTTTGCAATGGCAGGTAAAACCGAGTTGAACACTGGTTTCCAAAAGCTCTTCACGGAGGTAAAAGATTACGTGGAATTGCGTTTGGATTATATGCAGGTTGGAATGGTTGAGAAATTGACCAAACTAATTTCCAAACTGTTGGTGCTTTTTATTGCCATCGTTTTTGGCATGGCAGTTCTGTTTTATCTGTTGTTTTCACTTGCCTACGCACTGGCTCCGATGCTCGGATTTATTACCAGTTTTGCAATTATTGCAGGAATATTCTTGCTTCTGACGATTATCGTAATTGTGTTTCGCAAAAGTTTGATTGTAAATCCAATCTTGAAGTTAATGGTTGAAGTTTTTTATGACGATACAAAAGAAAATAAAGAAGACGATGAAAACAATACAGCAACTTCATAATACAAGCCGTTTGAAGATGGATGATTTGACTGATGCAAAGGTTGATTTGAAAAAGAAAATTGAAGAACAGCAAAGGATAGTGCAGTCATCCATAAAGCAGCTTGTCCCATTTTCCAAGGACTCTACGACCATTAATCTGAACAAAAAAAGTATGTTACCTCTGTCATTAATCACAACACCAATTCGGAAAGGCAAAGCAATAACAATGGTGGAAGGAATAATGATTGGCTATAAATTAACGAAAAACATTCGTAGGCTTTTGCGACGGTAATGTAAAATGGTTAACAAAGCAGAAGGTCGGCTTAAAAAACCGACCTTCTTGCTTGTTAGTTAAATCCGTTACTTGATAATCACTTTTGTACGTTGTTTACCGGACTGAATAATAAGTACGATATTCTTAGGCAAGTCTCTCAATGTCGTGATGTCACTTTCAACAGAAACTGTGCGTAGCCTCCTCCCCAAAACATCGTAAACATTAACAACACCCGTTGAGACTTCACTTTCAGGTGCAAAAATCAACACGTCGCCGTTAGTTTGGGGTGCAACCCGCAGTTCTTTTTCAAAAGGATATTTAAGGGTTTTTACGACAAGTTCACTTGAATTATCGGTTTTGATTTCAAAAGGAGGAATTTCATTCTTATAGCTTCCTCTGACAGTATAAACGTATTCTTTGTCGGAAACCAAATTATTCACTACCAGATTCGTGGAATCTACCCATTGGTCTGTAATTACGGGTGTATGTGTGCCGTCATTTTCAATAGCTGATACACTTAAATAATAACCGGCAATTCCGTCAATGGCTTCCCAGCTTGCCTTAAAACTTCCATAAGTAATATCTGTAGCTTCGGAAACTTTTGGTGGTGATAGGTGCCCCCCTTTATATTTGAAGGATATAATGCTGTCTTTTTCTGTAATTCCAAGCACTGGTTGAGTTTCCCAATAATTACCGTCTCGTGATTTTGGAATCAATATATTGTTTTTTGATGTACCGGGATAAGGATCACCGGCCAACGTCCCTATACTTCGAATATTATCAGCAGGTATTATTTCAACTCCCATCTTATCGGGCTCATTATTAGGACTATTGTATTCCCAGTCGGTAGCATCGTAATTTATTCTATAAGCAATCAAACCGTGTCCCGGGAGAAATGCATCCCAGCCTGTTTGTTGTCTGTTTTCCAGCAAAAAATATTCGTTTGTGTTTTGCGGATAAAGTCTAAAGTTGCTCGTATTGGTAATCAAATAGGCTGTGTTGGACTCAGCTAAATGAATAAGTTCTTCTACTTCTAATGGCTCATTTAACACAATAGGCTTAAGGTAGCCTAATGAGAACCTTTCAAATGAATTGTATGATGGTGGTGTTCTGCCTTCGTTTAGGTAAACTCCATCGTCCATGATGTCCCATTTTGAAAGCGTATGGTGTTCTGCTCCGTCTGTGGGATACATATCTACTAATCCGATAACATGCCCAAACTCGTGTGTAAACGTTCCAATGCCAGCCATTTCTGTACCGGATTTGCCACGTAGTTCTGATGTGCAGGCATAGTCCATTATTCGTTTTCCGTCGAATGTGATAGACTCTTCAGTACCATTGTAGTTTATTCCCGGCATAACTTCCCATCGGTGTGGCCATATCGTGTTCTCTTCATAATTTTCAGCTTCGTTATGTCCGGCGTAATACACAAATACATTATCAATCAATCCATCATTTTCTGTGTCGTAAATCGAAAAATCGATTCCATCGTCATGTGCAGCTTTGCAGGCATCAATAATCATTTGTACCGGATTTTCATCGTATCCGTCAAGGTCATTTTTTCCGTAAAACTCATATGGTTTTGGTAATGTATATGGTCCAACGACATCGAAAATAGGGGTGAATGCTCCCATTGAATTGTCTCTGAAGTAATCACGCGCTGATCCTGTGGCTCCATTCAAACTATATCCTTCTTCATTGAGCAAGTTGGTAAATGCCACCTGTGGGTCTGGTGTGATGAAACTAAGATTTGAAAAGTTGACTAATATAACTAATGAACGCGGTGAGCCGGTACGTGGAAACCTTGCGAAAGTGCCGGCAGATGATTTTACTGCAGGAGCTCTTTTTTGTCGGGCAATTAATCGTTCTTTGCTGAAATCCGGATTACGTTCGAGCGTTTTAATAAAATTTCGTTCTTGAGGTAACCGGGTTGATATATTATTTGCTTTTACACGTGTAGTTATTTTTCTGCCATGTTCGCCTTTTCTGGCATAATTAAAAACACCATTTTTGTCTTTTGCTATCAAATATCCATCTTCCGTTGTGAAATAATGGTGAAATTCATCCCCTTTTAAAACAACAGTCAAAGATGTGCCGTCCGGTTGTTTTATTGACACGGGATAAGGATAAGCAGGTACACCCAACGCTCTGCCAGGAAGAAATAATAGCAGAATGACCATTAAAAGTGTTGTTGAATTTATTCTCATTTTAGTAGTAGTGTCTTTAAAATAATAAAAAACAAAGATACTATATTCTGTTGCAAATAAAGATTCATATTTGTTAAAGTATGAGAAAAAATAGTTGTTGCAGATTGAACTCATTTACGGAAGTATTTTACTGCATAAATTGTTTACTACACTTAAAGCACTACATCAACATCCCGTTTAATATAACCTTTTCTATGTTAACGCCTTGTGTTGTAAAAAAATCTTTTCGATAGGTTAAAACTTTTTGAATAATTTGCGACACATTATCGGCTTGCAGAATAATTAAATCACGCGGTTTTGCCATTTTTAGCAGATAATCTGTGGCATCGTTCTCATTAAGAATCACTGCTATTTTGTTTGCAGGAAAGTTATTCATCAAGATTCCCTGTTTTACCAGATTAGCTGTCTCACCCAATTTGCGGTTGCGATTGGCAGGGTCTGAAATTACAATATAGTCTGAGTATTTTGCTACCGCCTTACCATATTCGATAATATCTTCGTCTCTTCTATCACCCACGCCTGACACCATACGAATTTTTCTACCAGGCATCAGATTCATCAGAAAATCACCGGTAGCTTCAATAGCGCCAACGTTGTGTCCATAATCAACCACCACCTTAAATTCTCTGAAATCTATAACATTCATACGTCCCGGAATCTGTCCGATTGAAGAACTGCAACTTATAAGACCTGCATTTATCTGCCTTTCGCTTACACCCAAACAGTAGCAAGCTGCAACAGCTGCCAACACATTTTCAATGTTAAATTTGGCTCTTCCTTCAAAGGTTAAGGGAACATTCGAAATATGTGCAATATCGAAGTTGCCGCTTGGTTTCTGTATTACGATTGTGTCATCGGAAACAGTAACATTAAAATTCTCTTTTTTTAGATTATCAATCAGGATGGGACTGTTTTCGTGCATTGAAAAAAAGACCGTTCGCCCCTTTGTTTTGTGTGCTCGACTCATAACGTAGGCGTCATCGGCATTAAATATAGCAAAACCATCTTTTTTTACAGCCTCTGTTACAGTTGCCTTCAATCTGGTTAAATCATCTAGTGTTTCTATTCCACCCATCCCCAAATGGTCTGGTGATATGTTTAATAAAACTCCAACATCGCACTTCTGAAAACCTAGTCCTCTTCTTAAAATTCCACCTCTGGCGACCTCCAGCACCACCCGTTCAACGGTACTATCCTTTATCACCTCTCGTGCACCACAGGGTCCACTGTAATCACCTTTCAATACGGGCACATTATCGATAACAACACCATCAGTAGATGTCATACCCACAACATAATTACTCAAATTCAAAATATGAGATATTAAACGTGTGGTGGTTGTTTTTCCGTTAGTCCCCGTTACGGCACAGATAGGCAGATGATAATTTTGTCCTTCGGGGAATAACATATCTACAACAGCTTTTGCCACATTTCGTGGTTTACCCCGAGAAGGCGACAGATGCATACGAAATCCGGGTCCTGCATTAACTTCAACCACACCCGCTTCTCCATATCTTATAGGCTTTTCTATGTTTTTTGCTATCAAATCTATTCCCATAACATCGAGACCCACTATCCTTGATATTCTTTCTGCGATAGCTCGGTTAATAGGGTGAACTCTATCGGTAACATCTGTCGCTGTGCCTCCGGAACTGATATTTGCCGTGTATTTCAAATATACTTTTTCGTCTTTTGTAGGAACATCATCCAATTGATAGCCCTGCTTTTTAAGAATTTGTTGTGTATCTTCATCAATAGCTATTCTGGTTAGGTTTTTATCATGTCCTTCACCTCGCTCCGGATTGTTATTCTCTATCTCTATCAGCTCTCTTATAGTTCTGCTACCATCCCCAATTACACAAGCGGGCTCTCGTTGAGCTGCTGCTACAAGCTTACCTCCGATTACCAACAGACGAAAATCTGAACCGCCCAAATATTCTTCAATAATAACTTCACCCGAATCTGATATATCCATAGCTTTTTGAAAAGCCGATTTCAAACCGTTTGAGCCATTGATATCTGTAGTTACACCGCGCCCATGATTTCCTGAAGCGGGTTTTACAACTACCGGATAACCGATACCTTCAGCTATTTTTTTAGCCTCTTCAAAGCTCTCAGCTTCCCCGCCTCGCGGTACAGGTATGCCTGCTTTGGATAGTACATGTTTAGTACATTTTTTATCAGCAGCAATCTCCACTCCCAGTGCAGAAGTGCTATCCATAAGAGTAGCCTCTATTCTTCTTTGGTATTTACCTAAACCAAGCTGAATATAGTTCTTATTATTGAGTCGAATATAAGGAATATCTCGTTTTTGCGCCTCTCTGACAATAGCCGATGTGGATGGTCCTAATTTACTATTGTCGGAGATATTTTGTAACTCCTTCAGATAGGGTTCAATAGCAACAGTGCGACCTTGAAAAAGATTATCTGCTATCTCTACGGCCATCTCTGCTGAACGCAATCCAACTCCTTCTGTTTTGTAACGAAAAATAATATCATAAAAGCCCTTTTCTTTAAGAGTGACCGTCTTTCCATAAGTGACATCATCACCGATTAAATTTTGCAACTCCAAAGCGATATGTTCTGCAATATGACCAGCCCAAGTACCCTCTTTTATTCGTTTTAAAAAGCCGCCTCTCACTCCAATCGAACAGCCATGTTCCACCAGCGTAGGCATGACTTCTGTAAGATTTTGTAGCAGATTGGGCACCACATTACTCGGCTTTTTCTCCAAATCACCAATATCCAGCTTCATAAAGATAACCGGTTTTACGTGAAAAAAATTTGGGCCTCTCAAAGCCCTTAGCTCTTTAATTATCAATATACTTCCTTTCTTTTTTATTTTATCTTTTTCAAAAAGTTAATACTGGTCAAAAATAGACTCCTTATATATACTAAAAAATAGGCGAAAATAAAAATCAATTATTGTTTGTTTTACTGTTATGCAAGTTTACGCTATGCCGATATGAAAAGAGCTCTTTTGGTGGTTTCGGAAACTCCGTCGAAGCAAAAAGAGCTGCCGGCAATCTGGCGGAAAGTATTCTCACGGCAAAACAGTCAATGGTTCCACAAAATATTTTTAAAAAAACACAACAACAATTGGCTATGTAAAAAAAATAACCTACCTTGCAAACGTTAATAAACAAATTATTAACCTTGAAATAAAAGAAAATACATTTATAACAGAAATATGCTCCAACTTCCAGTTAGCAATATTCAATGTTCTGTCGAAAAAACATAATAGATGAAGATTTGCTTTACTCTTTACCGTGCATGAATGAATACAATATTTATCGGGTTTATAATGAATGTAAGCTCATAGATGTTCCTATTCAATTACTTTTAAGTCTTAAAGATTATAGTGAATTTTGGTATGTTTGGAACGCACAAAGATGTAAACAAGAAATAAAGGAATATAAAGATTTATTTATTCACTTACAGCGTGAACAGATTGAGTTTAAAAAGTATTACAAACTTATAAAGGGGGGTGTTAAATGTCAGCATTGTGGTATGAAATATAATGAATATAAACCTTATAGACCTCGTTTCTTTGAATTACATGAAACCGAAATGTTTCCTGTCAATGGTAACCAATATCAAAAAATTGATTATCAAAAGTTTATAGCACTTTGCCCTAATTGCCACAGAAAAGAACATGAAAAGATTGTTGCTCACATACATGTGGGTTATGAAAGATTTACTTCTAACTATTTGATGAGTAATTGGAATACAGAATACTTTAAAAAGCAATTTAATTTATAAGATTAACAGAATATCGGGTTTGCAACACGATGAAATTAGCAATAAAAGCAAACCGACGTTCCACACGGTGTTTTGCATACACAGTTGAAAAATACATAAATTCAATCATGGGAACAATAAAAATAGTCAAATGCCACACTTGTAATCAACAATGGACGCATCATCACGGTTTTGGTTTTATTGTAGGCTACTATTATTGTAACAAATGTGGTAAACAAAAAAGTGTAAACTTTCTTGATAATTATGTCGAGAGGACAGTATATATAAGCAATGAATATGGAAAATGTGAATGTGGCGGTACTTTCAGAGCAGACAGTGAAACTATCCTTTGTCCTAAATGCCACACCCCTGTTGAAGATGTCAAAGATTCAGGTATCTTATGGGATTGACACATTACTTACCCTCTCTTAACTTAAACAACAAATGAGCAAACCAATAATAATACCCGCTCGCTCGGACCGCGCGTTGCTCGTCAGAGCAAGAAGAAATTGCCTTACAGGCAAGGCACAGATAAACATCTGCGCCAGCGAGGTGTTTTGAAATGTAATGGATCTTCGGCTTTAGTGGGTACATCGCCTGATAGTTGCTTTATTTTATTTTTCAGCTGATTGGTAGTCATGTCGGTGAGTTTGCCTTCGAGCTGTAGTTTTAACAGTAGGTTTTCTACATCGATAAACCGGTTTGAAATGTAGTTATTAAGGAAAGTTTTGTTTTTAATGCTTCCTTCTATCTTGTTGTCGATCCAATTTTCTGCAGAAACAGATACGCCAAGGCTTACATGAAATGATTTAATGTGTGTGACGGTGAGTTTTATTGGATAGGTGCCATCCACTTTTTTACTTCTTTTGTCGAGATATAGTTTTACAGATGCCATAGTTTTGAGTATTAAAATTTGCAATATTGTTCGTCAAAAAAGGGCAATATTCACCGAAATTCGTCAAAACTAATCTGTGAAAGAAGTTGTATTATAATAGGTTTAAAAACAAATAAAGCCCTTTTGATCAAATTGTTTGTGTTGATTATCAGAGCTTTATGTTTTTTTGCGGTATGGACGGGACTCGAACCCGCGACCCCCTGCGTGACAGGCAGGTATTCTAACCAGCTGAACTACCACACCGTTTTTTGCTGGCAATGAGAAATTGATTCTTATTGCGGATGCAAAGATACAGTATTTTTTTATTTCTACAATACTTTTTCAAAAAAAATTTTTTTTTCAGCTAAAATTTTATAGATTTGCCTGTTAATTAAGGTATTAAACTTGTTTTCTGTGTAAAAAAAGTATTTTTTGATTAGATTTAAGTAAAATTTATAATGTTAAACAAAATAAAAGTTTAATTTTGTAATTATTTTTAATGATAAAATTTTGAAAAAGTATAGAATATTATGGAAGTTACAAGATTATATGATATTCTAGATTACTATCTGGAAAAACATCCCAATCAGGAAGCTGCATTGGCTTCAAAGAAAGATGGTAAGTGGAATAAAATAAGCATTCAGGCTTATATAGAGAAAACCAATCTCATCAGCTACGGTCTTTTGGCTATTGGCGTAAAGAAAGGTGATCGAGTAGGAATTGTGAGTGGTAATCGACCGGAGTGGAACATGGTTGATTTTGCAATTATGCAAATAGGCGCCGTGTCTGTTCCTGTTTATCCGAATATCAGTCAAGAAGATTATCGGCACATTTTGAATCATGCCGAGATGAAAGTCGTTTTTATTGATGGGAAAAACCTTCGAGCAAAATTAGAACCGATTTTACCCGAGCTGAAAAGTCTAGAAGAAATATATACATTCAAGGATGAAGGAAGTAAATACAAAGTCCTTGATAGCTTGGTTGAGTTGGGAAGACAGAACCCACAGCCCGAAAAACTAAAAGAGTTAAAAGCTTCTATAAAACCGGAAGAACTTGCTACTCTTCTTTATACATCAGGCACTACCGGCGTGCAGAAAGGCGTTATGCTCTCACATTCAAACGTTGTAAGTCAAATTCACAACCTAAAAATGACTCCGGCTAAGTGGAGTAAAACGGCACTTAGTTTCCTCCCGCTCTGTCATGCCTACGAACGTGTGTTGGTCTATCTCTATCAGTACCTTGGCATGTCTGTTTATTACGTAGAAAATCTTGGAACAATCGGTGAAAATATTAAAGAAGTAAACCCAACGATGATGTCTTGCGTGCCTCGCGTGCTGGAAAAAATATACGATAAATTATATCAAGCCGGTAAGAAATTACCTTTTGTCCAACGAAATCTATATTACTGGGCGTTTAATTTGGCTACAAAGTATCAGCTTATTGGCATGAGCGCCTGGATGAAAGCCCAACTTAAATTAGCTGATGCCTTGATTTATTCTAAATGGCGTGATGCTATTGGTGGAAATTTTGATATCGTTGTGTCTGGAGGATCTGCACTTCAATCGCATATGGCATCTTTTTTCTCGGCCATCGGATTACCGGTGTTCGAAGGTTATGGATTGACCGAGACATCACCTGTAATTGCTGTAAGCCAACGAGGAAAGCATGGACGTAAATTTGGCACAGTAGGCCCACCATTGCCGGGAATTGAAGTAAAACTTGGCGAGCGTGATGAGATTATGTGTCGAGGACACAACGTAATGATGGGTTATTATAAAAACCCTGAACTTACGGCTCAAGTGATAGATTCTGATGGGTGGTTTCATACGGGAGATACCGGGAAGTTTACACCTGAAGGTCAGTTGATTGTCACAGGAAGGTTGAAAAATATTTTCAAAACATCCTTTGGTAAATATGTAAATCCACATGCTATAGAATCAAAATTTACAGAATCTCCTTTTTTTGAAAACATCGTCGTGTTTGGAGAGAACAAGAAATTTGCAGCTGCACTTATTTCACCCGATTTTATTTACTTGAGAGACTGGTGTAAACTTCATAATATACCTTACACTACTAATGAAGAAATGATTTCGCACCCTGAAGTAACTAAAAGAATTTTGGCAGAAGTGAAAAAATATAATGCTAACTTTGGAAATTACGAGCAAATCAAAAAATATAAACTTGTTCCCGATACGTGGACTACGGACTCAGGGCATCTTTCTCCAACGTTGAAAGTAAAAAGAAAGGTGATTCAGAAACAATACGCTGATGAAATTGAAAAATTGTTTGAGTAACGATAATTTGACAAATAAAAGCCTGAATTTAAAGCAGTACGCTATTGTGACAACACATTTCCTAAAAAGCTAATTTTTTATCAAATTAGCAGCATACAACATAAATTAAATAAAACTCTAAGAGAGAGTAGACCTTAACCTTTTTTAAGTAGAATTTCACAAAAAATTTTATGGGTATTTCTATTGCCAATTGATTCTGAATGAGTCATTTGCTTTAGTGCTTTTGTTTTATCCAAAATATTTTCAGTACATTTGCACATCGTTTGCTGAGAAAACGAATCGGCTTTTCAGCTCAGATTTATGCGGAATATACACGAGATACTCAAAACACATTGGGGGTATGATTCCTTCCGACCATTGCAGGAAGATATTATCCGTAGTGTTCTTGCCGGAAATGATACACTTGGACTTATGCCTACCGGTGGAGGTAAGTCGCTTACTTTCCAAGTTTCGGCTTTGGCACAGGAAGGGATGTGTATAGTGGTTACGCCGCTCATTGCTTTGATGAAAGACCAGGTGGAAAACCTGAGAAAAAGGAATGTAGCAGCCGCAGCTATTTACTCGGGATTGACTCAGAAAGAGATACTTCAAACGTTGGAAAACGCTGTACACGGAGCTTATAAGTTCTTGTACGTTTCACCGGAAAGGTTGGGCACAGCTATTTTTATTACCAAGATGAAGCAGATGCATGTTTCGCTTATAGCTGTTGACGAATCACACTGTATATCTCAGTGGGGATACGATTTTCGCCCAGCATACCTGAAAATTGCTGAAATACGTGAGTATCAGCCAAAGGCACCAGTGTTGGCACTTACGGCTACGGCTACATTGGAAGTGGTGGATGATATTCAGGAGAAGTTGCTCTTTAAGCAGAAGAATGTTTTTCGGATGAGTTTTCATCGCTCCAATTTGGCTTATGTGGTCCGAAATACGGAAAATAAAAACGAACAACTACTAAAGATATTAAATGCAGTACCCGGTTCATCGGTGGTGTATGTACGTAGTAGAAAGAAAACTAAGGAAATAGCCGATTGGCTACACAAAGAAGGAATTACAGCTGAGCATTATCATGCCGGACTTAACAACGAGACTAAAGATGCACGTCAGAAACGATGGAAAGAGGACGATACACGCGTTATCGTTGCTACGAATGCTTTCGGAATGGGAATTGACAAGCCTGATGTGCGTACGGTAATTCATCTTGATTTGCCGGATTCTGTAGAAGCTTATTTTCAAGAAGCAGGGCGCGCCGGACGGGATGAAAAAAAAGCGTATGCGGTACTCCTGTTTAATAATTCAGATACCGCAAAACTCAAAAAGCGGATAGCCGATACTTTTCCTCCGAAAGAGAAAGTGAAAGAAGTATATGATGCTGTAGGAAACTACTATCAAGTCGGTGTAGGTTCGGGATTGGATAATACTTTTGTGTTTGATTTGGGAGATTTTTGCAAGAAGTTTCACTTGCCACTGCTTGTGGCGTATAATTCCATTAAAATCCTTCAGCAAGCCGACTACTTATATTTAACAGATGAGCAAGATAGCTCTTCTACATTGATATTTACTTGCAATAAGGATGAATTATACAAACAAAAGCACACAGAGGATCAAGAACGGTTGATTCATGTCCTTTTACGTTCATATACCGGACTTTTTACTAAAGCTTCAGCAATTAATGAGGAAACAATAGCATCAAGATTGAATTGGCACCGCGATAAAGTTTATAATCAACTTATCAAACTAAGTAAAGAAAAGATAATCAATTATATTCCCAGAAAAAAAACTCCATTTCTGACTTTTACGCACGAACGTGAGCCTATCAATCGGGTGGAATTGGGGAAAGAAACTTACGATGATAGAAAAAAGAGGTATATTACCCGAATAAAAAGTATAATTAATTATGCTTCGGAGGAAAATGTATGTCGAAGTATTATGTTGCTTCATTATTTCGGAGAACGTGATGGAAATCCTTGCGGAGTTTGTGATGTATGTTTGAAGAAAAAACGAAAAAAACTATCTGCGGAAGAATTTGAAAAAATTAAAGCAGAGATTATAAAAATTCTGCAAATTAAAGAGTGTACTGTAAGTGAATTAATTGATGCTCTTCAGTTCAAAGAGAAGAAAGTATTGGAAGCTATCCGTTTCTTGTTGGATAACAGGAAATTAAAGCAAAGTAAGAAGATGAAATTGCAACTAAATAAAAAGATATAGTCAGAATACAGAGTTGAAATTTATGATAAAACAACTTTCTTTTCTAAAAAAGAGCTATCTTTGAACTTACATTTTAGTTTTGTGATTAGTGACTATAATTATATATAATACATGAACTAACAACATTTACGATTATAAATCAGCCACTAAAATCTTATTTTTAATCCACAAATAAAAGACGGCTGACTTGTAATTTGTCATGGTATGAATTTAATCTTAATGCAAAATTAATTATTGTTCGTATGAAAAAGTATAAAGAATACAAACAGAAGTATTTTCGTAGAAAATTAGGTGACCGATATGACGGTTGGAGAGTAAGAAATATAGACCCTTTCTTATCTATGATTCCTTTCTTCTTGCGGAAAAGGCTTGATGCACAAAATTATTTTCAAGAGCGGATACCCATTGATAACATTGAGGCTTTTATCAAAGAACATAAGGAAGAAATGCCGGGTCTTTCTATCATGCATGTGGTTATTGCTGCCATAGTGCGACTAGTTTCTCAGCGTCCGTATTTGAACCGTTTTGTGGTGTGGAATAAACTTTATGCTCGCAATTATTTTAATGTGTCCATGGTAGTGAAGCGTTCATTGACAGACAGCGGTGAGGAAACCATGATTAAACCCTATTTTCATCCCACGGATACGATTTACGACGTAGTGCGTAAAGTGCAAGAAGAATTGGAAGCAGTTCATCAGGAAGGGCAACAAAATTCAACAGATATTTTATCCAAATTTTTAAGTGTCTTCCCCAATTTTTTGATGCGCTTCCTGGTTTTTACCTTTACATGGATGGATAAGATAGGTATTTTGCCTCGCTCACTTGAACAAATAAGTCCGTGGCATACCAGTTTATTTATGACCAATATTGGGTCTATAGGTGTGGAGTCAATTTATCATCACCTTTATGAATTTGGAACATGCAGTATTTTTATAGCTATGGGTAAAAAATCTACCCAGCATGCACCTAAGCGTAGCGGCGAAGTTGTGCCGTACAGAAGTATACAATTAAAATTTGCTGTGGATGAGCGTATTTGCGATGGCTTCTACTACGCTTCTTCTCTACGAATGCTGAATAAAATCTTCCAAAACCCAGAGCAATTGCTCACTCCCCCGGAAGAAGTTATTGTTGATGATGGAGTAAAAAGGAAAAGAGCTGATATTTAGGTGTTTGATTGATAAAAACAGTTCATTAAATGGGAAACTCTGAGATGCAAAATTCAAAACTCAAAGTTAGAATGCCTGCTGAGTGGGAAATACAGTCATTCATTCAGCTTACTTATCCACATGCCGAAACTGATTGGGCGTATATGCTGGATGAAGTGTTGTCATGTTTTGATAGCATTGCACAGGAAATTGTGAAGCATCAGAACCTTTTGGTGGTCTGTGCCGAAGAACAGCAAACTCGTGAGAGACTGAAAGAACTGCCTCAAGAAAGAATCACGTATGTTCAAATAGAGAGTAACGATGCCTGGGCGCGTGATCATGCAGGAATAACAGTGTTTAAAAAAGGGGAGCCGATGGTTCTTGATTTTACATTCAACGGATGGGGGATGAAATATGCTGCAAACCTGGACAATCAGATTACACGAAAACTCTTTGAAAAAAACGTCTTCCCAAAGAATGTAAAGTACAAAAATCGTATGAACTTCATCCTTGAAGGTGGAAGCATTGAAAGCGACGGGAAAGGGACAATTTTGACCACTTCAGAATGTCTGTTATCGGAAAACAGAAATAACCTTTCAAGAGAGAAAATTGAGAAAAAACTGAGAAAATACTTAGGTGCAGAACAAGTACTTTGGTTAAATCACGGGTATCTTGTTGGTGATGATACGGATAGCCACATTGATACGCTAGCAAGATTTTGCTCGGAAGATACCATTGCATATGTGAAGTGTGAGGATAAAAACGATGAACATTTTGATGAGTTGAAAAAAATGGAAGAGGAATTAAAACAGTTCACTGACTTAGAAAACAAAGCCTACACTTTGATTCCGCTGCCTATGGCAGACCCTGTTTTTGATAAAGATGGCAACCGATTACCGGCAACTTATGCCAATTTTTTGATAATGAACGGTGCTGTACTTATGCCTACGTATAATTCGCCAAAAGACGAGATAGTCAAACAGCAGTTGCAAAAAGTATTTCCCGAAAGAGAAATTGTAGGCATCAATTGCATTGCCTTAATCCAACAGCACGGGTCACTACATTGTGTTACGATGCAGTATTATGATTCCAAATCTTTAAAAGAGAATAAATAACTTTGATAAGCTTTGATTATCAATCTATTAATTCTGTGAGTGTTTATTTCTCTATGCGATGAAAAAAAGATTGACGTTTCTTCTGATTTTAGGCATAATTGTATGTCTATTTTCTTGTAATATGGGTGAAAGGAGAGTTGCTTATTCCGAAGTTTATCCAAAACCGACTGTTTCAATAATAAAAGAAGGTGTGATAAATGTGAATTTAGGAAGCTCCGTGGCAAACTCAGCTTTGATTGTGCATAAAATAGATTACAAGTTTGATGAGAGTGAGCACAAAATTTATCTCGTTGGATTTCAGGCTATAAACAAACGAATTAGAAATAATTTTGAAGTCAAACTCAACGGATTTTCCAAAAATGAATTAGAAAACTATTCTTACTATTGGGAAGATCCGGATGGGACAACAACCCTTCTTGAAAAAACTGCGCAATAAAACTTTCAATAAACATTTAATTTTCCCATAAGGGATAGGGAGTTATGAAAATAGCATTAATCCAGCAATCTAATTCGGCAAACATTGCTGATAATATTAATAAATTAGAAAAAAACATCCGAGAAGTAGCATCGCAAGGTGCGGAATTGGTGGTTTTGCAAGAAATTCACAACGGTTTGTACTTTTGCCAAACGGAAGATGTGACGGTTTTTGACCAAGCTGAAACCATTCCCGGTCCTTCCACAGAGCGTTTTGGAAAATTGGCGAAAGAGCTGTCGGTCGTAATTGTGCTTTCGTTGTTTGAAAAACGCGCCCCCGGTTTGTACCACAACACCGCCGTAGTGATGGAAAGAGACGGAACCATTGCCGGTATGTATCGCAAAATGCACATCCCCGACGATCCGGCTTATTACGAAAAATTTTATTTCACGCCCGGAGATTTAGGATTTGAGCCGATACAAACATCTGTAGGAAAGTTAGGCGTGCTTGTTTGTTGGGATCAGTGGTATCCTGAGGCAGCTCGTCTGATGGCACTTGCCGGCGCTGAGGTGCTGATTTATCCAACGGCAATAGGCTACGAAAGCACCGACTCAGACGAAGAAAAAGCCCGCCAGCGCGAAGCTTGGATAACCATTCAACGCTCGCACGCCGTGGCAAACGGCATCCCCGTAATTTCCTGCAATCGGGTAGGGTACGAGCCTGATCCGTCGGGAGCAACTAAAGGAATTCAGTTTTGGGGAGCAAGCTTTATTGCTGGTGCGCAAGGTGAAATTTTAACACAAGCATCTGGAAATGAGGAAAATATCATTTTTGATGTGGATGTAAAACGCACAGAAATCGTGCGCCGCTGGTGGCCCTTTTTTAGAGATAGAAGAATTGATGCGTATGAGGAGATAGTGAAAAGATGGAGGTAGAATTTGATATTATAATTTAATATCTGTGTTGATAAATCTGCTTTAGAATGAAGCAGATTTTTGTTTTTATTTAGGGTTATTGCGGCGTGTACAACGGTGTTTTTGAAACAAAAATAAAAAATATTCATCTTATCCTTTTGTCATTAAAAAAATAGTTCGTACCTTTGCAAACCATTTTGGAGAAAATCTAAGTGGATAGTTTATAAGTTTTTATTTAATAAACATTGAAAAAGAAATGCCTACAATTCAACAATTAGTTAGAAAAGGACGGAAAGTTCTTGTGGAAACCAGTAAATCTCCGGCTTTGGGTTCATGCCCTCAGCGTCGTGGGGTTTGCGTTCGTGTTTACACTACTACTCCTAAAAAGCCTAATTCAGCTATGCGTAAAGTGGCGCGTGTACGTTTGACCAATCAAAAAGAGGTGAACGCATACATTCCGGGTGAAGGACACAACCTACAAGAACACTCTATCGTGATGGTTCGTGGCGGACGTGTTAAAGACCTCCCAGGGGTGCGTTATCACGTGGTGCGTGGTACATTGGATACTGCCGGTGTTGAAGGTCGTACTCAGCGTCGCTCAAAGTATGGAACAAAACGTCCGAAAAAATAAGGACAAACAGAAAAAATAATTTCTACTGATATTCAGAATCAGTGGTTTTTAGGTTTTAGGATTATTTTTAACGACAGAAACTAACAAAATCAAGTTTTAGCAACTTGTTTGAGTTTTAAGGTAGCAGTTGAGGGTTGAGTAAATGTCTAAGCGAAGGCGTTGAAGGAACTTAAAGCAACCAAAAAACAAAAACGGAAATTTTACAAAAATGAGAAAGACAAATTCCAAAAAGAGGGTTATTTTGCCCGATCCGGTTTTTAATGAATCAATGGTAACTAAATTTGTGAACCATTTGATGTTTGATGGAAAAAAAACAATCGCTTTCAGTATTTTTTACGACGCATTGGAGATCGTAAAAAATAAGCTTCCAAATGAAGATAAATCTCCCCTTGAAATCTGGAAGAAAGCATTGGAAAATATTACTCCGTTAGTGGAAGTTAAATCACGCCGTGTGGGTGGTGCAACATTCCAAGTTCCAACCGAAATTCGTTCCAACAGGAAAGAATCTATTTCAATGAAAAATCTTATTATTTACGCACGCAAACGCGGCGGACGTTCGATGGCTGAGAAATTAGCTGCCGAAATTATTGATGCATATAACAATCAAGGTGGTGCCTTTAAACGCAAAGAAGATGTGCACCGTATGGCGGAAGCCAACCGAGCATTTGCACATTTCAGGTTTTAATTGAAAGTGACGTATACATTAAATTAAGGTATATATAAAAAGGTTAAATGACAAAAATAGATTTAAAATATAACAGAAATATCGGCATCATGGCTCACATTGATGCAGGTAAGACAACAACATCTGAGCGTATCTTATATTATACGGGATTAACTCACAAAATTGGGGAGACCCACGAAGGTACGGCAACAATGGATTGGATGGCGCAGGAGCAGGAGCGTGGTATTACTATCACATCGGCTGCAACTACTACGTCGTGGATATATAATGATCAGAGATATAAAATCAATCTGATTGACACTCCGGGACACGTGGACTTTACAGTTGAAGTAGAGCGTTCGCTTCGTATCCTTGACGGTGCCGTGGCGACATTTTGTGCAGTTGGTGGTGTTGAACCTCAATCGGAAACAGTATGGCGTCAAGCTGATAAATACAGTGTGCCGCGTATTTGTTACGTGAACAAAATGGACCGTACAGGAGCTAATTTTTACGAAGTTGTACGTCAAATTAAAGATATGCTTGGAGCAACTCCATGTCCTATTCAAATTCCGATTGGTGCAGAAGAGAGATTTCAAGGTGTTGTGGATTTGATTAAGATGAAGGCTATTCTTTGGCACGATGATACAATGGGAGCCAAGTATCACGTGGAAGAAATTCCTGAAAACCTGGTAAATGAAGCGCAAGAGTGGAGAGATAAAATGCTTGAAGCATGCGCTGAGTTTGACGATGCTGTTATGGAAAAATATTTTGATAATCCGGATTCACTAACAGAACAAGAAATCAAAACAGCTATTCGAAAAGGAACACTGGATATGAAGATTAGCCCGGTTATTTGTGGTTCATCTTTCAAAAATAAAGGTGTACAACCTATGCTTGATGCTGTTTGTGCCTTTTTACCAAGTCCGCTTGATACACCGGAAATAATAGGTTTCGACCCTAAAGATCCGGAGAAAGAAATTGTGCGTCATCCAGATGTAAATGAGCCTCTTTGTGCTTTAACTTTCAAAATTGCCACTGATCCATACGTAGGTCGTTTGTGTTTCTTTAGAGTGTATTCCGGTAAATTAGATTCCGGTTCACACATATACAATACTCGTTCTGAAAAGAAAGAACGTATTTCACGTATTTTCCAGATGCACTCCAATAAGCAAAATCCGGTTAAGACTGTTCATGCAGGCGATATAGGTGCAGGTGTAGGTTTTAAGGATATTCGTACCGGAGATACGCTTTGTGATGAATCACATCCAATTACTTTGGAATCTATGGATTTTCCGGATCCTGTAATTGGAATATCGGTTGAGCCAAAAACTCAGAAAGACTTGGATAGACTTGGTTTGGGACTGTCAAAACTGGCTGAAGAAGACCCTACATTTACAGTTAAAACTGATGAACAATCGGGTCAAACCGTAATCAGTGGAATGGGTGAACTTCATTTGGAGATTATTATTGACCGACTAAAGCGTGAATTTAAAGTAGAATGTAATCAAGGACGCCCTCAGGTTGCTTATAAAGAAGCTATTGTACAAACAGTAGAGCATCGTGAAGTCTATAAAAAACAAACCGGAGGTCGTGGTAAATTTGCTGATATAGTTGTAAAAGTAGAGCCCGTCGATAGCGATTTTGAAGGTTCACTTCAGTTTGTAGATGTAGTTAAAGGCGGAAATGTTCCAAGAGAATTTATTCCCTCGGTTCAAAAAGGATTTGAAACCGCTATGAACAATGGTATATTAGCTGGGTTCCCGATGGACACAATGAAAGTAACACTTTTGGATGGTTCATATCACGCTGTTGACTCAGATCAGTTGTCTTTTGAAATATGCGCTCAAATGGCATACAGGAATGCTTGCGCTAAGGCTAGACCGGTATTGTTGGAGCCAATCATGAAAATAGAAGTGGTAACTCCTGAAGAAAATATGGGTGACGTCATCGGTGATTTGAACAAACGTCGTGGACAAGTTGAGGGAATGGATTCAAGTCGCACAGGAACACGAATTGTGAAAGCAAAAGTACCATTAGCGGAAATGTTTGGTTATGTAACAGCTCTTCGTACTATAACATCCGGTCGTGCAACATCTTCCATGGAGTTCTCACATTATGAAGAAGTGCCTACAGCTATTGCCAAAGAGGTAGTAGCTGATGCTGGTGGAAGGGTAGAATTACTGTAAAAAATTACCTCGTTTAGCGAATGACTCTTAAACGGGGTAATGTTTTGTATAATAACAAATTAATCTTTAACAAGACAATGAGTCAAAAAATTAGAATTAAGTTAAAATCGTATGATTACAACTTGGTAGATAAATCTGCCGAGAGAATTGTGAAAACTGTAAAATCAACAGGGGCTGTGGTTAGTGGTCCAATTCCACTTCCAACTCATAAACGAATTTTTACAGTAAACCGTTCCACTTTTGTTAATAAAAAGGCACGTGAACAATTCGAACTTTCATCTTACAAGCGTCTTATTGACATTTACAGCTCTACCAGCAAAACGGTTGATGCGTTGATGAAGTTAGAATTGCCAAGTGGTGTAGAGGTAGAGATAAAAGTGTAATTTTAGAAATCGAGTAAACGAACTCACAAGTTGTTGACCGTTTATTCGAAAAACTAATCTAAATTAAGAATAAATAAAACAGTGTTGACAAGCCTGAGATAACTTTCTTGTTTACTCACTAACTTGTCAACTAATTAAAAATTTGAAATGCCAGGATTATTAGGAAAAAAAATCGGAATGACATCCGTTTTCAGTGCCGATGGTAAAAATTTGCCATGCACTGTTATCGAAACAGGTCCTTGTGTTGTTACTCAAATTAAAACGCTGGAAAAAGACGGCTATGAAGCAGTACAGTTTGCTTTTCTACCAAAATCAGAAAAGCATACATCAAAAGCAGAAGCAGGTCATTTCAAAGCAGCCGGAGTAGCACCACATCGCCACTTGGTTGAGTTCAAAGGAGCTGAAAGAGAGTTCAAATTAGGTGAAGTTATCACCGTTGACAGTATGTTTGAAGAAAACATTTACGTTGACGTAGTAGGAACTTCAAAGGGAAAAGGACACCAGGGTGTAATAAAACGCCACGGATTTAGAAGAGTAGGTGAGCAGTCTCACGGTCAAGGTGACCGTTTACGTTCACCGGGTTCTTTAGGATCTTCTTCAACACCTTCTCGTATAATGAAAGGGAAGAAAATGGCCGGTCGCACTGGTGGTGATCGCGTTACAATGCAAAATTTGTTAGTATTAAAAGTTATTCCGGAACAAAATCTTTTAGTAGTAAAAGGTTCGGTACCCGGAGCAAAAGATTCAATCGTTATCATCTATAAATAACCATGGAATTAAAAATTTTAGACATTCAAGGAAAAGAAACCGGAAAAAAAGTATCGTTAGACGATGCAATCTTCGGCATTGAGCCAAATGACCATGCTATTTATTTAGATGTGAAACAATATTTGGCAAATCAGCGTCAAGGTACACATAAATCGAGAGGTCGAAGCGAAGTGATTGGTAGTAGACGCAAGTTGGGACGGCAAAAAGGTAGTGGTATGGCTCGTCCGGGCGATATCAAATCTCCCATCCGTGTAGGCGGAGGGCGTGTTTTTGGTCCGGTTCCACGTAGCTACAGGTTTAAATTGAATAAAAAAGTTAAACAGTTGGCTCGTAAATCAGCACTCTCTTATAAAGCTCAGAACAATGCTATTATAGTAATTAACGAGCTTAATTTTGATGCTCCAAAAACAAAAGATTTTGTTACTTTGACAAATAACTTACAAGTTGCTGATAAAAAGACACTTTTCATTTTGACAAGTGGAAATAAAAACGTATATTTGTCGGCTCGAAATTTAAAAAAATCAAAAATTGCAACTGTTTCAGAATTAAACACTTATTCGATTTTGGATGCGCACAATTTAGTGTTTACTGAAGATGCGCTTGTAACACTGCAACAAAATTTTAAAGCATAAGGAGGTTCAGGTATGTCAATAATTATTAAACCAATCATTACAGAGAAGATGTCTCAACTTAGCGAAGATCTGAATCGCTATGGCTTTAGAGTGCGAAAAGACGCTAACAAAATTGAGATTAAGAATGCAGTAGAGCAAATGTATAGTGTAACCGTTACTGATGTAAATATACTGGTAGCGGCTCCTAAAAAACGTATTCGCTATACCAAAACTGGTTTTAATAAAGGGGCAACTAACGCATACAAAAAAGCAATTGTTACACTGAAAGAAGGCGATACAATAGATTTTTTCGTAAATATTTAATGTTTAGAAATCTGAATTTATAAAAGGAAATAAGAAGCTGATAGTTTCTAATTTTTAACTTAAAGAATAAATGGCTGTACGTAAATTTAAGCCCAACACACCGGGGCAAAGACATAAGATTATTGGTACGTTTGACTCAATTACTTCAAATGTACCAGAAAAATCTCTTGTAGAAGGTACCAATAAGAAAAGTGGTGGTCGGAATAATCAAGGTAGGATGACCATGCGTAATTTAGGGGGAGGACACAAGAGAAGATATAGAGTAATTGACTTTAAACGTAACAAAGATGGTGTACCCGCTACAGTTAAAGCTATTGAGTATGATCCGAATCGTTCGGCACGCATAGCACTACTTTATTACGCTGATGGCGATAAACGTTACATTCTTGCACCTAACGGATTGCAAGTGGGTCAAGTAATACAATCAGGGGTAGATGCTACACCTGAAGTAGGAAATGCGTTGTTTTTGAAAGATATTCCGCTTGGTACAGTAGTTCACAATATTGAACTGCGTCCCGGTCAGGGAGCTTCAATGGCTCGAAGTGCCGGAACATTTGCACAGCTTACTTCAAGAGAAGGTAAGTATACAGTTGTAAAATTACCTTCGGGTGAAATTAGAAAAATACTCTCTACCTGCAAGGCAACTATCGGTAGTGTTGGAAACTCCGACCATGCTTTGGAAGAATCAGGTAAAGCCGGGCGCACTCGATGGCTTGGGCGTCGCTCTCGAGTTAGAGGTGTGGCTATGAACCCGATAGATCACCCAATGGGTGGTGGTGAAGGGCGTGCTTCCGGTGGACATCCACGCTCACGTAAAGGTTTATTGGCAAAAGGATACAGAACGCGTGCTCCTAAAAAGCAATCAAACCAGCATATTATTGAAAGAAGAAAAAATAACCAGAAAAGTTAAGTAAACAATATGAGTCGTTCGTTAAAAAAAGGTCCGTTTATCAGCGTAAAATTAGAAAATAAAATACTGGCTATGAATGAAAGCAGAAAAAAGTCTGTTATAAAAACATGGTCACGTGCTTCAATAATTTCACCTGATTTTGTGGGTCATACAATTGCAGTTCACAATGGAAATAAATTTATACCTGTTTACATTACAGAAAATATGGTGGGACATAAATTAGGCGAATTTGCACCAACACGTATTTTCCGAGGGCACTCAGGTGTTAAAAAATCTGTTGACGAAACTAAAAAGTAAGGATATAAGATAATAGTAAAAAAATGAAATAATGGGGCAAAGAAAAAGAATATCAGCCGAAGCAAGGAAAGAAGCTAATAAAACGCTTTATTTCGCTAAACTTAAGAATGTTCCTACATCACCGCGCAAAATGCGCTTAGTAGCGGATATGATCCGTGGTATGGAGGTAAACAAGGCTTTGAGCGTACTAAGGTTTTCCAATAAAGAAGCTGCAGCTAGAATGGAAAAATTGCTGAAATCAGCTATTGCTAACTGGGAAGAAAAAACAGAAGAGAGAGCAGAAAATGCTAATTTATATGTAAGCGAAGTGTATGTGGATTCAGCTACTATGCTAAAACGTTTGCGTCCGGCACCGCAAGGGCGTGCTTACCGTATTCGTAAACGTTCAAACCATGTGACACTGTATGTAGATACCAAAATCACTAACGACAACCAAAATTAAGAATTAAGCAAGATGGGACAGAAAACAAATCCGATTAGTAATCGTTTAGGAATCATTCGAGGATGGGATTCTAACTGGTATGGTGGCAAAAATTATGGCGACATGCTGTTAGAAGATAGCAAAATAAGAAAATATCTGAACGTCCGCCTTGCTAGAGCAAGTGTATCTCGCATAATTATTGAGCGTACGTTGAAACTTATCACTATCACAATATGTACTTCACGTCCCGGTATCATTATCGGTAAAGGAGGGCAAGAGGTAGATAAACTGAAAGAAGAATTGAAAAAAATTACCGACAAAGATGTTCAGATAAATATTTTTGAAATCAAACGTCCGGAACTCGATGCGGTGATTGTGGCAAATAACGTAGCTCGCCAAATAGAGGGTAAAATAGCCTATCGTCGTGCTGTGAAAATGGCCATAGCTTCAACCATGCGAATGGGAGCAGAGGGAATAAAAATTCAGGTTTCAGGACGTCTTAATGGCGCTGAAATGGCTCGTTCAGAAATGTTTAAAGAAGGAAGAACACCTCTCCACACATTTAGAGCAGACATCGACTATGCTCATGCTGATGCTCTTACAAAAGTAGGTCTTGTTGGTGTTAAAGTCTGGATATGTCGTGGTGAAATCTATGAAAAGAGAGATCTAGCCCCAAACTTCACGGCTGCAAAAGAAACATCACGCAGAGGCCGTCGTCATGGATCTAGATCTGACCGTGGCGGAAGGGGTTTTAAGAAAAGAAGAAGATAACAGATATTAACGTTTTTGATATAAAATACAATGTTACAACCAAAAAAAACCAAATATAGGAGACAGCAGGCTGGGAAGTTCAAAGGAAATGCACATCGCGGGAATCAATTAGCGTTTGGTACCTTCGGAATTAAAGCTTTGGATGCAAAATGGCTTACTGTTCAGCAGCTGGAAGCAGCGCGTGTAGCTGTAACCCGTTTCATGCAACGTGAAGGACAAGTTTGGATTCGTGTTTTTCCTGACAAAGTGATTACCCGAAAACCAGCAGATACTCGTCAAGGAAAGGGTAAGGGAGCGCCAGAAGGATTTGTAGCTCCGATTACTCCCGGACGCATTTTGTTTGAGGTAGATGGAGTGCCTTATAATGTAGCTAAAGAAGCATTGCGCTTAGCGGCACAGAAACTACCGGTAAGAACTAAGTTCATTGTAAGACGCGACTATGATCCATCAATGCAACATCTAAATAAAGCATAAGGAAAATGAGAATAAGTGAAATTAAAGAATTAACTGATAAAGAACTTATCGAACGTATAGATGCTGAAAGAGAACACCTATTACGTTTGAAGATGAATCATGCAATTACCCCGCTTGATAATCCGTTGCAAATTAAGGAGGTACGTCGTACTATAGCACGTTTTGCAACAGAATTGCGTCAGAGAGAATTAAACAAGTAAAAAAGTGAAATCCTGATGGAAACAAGAAATTTAAGAAAAGTGAGAACAGGAGTGGTTACTAGTAATAGTATGGAAAAAACCATTACCGTAGCTGTAACATGGAAAGAAAAACACCCTATTTACGGTAAGTTCGTAAATAGGACTAAGAAATATCATGTTCATGACGAAAAAAATGACTGTAATGTTGGTGACACTGTTACAATCATGGAAACTCGCCCGTTGAGCAAGTTGAAAAGTTGGAGATTAATCAAGATTAACGAAAGGGCTAAATAACAGATAACAATGATACAGCAAGAATCAAAATTAGTAGTAGCAGATAATAGCGGAGCCAAAGAAGTACTCTGCATTCGTGTGCTGGGTGGTACCGGCAAGCGTTATGCTTCATTGGGCGATATAATCGTTGTCAGTGTGAAAAGCATAATCCCTTCTTCCACTGAAATCAAAAAAGGAGTTATATCTAAAGCCGTGGTTGTACGTACTAAAAAAGAAGTACGCCGTGCTGATGGTTCATACATTCGCTTTGACGATAATGCCTGTGTACTGCTTAACAATACCGGTGAAATCCGAGGAAGTCGTATTTTCGGCCCGGTAGCTCGAGAACTTCGTGCCACAAATATGAAAATTATATCATTAGCACCTGAAGTGCTTTAATAAAAATTAGAAATGTGAAATTAGAAATTAGAAAAAGGAGTTTTAAGTGTTAATAATCTGTATTTTGCTTTTTATTTTAAACTTCCAATATCCAACATCTAATTTCTAACTTCTAACCTAAAAAAGAGATGAGTAAACTACACATTAAAAAGGGTGATACTGTATATGTAAATACCGGTGTTGATAAAGGTAAAACCGGACGTGTGCTTCAAGTTCTTGTGAAAGAACAACGTGCATTCGTAGAAGGTATTAATATGGTATCAAAACATACCAAGCCTAGTGCAAAAAATCCTCATGGGGGCATTATTAAGAAAGAAGCTTCCATTCATGTTTCAAACCTTAATTTGGTAGAAAAAGGAAGGCCTGTACGTATAGGACGTAAGCGTAATGAAGATGGAAGATTAGTGCGCATTTCAAAAAAAACTGGAGAAGAAATTTAAGATATGGAAACAGCTAGCTTTAAAAAAGATTACAAAGAACGTATCGTTCCTATCTTGGTTAAGGAATTTGGATACACCACAGTGATGCAGGTTCCAAAACTTGAGAAAATTGTTTTGAATCAAGGACTTGGTGCTGCCGTAACCGATAAAAAAATTATTGAAACAGCTATTGAAGAAATGACGTTGATTACCGGGCAAAGAGCCGTTCAAACAATTTCTAAAAAAGACGTCTCCAACTTCAAACTACGTAAAAAAACGCCTATCGGTGTACGTGTAACATTGCGCGGTGATCGCATGTATGAATTTTTGGAACGCTTGGTGCGAGTGGCACTACCTCGTATCCGCGACTTCAGGGGTGTTGGAAACAAACTAGATGGTAGAGGAAATTACACGTTGGGCATTACTGAACAAATTATTTTTCCTGAAATCAATATTGACAATGTCCATAAGTTGATGGGTATGAATATCACTTTTGTGACTACAGCTGAGACAGATGAAGAAGGTCATGCATTATTGAGGGAATTTGGTTTACCGTTTAAGAAAAATTAAAAAAGAAAGATAATACAATGGCAAAAGAATCAATGAAAGCCCGGGAAGTAAAAAGGGCCCGAATGGTTGCAAAATATGCTGCAAAACGCGAAAAGCTTAAAGCCGAAGGTGATTACAGAGCGCTGCAAGCTATTCCACGAAACGCATCGCCTGTACGTTTGCACAATCGTTGCAAAATAACAGGACGTCCGAAAGGTTATATGCGCCAGTTTGGTATTTCACGTATTCAATTCCGTGAAATGGCTTCAAAAGGATTAATTCCGGGAGTGAAAAAAACAAGTTGGTAGTTTGGTTGGTTAGTTGATTGGTAAATTAGTTAAAAAATAAAAATTAATAAGGTTTATAAACAGTCAATTAATCTTTCAGCCATTCCACAGCTTCATTATAAGTATTAAATTAAATATTGTCCCGATTGTCGGGATCAATTTAAAAAACAAAAAAATGACAGACCCAATTGCAGATTACTTAACTCGATTGCGGAACGCTATCAAAGCAAATCATCGCGTGGTAGAAATACCCGCATCGAACTTGAAAAAAGAAATGACAAGGATATTGCATGAGAAAGGCTATATCCTTAACTACAAGTTTATGGACGATGGAGCAAAAGGTACTATTAAAATCGCGTTGAAATACGATCCTGTTAGTAAAGTTAACTCCATCAAAAAACTTCAAAGAGTGTCAACACCAGGTCTTCGCCAATATGTAGGTTACAAGGATATGCCACGTGTTCTCAATGGATTAGGTATCGCTATCCTTTCTACATCAAAAGGTGTAATGACGGATAAAGAAGCAGTAGGCCTAAAGGTAGGCGGTGAAGTATTATGTTATGTATATTAAAAATGTAGGGAGGAAATAAATATGTCTAGAATAGGAAAATTACCTATAACAATACCTGCCGGAGTTACATTATCAGTTAAAGATAACGTGGTAACCGTCAAGGGTCCAAAAGGAGAACTTACACAAAAAGTTGATCCGAATATTACAGTTGAAGTTGAAGGAAATGAATGTAAATTAACTTGTGCTAACGACGAAAAACAAAATCGTGCATACCACGGACTATTTCGTTCATTAATTAATAATATGGTCGTAGGAGTTTCGGAAGGATACAAGAAAACTCTTGAATTAGTAGGAGTTGGTTTCCGGGCATCTCATGAAGGACAAGTCTTAGAACTCTCATTAGGGTTTACACACCCGATTTATTTTGTATTACCGAAAGAGATAAAAGTGGAAACAAAATCAGAACGTAATAAAAATCCATTGATTATGTTAGAGAGTGCTGATAAACAGTTAATTGGTCAGGTGTGTGCTAAAATTCGTTCGCTCCGTGAGCCTGAACCTTATAAAGGCAAAGGAGTTAAATTTCCGGATGAATATATTCGTCGTAAAGCTGGTAAAACAGTTGTGGCTGCTACTAAATAATTTGCATAAACTTTTGAAATATGAGTAATTATAAAATAAAAAGAAGAGAAAAAATTAAAGCTAATATCCGAAAAAAAGTTTCGGGTACAGCTGAAAAACCACGTCTGACAGTTTTTCGTAGCAACACCCAGATTTACGCTCAAATTATTGATGACGTAAAAGGTGTAACTCTTGTAGCTGCATCATCGCTGGGAGAAGTTGAAAAAGACTCAAAAGCCGCAAAAGGCGAAAAAGCCGAAGCAACAAAAAAAATAACTAAATCACAACAAGCTGCCAATGTTGGGAAGCAACTTGCAAAAGCAGCACTGGACGCAGGAATAAATGAAGTGGTATTTGACCGAAACGGTTATTTGTATCATGGACGAGTTAAACAATTAGCTGACGCAGCACGCGAAGGTGGACTTAAATTTTAATCGTAATGGCAACAAAGTTAAATAGAGTAAAAAATACAAGTGATATAGAGCTGAAAGATAGATTAGTTACCATAAACCGTGTAACTAAAGTTACCAAAGGAGGTCGTACATTTAGTTTTACAGCTATGGTTGTGGTGGGAAACGAAGATGGTATCGTAGGCTGGGGATTGGGTAAGGCAGGTGAGGTTACATCAGCTATTGCAAAAGGAACTGAAGCAGCTAAAAAGAATTTGATTAGAGTTCCTGTGCACAATGGGACAATTCCGCATGAGCAAACAGCTAAATTTCGCGGTGCAAAAGTATTTATAGCGCCAGCGACAGACGGTACAGGGGTAAAAGCCGGAGGTGCTATGCGTGCCGTATTTGAAAGCGTAGGCATAACAGACATTTTAGCAAAATCTTTAGGATCTTCAAATCCTCATAATCTTGTAAAAGCTACGATTACAGCATTAAGTGAGTTGCGTGACGCACGACAAGTATCACAAAATAGAGGTATTTCGATGTCAAGAGTGTTTAACGGATAAAAGATACTACAAATGGCAACAATAAAAATCAAACAAGTAAAAAGTCGGATTAATTGTCCGAAAGATCAGAAAAAAACATTGGATGCGCTGGGTTTGAATAGATTAAACAAAGTTGTAGAACACGAATCAACTCCATCAATTCTTGGAATGATAAAAAAAGTGCATCACTTGGTTGAAGTAATTGAATAATATAGAGTAGACATCCAATTTTGAATAATCAGATTAATTTGTTTATTTGTCAATAGTTTTACTAACACAACACACACATTTAAGATATGAATTTAAATAATTTAACTCCGGCAGCAGGTTCCGTTAAAACTCGGAAAAGGATTGGACGCGGAACAGGTTCCGGATTAGGACGAACATCAACAAGAGGACATAAAGGAGCAAAATCTCGCTCAGGATATACTCGTTTAGCAGGTTTTGAAGGTGGACAGATGCCTATTCAAAGACGTTTGCCGAAATTCGGATTTAAAAATATCAATCGCGTTGAATATAAAGCTATCAATCTTGATGTTCTTCAATCGCTTGCAGAAAGCAAAAAATTGGATAAAATCGGATTGGAAGAACTTCGTGAAGCCGGTTATGTTAACAAAACAGCAAAAGTGAAAATTTTAGGAAAAGGTACTTTGACTGCAAAAATTGAAGTTTCGGCAAATGCTTTTTCAAAATCAGCTGAGGAAGCAATTGTAGCAGCAGGCGGATCTGTTGTGAAAATATAATATAAACAACAGCCGTCAACTACTATTCTCCAAACGAGGGTAAAGCAGATGGCATGTTTCTATGTCTGCAAACACAGACTCATCTTAAAAAATTAGACATCAAATGAAAAAGTTTATTGAAACTTTAAAGAATATCTGGAATATAGAGGATCTGAGAAACAGACTTATCACTACTTTATTATTCGTATTGATTTATCGCTTTGGTTCTTTCGTGGTATTGCCGGGCGTTGACGCCAATGCACTATCAGCCCTGAAAGGTCAGACAAGTGGTGGAATCATGGCGCTATTGGATATGTTTTCCGGTGGAGCATTCCAAAATGCATCTATTTTTGCACTGGGAATTATGCCTTATATTTCTGCGTCCATTGTAATACAGTTGCTGACTATAGCCGTCCCAAAATTCCAAAAATTACAACGTGAAGGTGAAAGTGGACGCACTAAAATGAATCAATATACACGCTATCTAACTGTGTTTATTCTTGCATTGCAAGGTCCGTCGTACTTGGCTAACTTAAAGGTACAAGTAGCTCATGCCGGATCGGCGCTTCCAAGCGGAGTATGGTTCATCCTTTCGTCCACACTTATTCTTATGGCAGGTAGTATGTTTGTGATGTGGCTGGGTGAAAGAATAACAGAGAAAGGTATTGGCAACGGTATTTCATTCATTATTATGATTGGAATCATTTCTCGTTTACCGGGTGCTTTGATACAAGAATTCACTTCGCGCATGGTCGATTCAGGAGGTGGTTTAGTTATGTTCTTGCTTGAAATTATTATTTTGCTTGTGGTTATCGGCTTTGCAATTCTTTTGGTGCAAGGCACACGAAAAGTTCCCGTACAATATGCAAAGCGCATCGTGGGAAATAAGCAGTATGGTGGTGTACGCCAGTATATTCCGCTAAAAGTAAATGCGGCAGGTGTGATGCCGATTATTTTTGCTCAAGCCATCATGTTTATACCGATAGCCATTGCCGGATATTCAAGTTCAGAGGCTACGCATACATTTTGGAGCCAATTTACAAGATATGATAGTTTTTGGTACAACTTTATTTTTGCAATTCTGATTATCGCGTTTACCTACTTCTACACTGCTGTAACAATTAACCCAACACAGATGGCAGAAGATATGAAGCGCAATAACGGTTTTATTCCCGGTGTAAAACCCGGAAAAAGAACTGCTAATTTCTTGGATACAATCATGTCGCGCATCACATTGCCGGGTTCTTTCTTCTTGGCACTGATTGCAATTTTGCCGGCATTTGCTTCTATACTTGGAATCAATCAGCAGTTTGCTCAGTTCTTTGGAGGAACGTCGCTCCTAATTCTTGTCGGTGTAATACTTGATACCTTGCAGCAAATTGAAAGCCACTTGTTGATGCGCCATTACGATGGTTTGTTGAAATCTGGAAGGAGAATTAAAGGACGTTCGTCGGCTTATTAAATGCTTAGAGCACAGATTGTTAGATTATAGACAAATAAGTTGGATTTTGAAAGATTACTGTCTATACATCTATTAGTCTAAAAATCTATAAAAATGATTTATCTTAAATCTGATGAGGAAATAGAACTGTTGCGTGAAAGCAACCAAATTGTAGCCAAGACGTTGGCTGAGATGGCAAAAATTATTAAACCTGGTGTTTCTACACTTGATCTTGACAAAAGAGCAGAAGAATTCATCAGGGATATGGGGGGAGTACCCGGATTCCTTGGATATGGTGGTTTCCCCGGTTCTATTTGTACATCGGTAAATGATCAGATTGTTCACGGAATTCCTTCGGAAGAAGTAGTTTTGCAGGAAGGTGATATTATCTCGGTAGATTGTGGAGTGTTAAAGAATGGTTTTCACGGAGATTCGGCTTACACATTTTGTGTAGGTGAAGTAGCGCCTGAGATTAAAGATTTGCTTCGAACCACCAAAGAGTCTCTTTATAAAGGTATAGAGCAGGCTTTTGAGGGACGCCGTATCGGCGATATAGCTTCGGCGGTACAAACTTATTGTGAAGAGCGCGGATATTCAGTTGTCCGAGAAATGGTTGGGCATGGGGTAGGGCGTAGTTTGCACGAATCACCTGAAGTACCCAATTACGGCAGAAAAGGAAACGGCATTCAATTAAAAACGGGTATGACTATTTCGATTGAGCCGATGATAAATATGGGGACACGAAGAATTATTTTTGAGAGAGACGGCTGGACTACTCGTACTGCAGATGGGAAACCGTCAGCGCATTTCGAGCATTCAGTGGCAATCAGCCAAGGGAAAGCAGATATTTTATCTAGTTTTGAATATGTTGAACAAATTATAGGAAAGGAATTTTAAATTTATGGCAAAACAAAAACCAATCGAACAAGATGGTACGATAATCGAAGCATTATCAAACGCCATGTTTAGGGTTGAATTGGAAAATGGCCATGTAATTACGGCCCATATCTCCGGAAAAATGCGTATGCATTATATTAAAATTTTGCCGGGTGATAGAGTAAAAGTGGAAATGTCTCCTTACGACTTGTCGAAAGGAAGAATTTCATTTAGATATAAATAATAAGACATTAAGACTCAAGACTAATAGATTTCAAGACAGATTGTCTTGTCAATCAAAAAGAGTCATTATGTCTTGAATCAAAGAATCTAACAGTCTTAAAATATAAATTATGAAAGTCAGAGCATCATTAAAAAAACGTTCAGCCGATTGTAAAATCGTGCGTAGGAAAGGACGTTTGTACGTTATTAACAAAAAAAATCCCAAGTTTAAACAACGGCAGGGTTAATTTATTCACTTAATTTATAAAAATAAATAGTTTATGGCTATAAGAATTGTCGGAGTAGATTTACCCCAGAATAAAAGAGGGGAAGTTGGATTGACTTATATCTACGGAATAGGTCGTAGCAGCGCCAGAAGCATTCTAGAAAAAGCCGGTGTTGATTTTGACATTAAGGTAAAAGACTGGACTGACGACCAAGCAGCTAAAATCCGTGAAATCATTACATCAGAATATAAGGTTGAAGGTGATTTGCGGTCGGAGACGCAACTGAATATGAAACGCTTACTGGATATCGGTTGTTACCGAGGTATTCGCCACCGTATTGGTCTTCCGTCGAGGGGTCAAAGTACAAAAAACAACGCTCGTACGCGTAAAGGTAGAAGAAAAACAGTTGCAAATAAGAAAAAAGTAATTAAATAGTAACTAATTATTTGCGAATTTTAGCAAAAAACAATCAGAATATAGAATTATGGCAAAAAAACCAGTTGCAGGTAAAAGAAAAGGGGTAGCAGCTGCAGGTAAGAGAAAAGGTGTAGCTGTAGGTAAGAGAAAAGGTGTAAAAGTGGATGGAGTAGGACAATTACACGTTCATTCTTCTTTCAACAACATCATTGTAACCATTGCTAACTCCGAAGGACAGGTTATCTCCTGGTCATCGGCAGGTAAAATGGGCTTTCGCGGTTCTAAGAAAAATACGCCTTATGCAGCTCAGGTAGCAGCTCAAGACTGTGCCAAAGTTGCCTTTGATTTAGGTCTCCGTAAAGTGAAAGCTTTTGTAAAAGGGCCGGGCAATGGACGCGAATCGGCTATCCGTACCGTGCACGGAGCAGGCATTGAAGTGGTAGAAATCGTTGATGTAACGCCACTACCACACAACGGATGTCGTCCTCCAAAACGTAGGAGAGTGTAATTATATAATTTATGATTTTACGACTGGAGATAGGAAACTTGGATAATGAACGTGAATCATTCGTGAAGCAAGAAATCTGCAATCGTTTATCGAAACTATAAAACCACTTTTTCGAAATAGTCGTTTTTTACGTAATTTGGATTGTAAGAACCTCTCTGCAATTGCGGCTGTTACAAAAGAAACGAGATGTGTGAAAAAGTAAATTGACAAAAAAGTATAAATTTATAAAATAACATGGCAAGATATACAGGACCAAAAACAAAAATTGCTCGTAAGTTTGGTGAACCGATTTTCGGCCCCGACAAAGTATTGGCGAAAAAGAACTATCCTCCCGGGCAACATGGTAATTCTCGCAGACGGAAAACCTCTGAATACGGTATTCAGTTGCGTGAAAAACAAAAAGCTAAATATACGTACGGACTGTTGGAAAAACAATTCCGCAAAACGTATGAGAAAGCGCTTCGTACCAAAGGTATTACCGGGGTTATTCTTATGCAGCTCTTAGAGTCACGCTTGGATAACATCGTGTATCGCTTGGGATTTGCTCCTACGCGCGCGGGAGCTCGTCAGCTTGTGAACCACCGTCATATTACGGTTGATGGTAAAGTAGTAGATATTCCATCTTATCAGGTTCGCCCGGGACAAGTAATCGCAGTACGTGAAAAAGACAAATCGATGGAAATAATCATCGACTCACTAAGTGGATTCAACCATAGCAAGTATCCATGGATTGAATACAACGAATCAAGTATGTCAGGCGTTTTCCTGCATATACCTGAGAGAGAAGATATTCCTGAAAACATTAAAGAACAATTAATTGTAGAGTTGTACTCTAAAAACTAATGAGATTATGGCAATATTAGCATTTCAAAAGCCCGATAAGGTTATCATGTTGGAAGCGGATGATTTTTATGGAAAATTTGAATTCCGTCCGTTGGAACCAGGTTATGGTATTACAATAGGTAATGCTTTACGCCGTATTCTCCTTTCATCACTCGAAGGATTTGCCATCACGTCTATCCGAATTGATGGTATTGACCACGAGTTTTCTTCCATACCAGGTGTTTTGGATGATGTTATAAATATCGTTCTTAACTTAAAACAAGTTCGTTTCAGACAAATTGTCGAAGAAATAGACAACGAAAAAGTAACCATCTCCGTAAAAGGAACTACTGCGTTCAAAGCGGGTGATTTGGGTAAGCACCTTACCGGATTTGAAGTATTAAATCCTGATTTTGTAATTTGTTCGATGGATAAATCGGCTAAATTCAACATTGATATTACTATCAACAAAGGACGCGGATACGTACCGGCTGATGAGGTAAGTGAGAGCAATCATGAAATAGGTGTTATCCCTATTGATGCAATTTACACACCCATCAGAAATGTGAAATACGCAGTTGAAAATTATCGTGTGGAGCAGATTACAGATTATGAAAAACTGATTATTGAAATTCACACAGATGGCTCCATTCATCCAAAAGATGCGTTGAAAGAAGCTGCAAAAATTCTGATTCATCACTTTATGCTGTTTTCTGATGAAAAAATCTCATTGGAAGTGCCTGAAGGAGACGGACATGAAGAATTTGATGAAGAAGTACTTCATATGCGTCAGCTGTTGAAAACCAAGCTTGCTGACATGGAACTTTCCGTGAGGGCGCTTAATTGCTTGAAAGCGGCAGATGTAAATACACTTGGTCAATTAGTGAGTTATCATCCTCACGACCTATTGAAATTCCGTAATTTCGGTAAAAAATCGCTGGCTGAGCTGGAAGGAATATTAGAAGGCTTAAATCTTACTTTTGGTATGGATGTAAGCAAATACAGATTAGATAAAGATTAATTATTAAAGTTTGATAGAAGTATTGAAGCTCGAAGTCAGAAGTTGGAAGAATACGGAAGGTTTTTAGCTGAAACAAGAAATTATAACAATGAGACATAATAAAAAATTTAATCATTTAAGTCGTAAGGCTCCGCACAGAGAAGCCATGTTGGCAAATATGTCCGTGTCGCTTATACGTCATAAACGGATAACTACAACGCTAGCTAAGGCAAAAGCATTGCGTATGTACATAGAACCGCTATTAACTAAAGCAAAGAATGATACTACTCACTCACGTCGTGTTGTATTCAGTCACCTGCAAAACAAAGAAGCGGTAGCCGAATTGTTTCGTGACGTGGCAGTAAAGATCGCTGACCGCCCGGGAGGATATACGCGCATCTTACGCACCGGGTATCGCTTAGGTGATAATGCTGAAATGTGTATTATCGAGCTGGTAGATTATAACGAAAATATGCTGCAAGATAAGAGTACACGAAGAAGTCGTCGTCGTACCCGTCGTTCCAGAAAAAAATCATCAGGTACTAGTGCCGCTACTGCTGCTACTGATGAAGCGTCAAAGCAGGATAAAAAAGCCGAACCGAAGAAAGCAGTGAAGACGGATGCTAAAACGGAAACGGCAAAAAAGGAACCAACACCAAAAGTAAAAGCAGAGGAAACGCCAGCACAAAAAGAAGCTCCGGTTGAAGGTAAAAAAGCCGAACCCGAAGAAGCAAAAGAAGCACCGGTAAAAGCCGAAAAAGAAAAAGCTGAAACTAAAGAAATAAAAGAAACAGCAAAAGAAGAAAAAGCTTCGGAAGCACCTGCTGAAAAGAAAAGCGAAGAATAAGTTTTTTCAAAGCAATAAATAATAAAATAAAAAGGGATATCCAAAAAAGGGTATCCTTTTTTTATGCTTTTTCGGTAGAAAGAAGACACCGTAAAATAAACCAAGCAACAATAATTATTGCTTTAAATTAAATCAACTAACTGCTTTTTTTGTTTTTTATATTAACTTTGGAGAAAATAATTAGGAAAAAGTTGCAGCACGGAGTTGCATATTTATCAACTTAAATGGTTTAAGATTTGTAATCCGGTGAGCAATTTTAGCTATAACTAGCGTATTCGCACGGACGAAGTAATAGATTATATTACAATAAAGACGAGCTAAATTGATTCCAATATATATAACAAAAAGAATATTCTCAAAATATTTATTCAAAACGTATAAATTGAGATGAAGAAATTTTTTATAACTATTATAATATTAGTCCTTTTACAAAGTTTGAATGGACAACGAATAAATTATTATTTTTTTAATCAGAGACAATTACAAGAAAATATTGCAATAGGATGGGTAAGAGAATGCAACATAATTAGTTTAGATTTTGGCAGAAAGTATTTCTGTTATGGTATAAAAAAATATAGTGGTCATGATGTTGAAATTACATCTTGTATAATCTATAGCAAGTTTATTGAAAAGAATAATGAAATTTTATTAAAAGATAAAATAACAAATAACAAAATAATCTTTTCGATGAATGACTCTAGTATAACTTTTAAAAAAAACAGCAAATATTTTAAAAAAGGTGACACGTTTTATGTAAGTGAAATTTCAAACGATAGTTCTATTAATAGTTTTGATTACAGATGTTATAATATTATTGAAGATATGCTGTATAATTCTTATTGGAAAATGGGGTGAAGAATGGAATACATTTTAAAATATCAAATAATAAGAAAGTATACCTCTATTATAAGGATGACGTACTTGTAGATTCATTAAAAATATATAATGAATTCGATAACGATAGTGTTGATTTGTTTTTTAAAAAATATTATAACTCCGCTCCCACGGATATTTATCCGTGCGTTGGTCGTCAGAGTAAGAAAAAATATAAAGCAACCGAACCAAAAGCAAAATGATATACACAACAATCCCATCCCTACGGATGGATATACTTTTTAGTAAGTAAATAATTACACTGTTTAGGGGCTTTAATCAATCTCGCCTTAGCTATCACAAGGAATTGTATTCCGATTAAAAATTCAAGATTTGTGACTTTTAAGAATATATCTGTAAGGATGGGCTGAGTCATAATCGCCGATTTACTTAGAACAGATCGGTTAAAAAACAAAAATCAGGTGCACAAATAAATAATGCACCTGATTTTGTATTGTATTGTCAAAAAAATTATCCTAGATAAGTTTTCAAAAGTCTGCTCTTAGAGCTGGAGCGCAATCGACGGATTGCTTTTTCTTTAATTTGTCGCACACGCTCACGCGTAAGTCCGAACTCAACTCCAATCTCTTCCAGTGTCATTTCCGGCACGCCGATTCCAAAGAATTTTTTCACAATTAGGTGCTCCCGCTCGCTCAGCGTGGACAATGCACGTTCAATTTCTTTGGATAGCGACTCGTTGATTAATGTCCGATCTGCCTTGGGGGAGTCGTCGTTAACCATCACATCCAGCAGGCTATTGTCTTCACCTTCCACAAAAGGAGCATCCACAGATACATGACGTCCGGATACTTTCATCGTGTCGGCAATTTTTTCCGGTGGCATGTCCAGTTCTACAGCCAGCTCTTCGGCTGACGGGCGACGCTCATACTCTTGCTCAAAACGGGCAAACGCCTTGTTGATTTTATTTAACGAACCTACCTGGTTAAGCGGCAGACGCACTATACGTGACTGTTCCGCCAAAGCTTGTAAAATAGATTGGCGAATCCACCATACAGCATAGGATATAAATTTGAATCCACGTGTTTCGTCGAATTTTTCAGCAGCTTTAATCAGTCCTAAATTGCCTTCGTTTATCAAGTCCGGAAGGCTTAATCCTTGATTTTGATACTGTTTTGCCACTGAAACTACAAATCGAAGATTCGCACGTGTCAGTTTCTTCAGTGCCAAACGGTCACCGGCTTTAATTCGCTGAGCTAACTCTACTTCTTCTTCAACGGTAATCAGCTCTTCACGACCGATTTCTTGAAGATATTTGTCAAGTGAAGCACTCTCGCGATTAGTAATTGATTTTGTAATTTTTAACTGTCTCATATATAAAAAAAGGAAGGAAAATCAGCCCGCAAAGATACGGCTTTTTTTGTTCATAATCAAATAAAAGGGGTTAAATGTAAGCTAAATTTTTTAGCCCCCTGTCAAATGTAACGTATTAAGTAGCTATTTTGTTTTGTTTTCAGCAAAAAATATACAAAACACCTATTGTTTTTCTTTATTATTTATTGCTATTTGCAAAATATTCAGCAAAAAACAATGCCTGATATTTTACCGCATTGTCCCAATACACACGGTTATGTTTTCCGGGGCGTGAAATAAAGTCATGTGGAATGTTTCGGTATTCAAGTTCACGATGAAGACGTACATTTACGTTGTAAAAGAAATCACCTGTTCCGCAGTCGATAATGATTTTGATGCTACTCGGAGTAAGCAGGTGCAGTTGATTCATCACGGTGTGTTTTTCCCAGTTTTCAGGATGTTGCGCTTGAATACCGAGACGTTTACTCATATTCCAGTTGTTCGGAAACGGGCGTATATCCACTCCGCCACTCATACTTCCGCAGGCGCCGTACACGTCTTGATGTCTGAACCCGAGGAAAAGCCCACCATGTCCACCCATGCTGAGTCCCGTAATAGCACGTCCTTCTCGCTTAGCAATGGTTTTATAGTTTTTATCCACCCATTCTACCAATTCTTTGGATATGTAAGTTTCGTAGCGCATAGAGCTATCCACAGGGCTATCGAAATACCAACTCGAAACAGCTCCGTCTGGACAAACGATGATAAACTGATACGTGTCGGCTAATCCTTGGGTCGAGGGCATGCCTTGAAGCCAGCTTTTGGTACTACCACCGTGCCCATGTAACAAGTAAAGCACGGGAAAACTCTTTTTGTTGTCGTACGAATCGGGTGTAACCACTACCGCCGGAATTGATTTTTTCATGCTCGGACTGTAAGTTTTTACCGTATCCACCTTGGCGGCAGAAATTTTTACAGAAAAAGAGAAAAATGCAAAAATCAGAAAAAAGGATATTTTCTTCATAGGGAGTTTTTATGTATAAGTAAATATTAGTAAAATAGACCGGTCGTTGAAAACCAGTCTATTTTACTGATGATTTGGATAGTGTGTTATTTCAAATCGATTTTATAATAGGTTACCCTTCCGGTAGTCGGGTAAACTCCGGCAATGTTAAGTGTTTTATTTGTTTTCAGCGCATCGTTATATACGTTTTCAAAGTCCTTGATGCTTGCCATATTTCGGTTGTTAATTTTGAGAATGATATAACCTTGATTTATTCCTTGTTCTCTGAATTTACCCGAGCTGGACACCACTTCAAGCCCTACATTTATACCAAGAGCTTCTTTTATGGTATCAGAAATCGGTTTCAATTGCACACCAAGGTCTTGTTGGAACTTATTCGTAGAAACTACGTCGGTTGTTCCTTCCACATTGGTCAATCTTACGTTAGTGCGTTTTTGCTTGTTGTTTCGTACATATCCGATGGTAATTTTATCACCCGGTCGGTAACGTCCAATCTGCTCTTGCAGTTCAGCCGATGATTTTACTTTCACACCGTTCACTTCGTTAATTACGTCATCTACTTTAATGCCAGCTTTATCTGCTGAACCACCACTAACCACATCAGCCACTAAAGCTCCGTTCAGAGTCTTCAGATTCTTTTCTTTGGCAATTTCTGTGGTGATGTCTCCGATGCTAACTCCAAGAAGTGCACGCTGTACTACACCGTGTTCACGAAGGTCGGTTACCACTTTCTGTACAATGCTGGTTGGCACAGCAAAGCCGTATCCTGCATACGAACCTGTTTGTGAAGCAATAGCGGTGTTGATGCCTACAAGCTCACCTTTGGTGTTGACTAAGGCTCCACCGCTGTTACCGGGGTTGATAGCAGCGTCGGTCTGGATAAAAGACTCAATGGAAAGTTTTTCGGTACGTCTGCCGTAGCGGTCGGTTCCGATGATGCCCAAATTACGAGCTTTTGCACTGACGATACCGGCTGTAACCGTTGAAGTAAGATTAAAAGGATTACCTACAGCTAATACCCATTCACCTACTTTCAGGTCGTCAGAATTTCCAATCTTTATAAAAGGAAGATTTTTTTCATCTACTTTAAGTAGAGCAATATCTGTTGAAGGGTCTGTACCTACCAATTTAGCTTTGAACGAACGTTTATCGTTAAGCGTTACGTTAATTTCCGTGGCTCCTTCTATCACGTGGTTGTTGGTAACAATGTATCCATCTCGGCTAATAATAACTCCTGAACCGGCTCCAAGCGGTTGGGCTTCACTTGGCTCTTGTTGCTGCTGTGGGGTGCGTTGTCCCGGCCCGAAGAAGAAATCGAAGAACGGGTCATCAAATATACTGCCACTGCGCTGCTGGCGAGGAGCTTTGGTTTTCACGTGGACTACGGCGTTCACGGTCAAGTCAGCCGCAACGGTAAAATCGGTTTCAAAAGCTCTTTGCGCACTTGCAAAGCGAGCTTTCACATCCTGATCGGAAGTGTTGGATGATTCAATAAATTCAACTCCGTTATTTCTATTCTGAACATAATTAGTCGCCCAGCTTGTGGCTAAGCTGACAGCAATAACTAATAAAATCAGAAAAAGTGTGTTTTTTGAGTTTCTTGTGGTCATATGCTTATAAAATTAGTTAGATTTATTTTAAATTCTTATAAAAAGAATCAAATGCCGTGCCTTATTTATAGATTCTCCTTGATATTTGGCCAAATTTAACAATGTTAAAATTCTGCTTAACGCGATTTAACGCTGCTTCCAATCAATGTTTAAAAAATATAAATGTCGGTAATGCAAATAGCATCTTTTTTGTCAGCTATTTTTAAGATAGGTAAATATGTCAGTCTTTCTGACAAAGATACATCAAAAATCTGAAATTCGTAATGAAATAGAAGCATAATGTCTGCCAGAATGATTGTATAAGAAAAAACAACTGTTAATCTTATGATTAACAGTTGTTTTAATAGTTATTTAAACTCTTTTTGGGTCAAAGTTCTTATTTTTTCCAGCCATACACAGCCAAATCACCTAACTCTTCTTCGATGCGAAGCAGCTGGTTGTATTTAGCCATGCGGTCAGAGCGACTTGCAGAACCGGTTTTGATTTGTCCGGAGTTGGTAGCCACAGCAATATCGGCAATCGTATTATCTTCTGTTTCACCGGAGCGGTGAGAAGTTACTGATGTATAACCTGCGCGGTGAGCCATTTCGATGGCGTCAAGCGTTTCAGTCAATGTGCCGATTTGGTTTACTTTGATAAGGATTGAGTTTGCACAACCTGTGTCGATACCTTTTTTCAGGAAATCAACGTTGGTTACAAACAAATCGTCGCCTACCAACTGACATTTATTTCCGATTTTATCGGTCAAAATTTTCCAACCGTCCCAGTCTGTTTCATCCATACCATCTTCGATGGAGTCAATCGGGTATTTACTGATAAGTTCTTCTAAGTAAGCTGTTTGTTCGGTTGAGTTACGTTTTTCACCGTTTGGTCCTTCAAATTTGCTGTAATCGTAAATTCCGTCTTTGAAGAACTCTGATGCAGCACAGTCAAGTGCGATAGTAACATCTTTTCCGGGTTCGTAGCCGGCATTGCGAATGGCGGTAAGAATTGATTCGAGAGCTTCTTCCGTGCCACCTTTAAGGTTAGGAGCAAAACCACCTTCGTCGCCTACGGCAGTGCTAAGACCTTTGTCTTGCAATACTTTTTTCAGAGCGTGGAATACTTCTGTGCCCATGCGAAGACCTTCGCGGAAAGATTTAGCACCAATTGGTCGTACCATAAATTCTTGGAAAGCGATAGGAGCGTCTGAGTGCGAACCGCCGTTGATGATGTTCATCATCGGAACGGGAAGCGTGTAGGTGTTTGTTCCGCCGATGTAGCGATACAAAGGAAGTCCTAAGTAGTTAGCTGCTGCTTTTGCTACGGCCAAAGAAACGCCAAGAATAGCGTTTGCTCCAAGGTTTGATTTGGTTTTTGTGCCGTCCAAGTCAAGCATTCTTTGGTCGATAAAGCGCTGTTCATGTGCGCTGATACCTTCCAGTTCAGGGGCAATCTTAGTGTTTACATTGTCCACAGCTTTTAACACACCTTTTCCAAGGTAGCGTTTCTTGTCGCCGTCGCGAAGTTCAAGGGCTTCGTTTTCACCGGTTGATGCGCCGGAAGGAACAGCGGCACGACCAAAAGCGCCTGATTCTAAAAGTACGTCCACTTCAATTGTAGGATTACCGCGCGAGTCTAATATCTCGCGAGCTACGATTTTTTCAATTCTACTCATAATGTTTTTTGATTAAAATAAATTGTATGTATTGTTAAATATTTCTTTTCTAAAATTGAGTACAAAGGTACGAAAAATTAGTGAAATAGTTATTTCATTCCGAGTAAATTACCACTGAGAGCATCTTGATTTTTTTAGAATAGCCTGCATTCCATCCAGGGAGGTAAAAGGTTAGCAAGTGTTGTGTGACATTTTACTCGGGATTCGACTAACTATTATTTAATACTTCCACCTTTTCTAATTTCAAAATCTTACCGTCCCAAGCCGGAATAAACACTTTATACTTGTTGCCTGAAGATATTCGCTGAATGGGAAAAACTTCTTCTTCATTTAGTAAATTTTTTGAGCTGTAATATTCACCTTCTTTCATTTGCAAATATTGAAAGGCTTCGGCAGGAATCGTGATTTCTATTTCTGCCGGTTTATCGTGGAAATTAACTACGCAGAGCAAAAGTTCATCTTCGTATTTTCTAAAATAGGCGAAATGTTCGTGCGTGTTGAATTTGGAATTTCCGAAATTAGCAAACACCAAGTCATACATAATTCCTTCTCTGATAGCATTTTCCCGCATGGCAACATTTAATAAGGTTTCGTAGAAATTGCGTAATTCTTTCTGCTCTTTGTTTAAGAACTTGCCGTCAAATTTACCGTTATTTGCCCAAGCTTGGTACGATTTAATTCCCCAATAGTCAAATATAGTTGTTTTTCCGTCAACACCGCTGAATCCTTCCATATCCATCCCAACTTCGCCCAGTTCTTGCCCCATGTAAACCATGAAAGGAGCATCTGTAAGTGTTGCCGAGATAATTACGGCAGGTCTTGCGTACATTCCGTTGCCTGCAAAAAAACCGGAAGCAATTCGCTGTTCGTCGTGGTTTTCCAAAAAATGGAGCATGCGGTCAGAAATTCCGTTGAGGTTTTGCCAAGCGCCCGTTATGTCTCTTGCTGGAAGGTTTCGACTCACGACGCCCCTGAGCAGGTCGTACATACCCACTTTATCGTAGAGGTAATCAAATTTTCCGTTGCTGATGTAATTTCTGTACTCGGCCGGATTATACACTTCGGCAATGAAAATGATGTTGGGATTGATTTTTTTTATCTTCGGAATGACCCATCCCCAAAACTCCACAGGAACCATTTCAGCCATATCACATCGGAAACCATCTACTTTTTTTTCAGTCCAGTAAGTAAGGATATCGAGCATTTTATACCACGTGTTCGGAATGGGGTCAAATTGTTTTTGATTTCCTTCCAAGTAGTTTACCCCGTAGTTGAGCTTCACGGTTTCGTACCAATCAAATTCGGTAGGAGAGGGGGTAAATCGGTCGTTTCCGGTGGCTTTGGCAGGAAATTCTTCGTAACCTTCTGTGTTGAACATCGGTCGGAATTGCTCCTGAGGCATGTAGTAGTAGTTATTTAGCGGCGAGAATGCCCAGTTCGGATTGTCGGTTTCACCAATGTCTTGTACTCCTTTTGGTCTGGCATCGGAATAATACTGTCGGGCTGTATGGTTTGGAACGAAATCGATAATTGCTTTGAGTCCGGCATCGTGGGTACGCTCAATCAAGGCTTCAAATTCAGCCATTCGGTTCGGAACGTCATCCGCTAAATCAGGATCCACGTCGTAGAAATCTTTTATCGCGTAAGGCGAGCCGGCATTGCCTTTCACGATTCCGTTGTGGTCTTTGAGGATGCCGTATGCCGTGTAATCGGTCTTTGTGGCATGTTCTATAACTCCTGTGTACCAGATGTGGGTTGCTCCCAATTTTTTTATCGCTTGAAGAGCTTTTGGGGTAAAACTACTGAATTTTCCGCAGCCGTTTTCAGCTATCGTACCGTTGTATTTTCGGGTGGTATTGTAATTTCCGAACAGTCTCGGAAGAACTTGGTAAATAATGAATTTTGCCATAAACTATTTAAAGAATATCCGTTTTTAACAGCTTTGAGTGGTTAGATACGAGCAGTGAGCGCCAGATATCCACCATACTGCTATTTAACCAATAGTGAAAAAACTTTTCAAGGCAATGATAAAAACGGTGAATTATATTTTCTTTCCTACAAAGGTAAACAAAAAATGGCTTGTCTTTGTTTTTAGAATAAACAAGAATAATGAAATTTCACGAATATTTAATATAGATTAAAAATGGCGACAACAAAATTTAAAGGTAGTTCTGTTCAAACCAACGGCGAACTTCCAAGGATAGGATCAAAAGCACCTGATTTCAAGTTGGTTAAAGGAGATTTAAACGAAGTTACTTTGGCTGATTTTGCAGGAAAAAAGATAATCCTGAATATTTTTCCGAGCATTGATACAGGTGTATGCGCTGCTTCGGTAAGAAATTTTAACAAAATAGCTTCCGAAAAAGGCATTCCCGTGCTTTGCATCTCGAAAGATTTGCCCTTTGCTGCTTCACGTTTTTGTGGTGCCGAAGGACTGAATGATGTAATCACGGCTTCGGATTTTAGGTATAACAATTTTGCAACCGATTACGGTGTGTTGATGATTGACGGTCCGCTGAAAGGACTTTGTGCACGCGCAGTGGTGGTAATTGATGAAAATGGCGTGGTAACTTATACGGAGCTTGTTCCGGAAATAACCATGGAACCACAATATAACGTTCTCTAATTGCCATAAGCATTAGAATGCGTCTATAATGACGATGAAAAGACCTGCTGAAAGTGGGTCTTTTTTGCTTCAATGAAAGAATGTATTACAATATCATTTAATGGTGAAATAAAAAAGGAACGAACTGTTGCTCATTCCTTTTTTTACACATTGTGTATCTATTTAGTTATTTAGATTTCATCAATCTCGGATCTCCTTTTGGAGCCTTTTTACGTGCACTTGGAGTTTTTTGTTTATTGCCCCTTCCTTCACGAGTCATTTTTCTATCTTTGATTTTCGGAGCTCTCACCATAGATTTTGATTTCACAGATGATGATGCATTGTTTACATAAGGTAAAACCCCATTATAAACTCCGGCAATTTTTAGTCCAGTTTTATTTTCTCCGATAAAAAATTCGTAATCTAAGTTGTAGTGATTGTCAGAAACCGTAACAAGCATATCGCCGGAAACTACACTGAAAGGTTCAGATGTGTAGTACCAGGTGCCATAATCAAAGCCATCATCGCCAACGAATCCATCCATAATGCTGAAACTATTTTCTGTTTCAATTTCTACCAAGTAGGTTCCGTTTGCAATCGTATTAGATTCATTTATAGGAGAATAAAGTTCAATTTGCATCGCATCATCATTACCGCCTAAGTCGGGAAATGTAACATCTTGGCCTCCTAAGAGTATGGTAAATACGTTTCTATCGCCGGTTCTTCCGGTTGTTCGTCCCTCGTAAATGACTTGACCCTTGTTAAGAGTTTCGGGCCATGGTGTTACGTCATAAGACTCGATAGCTCCTTGGTATTTGAATTCGTATGGTTTATTGTCTTCTGTCGTAATGACTCCTGTAATGGTATATTGTCCCGTGCTTTGAATTTTGATATCTCCACTCGTTATCAACCATACTTCAGCCACTTTGTTGTTTTTCCACACCCTAAAATAACTACCGTATGGATATCCGTCCATATCATAATCACCTCGCTGGAATGTAAAAGCATCACCTAAGGTTCCTGATTTATAAGTACCGGCAGGAACTTCTATTGTACCTATATTTTTTGCATTGATATCTAAGATAATTTCCATCCCATTTAAATTCCCTTCTGGGCTGTTTGATAATTCTTTGTCATACATTATCAAATCGAAAATAGCATTTCCGTTACCATAAAAATCGCCCCAGTAAGTTGATTCAGCTTCTACAAATCGAATAGTGCCTTCATCAATCGGACTTTTGTTCTTACAGGCAGAGAATATAAGAGCAGCTCCGACTATCAAGATGCTTAATTTGAATATACGTTTCATGGCTGTTGGTATTATGTTTTAAAATTTAGTATTTGATTTTTTTTATTCAAAAACGGTGCCAAGTTTTTTAAAACAAAAAACCCTGATTTGCGTCAGGGCTTCTGTACAAATTACTTGGAATTTATTTTTTCTTTGTGTTACGTTTTGCGTAACGGTTCAAATATTTATCCACACGTCCGGCACTATCAACCAACTTGGATTTACCGGTATAGAACGGGTGAGATGAACTGGAAATTTCCAATTTTACCAATGGATATTCCACACCATCAATTTCTATTGTTTCTTTTGCATTGACAGTAGAACGTGAAATAAAAGTCTCGCCATTTGACATATCTCTGAATGCTACCGGACGATAATTTTTTGGGTGAATTCCGCTTTTCATATTTATAGTTGTTTTTTATTATTTACTGCGTTTTATTTGGGCTTGCAAAGATAAGTATATTTTTATATACTACAAAATATCCCCTATTTTTTTTGGTTAATGGGTTAATTGTAAGTTCAATTAGTAAATGCAACACAAATTAAAAGCATTCTGGCGGGGCAGCCCCGCCAGAATTGGGTCAAAAATCTGTTATGAAAAAGAAAAAACATTTAACCCGAGAACAAAGGTACACAATTTCTGTGTTACTTAAGCAAGGCTACAGCCAAAGTTTTATGTAAGTTCAAAACGTTGCATCGACTATCATAAAAAGTAGTATATTTACAGTTTTTTAACAGTAATACTCAAAAAAACGGTTTAAACGCAATTTTTATTGCCAAAGACGAAATAAAAATGATTTGGACTAAAAAACATATTTCCATCTTGCTTATTATTTCCATAACGTCGTTTATGGGAACTTTTCTTATTTCATCCATCAATATCGCACTTCCGGCGATTGAGAAAACGTTCGGGATGGACGCTGTGATGCTGAGCTGGGTGGTTACGTCATTTTTATTGGCTACGGCAATGTTTCAGCTTCCGATAGGACGTTGGGGCGACAACTCGGGCGTAAACAAGCTCTACAAAGTCGGTTTAATCGTTTTCACACTTAGCTCGCTGGCATCGGCATTTGTCCCTTCGGGCACATGGTTTATTGCTACACGGTTTCTGCAGGGCATCGGTGCCGCTTTCACCAATACTACGGGGCAAGCCATTTTGGTCTCTTCTTTCCCTGCGCAACATCGGGGACGTGTCATCGGCATCTCGGTTTCGGCGGTTTACTTGGGCTTGTCGCTGGGACCATTTTTTGGTGGAATGCTAACTCAACAAATCGGTTGGCAATCGATATTTATTGCGAGCACAATTTTGGGATTTATTTCCATCTCTATTGCTTTTCGGTTTTTGGGAAAAGATGATGTTCAATCTGAAAAATCGGGAAAATTAGACTATAAAGGGCTGATATTATTTATGTTAGGATTGCTATGTTTGGTGTATGGCTCATCGCAAATTCCCGAAACGAAAGGTTGGATAATCATGAGCACAGGCTGTATTTCGCTTGTTTTGTTTTGGTTGGTAGAGCTGCGGGAAGAAGAGCCTGCTATTGACGTGAAATTGTACACACAAAATCGTTTGTTTTCATATTCTAACTTAGCTGCGCTAATCAACTACTGCGCTACAGCTGCCATCGTTTTTTTTCTGAGTCTTTATTTGCAAAAAGTGAAACAACTAACACCGCAACAAGCTGGATTAATCCTTATAGCCCAACCAATTATGATGACATTGTTTTCGCCTTTGGTAGGGCGGATGGCTGACAAATTCGAGCCACGTATTTTTGCAACAATCGGGATGAGTATGTGCAGCGTAGGACTCGGCGCAATGGCTTTTCTGACAACAACCACGCCACATTGGGTTATCATTCTGATTTTGCTTTGGGTTGGACTGGGATTTGCGCTTTTCTCATCGCCAAATATGACCATCATTATGAGTTCAGTAAAACGCACACAATACGGTCAGGCTTCCGGTTCGGCTGCTTCGATGCGCGTTATCGGGCAAATGACCAGCATGACAATCGTAACACTGATTTTTGCCGCCATGTTTGAAGGACAAGCCACTGAACAAGTATCTAATTTCACTTTTTTAAAGGCTATGAAATGGGGATTTTTGACCTTCGCAACAATTAGTCTGGTGGGAATTTATTTTTCGATTGAACGAGGGAAAGCACCTAAATATCCTGAAGAGAGACTTACGACTTAAGAAGTTTCAACTGAAAATCAAATAATATTTGACATCCCGATAATTTTGGGACAAAACAAAACTCAGAAAACATGCTTACATTTATTATCATCGCACTTACTTCATTTGTCTCATACAGAGCGTTTAGTAATCAATCATTAGTCAATAAACTTATTTTCTATCCGCCAGCTGTAAAGCGCGGTGAATGGTATAGACTACTTTCTTACGGTGTGCTTCATGCCGATTACACACACTTGATTTTTAACATGTTGACTTTATTCTTTTTCGGAACGTATATTGAGCGTTTTCTTAAAACATCATTGGGTGAAACTCAAGGCGGAATTTGGTACATTGCGCTATATATTACGGCATTGCTTGTTTCCATTCTACCAACTTACGCCAAACAAATGCACAATCATTATTACCGCGGACTGGGAGCTTCGGGAGCAGTTTCTGCAGTTGTTTTTGCCTTTATTTTGATAAATCCGATGAGTTTTATGGGAATTATGTTTATTCCCATCATGCTTCCGGCATTTTTGTTTGGAGTCATTTATGTGGTACTTTCCATTTATTTGGAGAATAAACAAGCCGGCAACGTCAATCATTCAGCACACATTGCTGGCGGGATTTACGGCATGCTTTTCATAGTGGTTTTATTTGCCCTTTCAGTCGATGCAAATATATTGCAACACTTTATTGAGCAAATTAAAGTATCATCGTGGGAAGACTTAATCCATATCGGCTACTAAGCGTATTTCAACAAAAGAATATAACTAATTTTGTGTTTCCAAATTCGGCATATAATTTGCTTTTGACATTATAAAAAAATTATTCATCTTAAATAAAAACAAGTATCATGAAAAAGTTACTATTAAAATCAACGATTGTGTTAATGACAGTTCTAGCTGCCATTTCATTCACAAGTTGTGGTATTTATGAATCAGTACCGGCAAGTAGTGTAACCGTGTATGATTATTCGTACAACAATCCAATGTGGGCACCACCCTACTATCCGGGTACCCGCTACTACTATTTCCCTGATATTGAATGTTATTACGACCTTGCAACACGCGATTTCATTGTGCTAAACATGGGTGAATGGATGTTTGTTCCATCAATAGCACCGTTTTATTCTACTTATGACCTTTACAACAGTTACATCGTAATAGTAAACACAAGGGTTTATCAGCCTTGGATGCATCATCATTACTATGTAAGAAGCTATCCGAGATACTATTATATTGATTACTATGACTATAGCAACATTCCTTACGTACGTGGATTTAATGAAAACAAAAAAGGCGCCATCTATTGGGGCGAAAAAGAGCGCCACAAAGCAAGACCTTGGGACGACCGCAACATCCGCAGCAACCGAAAATTCACTTATTCGAATGCAGACCGCCGTGTACAACAAGAAACTACGAGAAGAGTAAACCAAGAACGTAGAGCAACATTAGATAGAACCGGAAGAACATCGTCCAGAACAGCAGTGGGTACAACTTCAACTAGAACACGTCAGCCTTCAACGACTACAACTCGCACCACCACGCCAAGACGTGATGCACGTGTTGGCACCACAACTCGTTCTACGACTCAAAGTTCAACACCGACCAAAAGGACACAAACAACCCGAAGAAGCTCAAGAACAAACTACTACGGAAACGACATTGGAACCCCAGTACGTGTGCAACCACAAATGCGTAGATCAGATAACAGTTCGACAAGAAGTTCAAGAGCAGATAGCGAGGCAACACGTACCCGTTCAAATACAAGTAGAAGAAGATAATCCCAATTCATAAAGGGTCAAAAGAGGGCGGAATATAATTTTCCGCTCTTTTTTTGTGCTTGATAATTATTCACAACCCATTCAAAATCAAAATATAATTCGTACCTTTGTACGCAAAATTTAAGAGTTTAAAAACAATTTAATGTAATTTTTATGAATGTAGTTACAAAAACCATCACAATGGGTGATGGCAGACAGATTACCATCGAAACCGGTAAACTGGCAAAACAAGCCGATGGTTCTGTAGTAGTCCGTATGGGAAACACCATGCTGTTGGCTACCGTAGTAGCAGCAGATGAAGCTGTTCCCGGTACCGATTTTATGCCGCTTTCGGTTGAATACAAAGAAAAATACGGTGCAGCCGGACGATTCCCCGGTGGATTTACACGTCGTGAAGGGCGTCCATCGGATTATGAAATTTTGATTGCCCGCCTAATAGACCGCGCACTACGTCCGCTTTTCCCGGATGATTATCACGCAGAAGTATTTGTAAACGTGAATCTTATCTCGGCCGACGGAGTAGATATGCCTGACGGACTTGCCGGACTTGCAGCATCGGCTGCTTTGGCTGTTTCTGACATACCTTTTAATGGACCAATTTCAGAAGTTCGCATCGGAAGAGTTGATGGTGAATACTTGGTTAATCCCACCTTCGAACAAATTAAAAATGCTGACTTGGACATCATCGTTGCCGCTACAATTGATAACATCATGATGGTAGAAGGTGAAATGAAAGAGGTGAGTGAAGCTGAATTACTTGAGGCCATCCGTGTAGCACACGAAGCTATCAAAATCCAGTGCCAAGCACAAATTGAATTGATGAAATCAGTTGGTAAAACTGAAAAACGCGAATATTGTCACGAAGAAAACGATGAAGAACTGAAACAAGATATTTGGAAGAAAACTTATGACAAAGTCTATGCATTAGCAACATCTTGCAATGCCGACAAACAATCGCGCATGGAGAACTTTGAAGCAGTGAAAACCGAATATATAGAAGGGCTTGAACTCGATCCGGAAGAAGCTGAAGAAAAAGAAGAGTTGATAAATAGATATTATCAAGCGGTAGAAAAAGAGGCGATGCGTCGTTCTGTCTTGGACGAGGGCAAACGCTTAGATGGTCGAAAAATGAACGAAATTCGCCATATTTGGTCAGAAGTTGATTACTTGCCCGGTGCACACGGCTCAGCCATATTTACCCGCGGTGAAACGCAATCACTGACTACCGTAACTTTGGGTACAAAAATGGATGAGAAAATTATTGACGAAACGCTGATACAAGACAAAGATCGTTTTCTATTACACTATAATTTTCCACCGTTCTCTACTGGTGAAGCCAGACCACAACGTGGCGTAAGTCGTCGTGAAGTGGGTCACGGAAATTTGGCTCTTCGTGCATTGAAACCTATGATACCGGAGGACTATCCGTATGTAATTCGAATAGTTTCTGATATTTTGGAATCAAACGGTTCTTCATCCATGGCCACGGTTTGCGCCGGAACATTAGCGCTGATGGATGCAGGCGTGAAAATCAAAAAACCGGTTTCGGGAATTGCCATGGGATTGATTTCTGAAAATAAAGGTCAAAATTATGTTATTCTTTCCGATATTTTGGGCGATGAAGACCACCTTGGCGACATGGACTTCAAAGTTACCGGAACTCGTGATGGTATTACCGCCACACAAATGGACATCAAGGTGGACGGGCTTTCATACGAAATTTTGGAAAAAGCTTTAAACCAAGCTAAAGCAGGTCGAATGTATATCTTAGATAAAATGCAAGAAACTATCTCAGAACCACGTGCTGACCTGAAACCCCATGCTCCACGTATTGTTGTGATGTTTATCCCGAAAGATTTGATCGGTGCCGTAATAGGTCCCGGTGGAAAGATCATTCAGAATATCCAAGATGAAACCGGAGCTGTTGTTACAATCGATGAAATTGATGAGCAAGGTCGTGTGGAAATTGCATCAGCCAATAAAGAATCACTGGATGCTGCAGTTGCAAAAATTCGTAGCATAGTAGCCATTCCGGAAGTGGGTGAAACTTATGAATCAAAAGTAAAATCCATTATGCCTTACGGTGCCTTTGTTGAGTTTATGCCTGGCAAAGAAGGACTTCTCCACATTTCCGAACTGAAATGGGAACATGTAAAAACCATGGAAGATTCAGGACTGAAGGAAGGCGATATGATTGAAGTTAAACTGCTGGATATCGATGAAAAGACCGGAAAATTCAAACTTTCTCATAAAGCGCTTCTACCAAGACCGCCGAGAAAAGAGAAACATCAACGCAAACAAAAGAAGGATTAGTTTGATAATTTAATTTACAAATAACGCAAAACAGCCACTCTATTCTACAGAATGGCTGTTTTGTTTTTAATATTCATTCGATAAGAAAGACTTTCCTTTTATCCGTAAATAATATTTCCTTTTTCATCTTTGAATTTTTCATCTGATTCGGGACAATCAAAACTTTTTAGATACTGTTCCATAGCACGATAGCTCATGCCCATACTTGAAAATCCGCCGTCGTGGAAAAGATTCTGCATAGTTACCTTACGGGTCAAATCACTAAACATTACCACGCAGTAATCGGCACAATCATCAGCTGTAGCATTACCGAGCGGTGCTACCCGTTCTGAAAAATCCACTAAATTATCAAAACCTTTCACACCACTACCGGCAGTTGTCATGGTCGGTGATTGAGAAATCGTATTTATCCGAACGTTATGTTCTCGCCCGTAGATATACCCAAAGCTTCGAGCGATACTTTCAAGCATTGCTTTTGCGTCAGCCATATCGTTGTAGCCGTATATCGTACGCTGTGCTGCCATGTAAGACAGTGCTATAATGGAGCCGCCATCTGCAATGGCATTCATTTTTTTGGCTACCTGCAGCATTTTATGAAAAGAAATGGCAGAAATATCCAGCGTAGTATTTAACATACCGTAATCTAAATCATCGTACGTACGTTTTTTGCGTACATTGGGTGACATTCCGATGGAGTGAAGCACGAAATCTATTTTCCCACCCAACGCTTCCATCGATTCTTTGAAAACATTCTCCAGATCTTCCACAGAGGTTGCATCAGCAGGAATAAGCTTAGCATTCAGTTTTTCTGCCAATTGGCTTGTTGTTCCCATACGTACTGCGATCGGAGTGTTGGAAAGCGTGATAACAGCTCCCTCTTCCACGGTACGCTCAGCTACTTTCCAAGCTATCGACATATCATTTAGAGCACCGAAAACAATTCCTCGTTTGTTATTTAATAAGTTATAGCTCATAATTTTTTATTTTAATAGTTTACTTCTATATTAAACGCTCTCTTACAGAATAAATAGTTCGTGCAACAACCACTTTCTAAAACGAAAAACATCTGAATGATATTAAAAATAGAAAGCAGATATAATCTATCCAAACCCCTTTCTGTCAAAATTTCAAACAAAACAGTAAGTGGTTTTATCATTTTGTTTAGATTTCACTATCGTCTTCGTAGTAATGAGTGTATTTGTTCTGACCCTTTTTCTTATTTC